>DASWJN010000273.1:0-17224 GCA_036397135.1 Candidatus Methylomirabilota bacterium
AGTCGGAGGGGGCCGTCGAGGCCCCCTCCGAAGAGAAAAGGGTGGCGAAGCCCCCCTCCGAGCTATTTTCCCCATCGCGCCAGCGACCGGAAATACCACTGAAAGCCCAGCGCGATCACCAGGGCGACCACCGCCTGCACCAGGTCGAGCGTGCCGCTGCCCGCCAGGTACTTCTGCGTCTTGATCACCGCGTACACCACGAAGAACGCGATGCCGCAGAGGATCAGGATCCGGTGGGCGGTGATCAGCCTCACGCCGGCGGCCTCAGACGCCGAGCACCGCCTTCATCGCGTCGCGGGTCACCGCGACCAGCCGGTCGACCTCCGTCTCGGTGACGACCAGCGGCGGCGCATAGTAGATCGTGTCGCCCGGCGCCGGGTGCGCGCCCGCCACCACGCGCACCCGCGTGATGACGCCGCGCTTCATCATCTCGGCCTGCACCCGGGGCGCCACCTTGCGGTCGGCCGGGAGGTTCTTCTTGCTCGCGCGGTCCTCGACCAGCTCGACGGCGGCCAGCAGCCCCTTGCCGCCCCGCACGTCGCCGACGTTGGGATGGTCCTTGAAGGTCTGCTGGAGGCCGGCGTAGAGGCGGTCGCCCATCTTGGCCGCGTTCTCCCACAGTCGCTCGCGCTCCATGATTTCCAGATTCTTGAGCGCGACGGCGCAGCAGGTCGGATGGCCGGAGTACGTGTAGGCGTGCATCCAGCGGTCCTCGGGCTTGACTCCGTCGATCGCCTCCTTGATCGCGCGGCTCACCATGATGCCGCCCAGGGGCAGGTAGCCGGAGGTCACGCCCTTGGCGAACGAGCGGATGTCCGGCTTCACGTTCCAGTGGGACATCGCGAACCACTTGCCGGTCCGGCAGAAGCCGGTGATGACCTCGTCGGCGATGAACAGCACGTGATGCCGGTCGCAGATCTGGCGCACGAGCGGGAAGTAATCGTCGGTCGGATAGATCACGCCGCCGCCGCCGTGGATCGGCTCGGCGATGAACGCGGCCACCGTCTCCGGCCCCTCGCGCAGGATCGCCTCCTCCAGGAGGCGCGCGGCCGTCTGGCCGGCCGTCTCGCCGGGCTTGCCGTCCTGCACGCGGTACGGATAGCAGGTCGGGATGTGGACGAACCCCGGCATGCGCGGCTCGAACATCTTCCAGTAGGCGGGCATGCCGGTGGCGCTCATCGCCTGCTGGGTCACGCCGTGGTAGGCGTGCTGGCGGGCGATGACCTTGACCTTGTCGGGCTTGCCCTTGGCCTTCCAGTAGAAGCGCGCGGTCTTGAACGCCGACTCGTTGGCCTCGGCGCCGCCGGTGGAGAAGAAGATGCCGTGCATGTCGGGCGCCAGCTCGACCAGCCTGGACGCCAGCGTGATGGCCGGGATGCTCGAGGAGCCGACGTACCCGGAGAAGTAGGCCAGCTCCTTCATCTGGGCCGCGGCGGCGTCGGCCAGCTCGGCGCGGCCGTGGCCGACGTTGACGTTCCACAGCCCCGAGAGGCCGTCGATCATCTCGTGGCCGCCGATGTCCTGCACCATGGCGCCGCGCCCGCGCACGTAGATGACGGGCTCGGCGTTGTCGATCGGGTGATGGAGCGGATGGATCAGGTGGTCCTGGTCGGCCTTGACCAGCTCGGCGGCGGTCATCGCCATGGAATCCTCCCGGGTGCAGGCTTCGTCGCGTGGCCGCGGCCGCCCGGCGGGCGGGCACGGCGGTAGTCGCCGTCGAGAATCGGCGTCGCGCGCTCGCGCGGACCGCGATACCGGTAGAGCCAGGCGCGCACGCGACGGCCGCCGGCGAGCGTCACGACCGCCCGCCGGCGCTCGAAATTGTACCCCTCCTCGCGATCGAGCACCGGCAGAAGTTCGGGATCGTCGAGGCGATAGACCTCGCCGCTCACGCGGCCGGCGCCCTCCACGAGCCCGGGGTAGCGCCCGAGGTCGAGCAGGCGGCCGCGGACGGTGCCGGGGGCGAGCAGCGTGGCGCCGGCGGCCAGCACGCGGTGCAGCGCGTAGCCGCGCATGAGGGTGCCGTAGGCGAACAGCAGGCCGCTACTTCGCGCGGGCAAGCGTCGTCAGCGCGGCCAGCGTACGGTCGGTCTGGATGGCCCAGGTGTCGTCCCACACGCCCCAGCGGCGGGCGGCCCGGCCGTCGCGATCGCTGAGCAGCCGGAACGGCAGCTTCAGCTCGCGCGCCCACGCCAGGTTGCGCTCCGGCTCACGACGCGGACGGCGCCACCGCGCGCAGGACGGCGTCGAGGAACTGGGGCTCGGGCAGCGCGCCCTCGAACTCCACGCGGTCGTTGATCACGATCTTGGGCACGGCGCTGACCCGGTAGGCGCGGGACAGCTCGGGGAACTCGGTGGCCTCGATGGCGACGGCGGTGACCCGCTCCGACGCGACCGCCATGTGCTGCGCCAGGCGCACGGCCCGGGGGCAGTAGGGTCAGGTGGGAGTCGAGAAGACCTTGATGGTGACGTCGCCGGTGAGCCCGGCCAGCGAGGTCTTGGTGGCCTCCGTCAACCCGGTCTCCCCGCTGGACGCCACGATGATCGAGTCGATCAGGTTACTGAACTCGTAGCCCGAGGGGATGCCGAAGAAGCGGAGGCCGTAGTCGCGCGCGCCCTCGACCACCATGGCCGGCACCTGGTCGACCCCGTACGCCTCGGCCCGCTCGCGGTCGATGGCGGGGTTCAGCACCTCCACCGAGATGCGGTCGTCGAGCGCGGCCACGTCGCGCGCGAGCTGCTCGTTCTGGCGGCACAGCTCGCCCGCCACCAGCTCCTGCGAGAAGACGACGAGCTTGACGGGCCCCTGCAGCCGCTGGAACTCCTTGCGGACCGCTTCCTGATCGCGCTCGGTGAGCATGGACATAGCTGGATTATAGCGGCTTGCACAAGGCCGCCGCCGGGCTTACGGTGAGCCCCTGGAGGGCGGGGCCATGAAGCCGTTCGTCGTCAATCGCTACGGCCGGATCGTCTTCCCCTACAACTTCTTCCCGGCGCTCGACTTCTCCGTCTTCGAGACGCTGGAGCAGTTCGCCGCCGTCATCCGCCGCGACTTCGAGGAGAAGGCGCCGACCGAGGCGGAGATCGTCGCCCGGCTGGAGAGCGGCGACTACAAGGGCCGCTACGAGCTGCTGCGCGACCTCGCGCTCGACCTGTTCTGGGTCAACCGCTATCCGTTCACGATGTACGACAAGCAGCCGATGCGCTGGCGCGACGTGCCGCGCCAGCGCGACGACATCTTCCTGCCGATCTTCAAGCCGTGGGAGGGCGGCGAGCTGGCCGCCGCCATCGAGAGCGGCTACCGCAACCTGGTGCCGACCTGGGACGAGGGCACCGAGCACAAGATCTCCCGCATCCTGCTCGACGTCTTCCGGCACAAGAAGGGCGCCGGCGCCGAGCTGTCGCCGATCAAGCCGACGGTGGCCGAGATCCTGAGCAACCCGCACAACCTCACCTATCACCTGCTCGCCCACGACCCCGACTACCCGGGTTACGGCTGGGACGATATCGTCGAGTACTGGCACGGCGTGCCGGAGCTGGAGGCGCTGATGCGCCAGACGATGGTGCTCCACAACCAGTACCGGTGGGACCGGGCGAAGATGCGGGTGATCGAGGTCGGCAAGCTCCACGACGACGACTTCGTGGTCGTGTACCGGCCGCGCAACGACGACGTGCTGCAGTTCATCCGCCGCGTCAAGGGCGGTCGCCGGGTCCGGCCCCGCAAGCCGGCGCCGGCGGCCTCGCGGGGGCCCGTCGAGCCCTACCCGCCGATCGACGTGCGCGGCAGGTTCACGGTGATGCCGCGGCTCGAGGCGCTGGCCGTCTACAAGGGCGAGACCCCGTGCACCAACGACGACCTGATCCGCAACGCGGCCTACTCGTGGTCGCCGATGACGGCCGTCGAGATCGAGGACAAGACCGGCATCCGCCAGCGCCTCTACACCGCGCTCGACCTCGACCACATCTCGCTGCTGGCGGCCGAGGCCGCGCTGGCCAAGGCCGGGCGGCGGCCGGAGGAGATCGGCGCCGTCATCCTCTGCTCCTGCACGAGCGCCAAGATGATGCCCTCGCTGGCCACCTGGCTCTCCGGCCAGCTCGGGATGTTCCAGACGCATTTCTCGGCCGACATCGTCGCGGCCTGCGCCGGCCTTCCCTTCGGCCTCAGCGAGGCCATCCGTCAGCTCCAGGAGGTTCGGCGGCCGGTGCTGCTGGTGTGCGGCGAGAAGTTCTCGGACAAGATCGGCACCGTGCGGACCTCGCGCATGATCTTCGGCGACGGCGCCGCCGCGCTCGTGGTGGGTCCGGCGCCGGAGGGCGCCGCGCCCGACGTCGAGTACTACCAGACCTATGCCAGCGGCCCCATGAGCGAGGTCGACTCGATCATCTGGCCCAACCCGGAGTTCGACAACAACATCACCGTGTACGGACCCGAGGTGAAGGCGCTGGTGAAGCGGTACCTGACGCAGATGATCCGCGAGCTGGTCGCCCTGCCGCACCCCGACGGCGGTGACCGCTCGCTGCTGGACGCGATCGACCTGGTGGTGCCGCACCAGGCCAACAAGACCATGGTCGTCCACTACGCGAAGGCCGCCGGCATCCCGCCCGAGCGCCTGTACTTCAACATCGAGCGCGTGGGCAACACGTCGTCGGCCTCGATCCCGCTGGCGATCTACGACGCGGTGGCCGAGGGCGTCATCGACCGGCCCATGCGTTTGTTCGCGCCCGGCTTCGGGGCCGGCGCGGTGGGCGGCTACGCGGTGCTGCGCCTCGATCCCGCCGTCGTCGCGCGGTGAGCCCGGCCCGCCGTCTCGCCATCCGGGCCGGCTGGATCATCGCCTTCGACGGCCGGGGCCACCGTCTGCTCCGCGACGGCGTGGTGGTCGTCGAAGGCGAGAGGATCGCTCACGTCGGACACACGTTCGATGGCGTCGTGGACGAGACGGTTGATGCACGAGACCGTGTCCTGACACCCGGGCTCATCACCACCCACGCCCATATCGGAGGCTCGCCGCTCGACCGCTCGTTCATCGAGGACCGCGGCAGCCCGCAGTTCTGGTACTCGGGCCTGTTCGAGATGCTGCCGGTCCGCGGCGGGGCCCAGGACGAGGACGCAGGCCGGGCGTGTGTCGACTTCTCGATGGCCGAGCTGCTGCGGGGCGGCGTCACGACCTGCATGGAGATCGGCGGCCTCGGCTCCTATGTCGTCGAGCGGGCCGCCCACTACGGGCTGCGCGTGTACATGGGCCTGGCGTTCCGCTCGGGCCAGTGGCTCACGCGAGACGGCCGCCGGGTCGTCTGGGAGTGGGACGAGGAGGCCGGCCGGCAGGGGCTGCGGCGCGCCGTCGAGTTCTTCGAGAAGCACGACGGCGCCCACGGCGGCCTCGTCCGCTGCTACTTCTCGCCGGCCCAGGTCGACACCTGCACGCCGGAGCTGCTGCAGGAGGCCAAGCGCCGGGCCGACGAGGCGCGCAGACCCTTCACCCTGCACACCTCCCAGTCGGTGGTGGAGTTCAACGAGATGCTGCAGCGCCACGGCAAGACGCCGATCGCCTGGCTGGAGGACCTCGGCGTGCTGGGCCAGAACACGGTGCTCGGCCACGCCATCATCGTCGGCGGCTCGTCGTGGACGAACTACCCGCCGGGCGACGTGGCCATCATGGCCGAGTCCGGCTGCTCGGTCGCCCACGCGGTCTGGGTGTTCGCCCGCCGCGGCGTGCTCATGGAATCGTTCGCCCTCTACCGCAAGGCCGGCATCAACGTCGCGCTCGGCACCGACACCAACCCCCAGTCCGTCATCGAGGCCATGCGGTGGGCGGCCGTCTGCTCGAAGATCGTCGAGCGCAACACCGAGGCGACCACCGCCGCCGACGCCTTCGACGCCGCCACCCTGGGCGGCGCCCGCGCCCTCGGCCGCGACGACCTCGGCCGCATCGCCGCCGGCGCCGCCGCCGACCTCGTGCTGTGGAAGGCCGCCTCGTGGGGCATGACGCCGCTGCGCGATCCCGTCAAGAACATCGTCTACAACGCGACCGCCGAGGACGTCGACCGCGTGTACGTCGGCGGACGCCTCGTGGTGGACGGCGGGCGCGTGCTGGCGGCCGACGAGGCGAAGATCCTGGCCGACCTCCAGGCGGGCGGCGAACGCATGTGGCCGCGGATGAAGCCGTTCGACTGGGCGGGGCGCGGCGCCGACGAGCTGTCGCCGCAGACCTATCGGGCGTGGGAGTAGTCGCGCGCGACCGTGGCGCGCGATCGGCTGGCGGCGCGAGGCGGGCGGGGGCGTGGGTGGGGTCTGAGGGATCACGCGCTTGGGAGTCCGCATCGACGTGTGGGCGGCTGGATTCCTTCGGTGCGGTGCGCGCGGTCTGGGGCGGCGGGGAACGGGTCCTTCAGACCCCACCCACGCCCTCGCCCGCCTCGCGATCACCCCCCGCCGCGATTCGATCCCGCACTGTTGTGCCTGATCCGACTTCGCGGCCGTCTCGCCCGGTCACCGGCGACCCCTCGCGCTGGGTTCGCGCAGCGCCCGGCGAGCGCTCAGCCTGCGACGTCTCCGGTTGCGTCAGCGGCGGGCGATCGGGAGGTCGTGGCGGTTGCCCCACTCGATCCAGGAGCGGTCGTAGGCCACCACGTTCGGGTAGCCGAGCAGGCGCAGGACGAAGTAGGAGTGCGAGGCGCGGTGCTGGGTCTGGCAGTAGGTGATCACGGTCTTGCCGGGCGTCACCCCGGCCTCCCGGTACATCGCGCGCAGCTCGGGGAGTGGCTTGAAGGTTCCGTCGGGACGCAGGTGGCGCGTCCACTCGACGTGGACGGCGCCGGGGATGTGGCCGCCCCGCCGGGCGCGCGCGTCGCGGCCGCTGTATTCCTCCGGAGTCCGGGCGTCGACGAGCGCGACGTCGGCGCGGCCGAGCCGCTCCCGGATCCAGTCGGCGCCGGCCACGCGCTCGGCCTGCAGCGTCGGCGCCGGCAGCGCCGCCGGCGTCCGAAGCCGGGGCACCTCCCTCGTCCAGGCGCCCCCGAGCGCGCGCCAGCGCTGGCTGCCGCCGTCGAGGATCGTCACGTTGTGCCGGCCGTAGGCCTCCAGCGTGAAGAACAGGCGCGCCGCGTGGAGCCCGCCGGCGTCGTCGTAGATCACGACGCGCGTGTCGGGCCCGAGGCCCAGGCGAGCGAACAGACGGGCGGCTTCCTCCGGTGAGGGCAGCCGGTAGCCGCCGGCCGGCACCGGCACCCGCGCGTCTTCCACGTTGAGATAGACCGCGCCCGGGATGTGACCGCGGCGGTAGGTCCTCACGTCGCTCGACATGTCGACGATGCGCAGCTCCGGCGCGCCGAGCCGCTCCTGCAGCCATTCGGCGCCGACGAGCAGTGGCACGTCGGCGGCGCCCACCGGCGCGGCGAGGGCCAGCACGAGGAGCAACGCTCGAAGGCACTTCATGGGCTGCAGTCTACGCCCCGGGGCGGACCGCAACCAGCGACGGCCGCCGCGAGAGAAGCGCCCGCGAGAGGTCCGCCGCGAAGCCCGCCTCGCCCCCGGAGACGAGCGCGAGGAGACCCGGACGCTCCAGTCGCGCTCGCACGTCCTCCTCGAGCGCTCCCAGCACCACGACGATCACCGAAAGCCGGCGGGCGACCGCGAGCGTCAACGCCGTCTCAGCCGCGGCCAGCCCGCGCGGGCTCGTGAACGCGACGACGTGACGGTCGGGGTGGGCGAGCCCGGCAGCGACGGCGGCCAGCACCGCGTAGCCCGGCGTCGGCGTCCCGAGCGGGGAGAGCGCCTCGCGCGGCCTCACCGCCTGCCAGGCCGCCAGCGCCGGGACGTCGGCCGTGGCCAGCGTCCCCGCGGGGGTCGCCTCGCGCGCCAGGGCCACGAGTCGACCCTCCGGCGTCGCGGCAGCTTGCCGACCGGCGGCGCGCTTGATGCGATCCAGCTCGGCGACGTCCCAGTCGGCGGCCGGGCGCGCGCGCACGCGTGGCGCCAGCTCCTCGATGACCAGCGCAAGCTCGCCGAGCGCCTCGGCGACGAGCGCGCTCCCGTGCCACCCGCCGCGGCCGATGCGCGCCACGCGAGTGCCGGCCGGCAGCGCGCTGGGCGGCAGCTCGCCGGCGTCGACTCCGACCAGGAGCACGAGATCCGCGCGCGCCAGCGCCGGGTGTCCCGCCCCGAGCGGGCCGAGGGCCAGCGGGTGCGGATCGGCGAGCGCGCCCTTGCCCTTCGGTGTCGCGAGCACGGGGGCCGGCAGGGCCTCGGCAAAGGCGCGGATCCACTTCGCGTCGTCAGGCCCGCACTCCAGTCCGGTGACGAGCAGCGGACGCGCGGCGCCCTCGATGGCGTCGGCGAGGGCGTCCAGGCTCCCGGGCGTGGACGGCGGCAGCGGCGCCCGGCGGCAGGAGGCGGCGACCGCCAGCGCCGGCTGGTCGAGGGCTTCGGGGCGGACGGCGAGATGGACGGGGCCACGCGGATCCGCCATCGCCAGGTGGGCGGCGTGGGCGATCCAGTGGCCGGCCGAGACCGGCTCCACGACGATGCTGGCCTTGACCACTGGCGCCATCAATCCGGTGTCGGCGACGCCGCCGGTGAGAACGATCAGCGGCGCCCGGTCACGCTGGGCATGGGCGAGGCCGCGGACGAGCCCGGCCGCGTCGCCGAGCCCCGCAACCGCGGCGCCCGGCCCGTCACCGATCTCGCCGCTCACGGCGGCCAGCAGGCCGGCCGACGCGGTGTCGGGTGCCGCGACGACGTCGAGCGCGCGCCGGTGCGCGGCGGCGACGAGCGGAACGGGGGCGCCGGGAGCGGTGAAGACGCGGGACGCGCCCGCCCGGGCCAGCCCGTCGACCAGGACGTCGCCGACGGTGATGCGGGCCATCAGCCCCGGCGCGGCGGGTCGCTCAGCGCGCCCAGGCCTCGAACACCGGCCTCATCCGTTCCAGCGCCCTGGTGAGATTGGCCTCGGAGTTCGCATAGGAGATCCGGAGATACCCCTCGCCGTGGGCGCCGAACGCCGTGCCCGAGAGGACCGCGACGCCGGCTTCCTGGAGCAGCCGCTCGGCGACCTCGGCCGACGTGCGGCCGGTGCCGGTGACGTTGGGGAACACGTAGAAGGCGCCGCGCGGACGCTTGCAGGTCACGCCGGGCAGCCGGTTGAGGCCGTCGACGATCAGGTCGCGCCGCCGCTTGAACTCGGCGACCATGCGCGAGACCGGCCCGTGGTCGCCTTGCAGCGCGGCCACGCCGGCCAGCTGGACGAAGGACGCCGTGCACGACGCCGAGTTCACCATGAGCCGGGTGACGTGCTCGGCCAGCTCGACCGGCATGACGCCATAGCCGAGGCGCCAGCCGGTCATCGCGTACGACTTGGAGAAGCCGTCGAGCAGGATGGCGCGGGCGTGCATGCCGGGCTGGGCGTAGAACGACACGAACTCCCCCTCGTAGAGGAACTGCCGGTAGATCTCGTCGGTGAGGACGGGGATGTCGCGCTCGGCCGCGATCCGCGCGATGCGCTCGATCTGCCCGCGGTCCAGCACGCCGCCGGTCGGGTTCTCCGGCGAGTTGACGATGATCAGCTTCGTCCTGGACGACACGCGCTGCTCGAACAGCGCCAGGTCGAACCCGAAATCGCTCTCCTCGCGCAGCGGGATCGGCACCGGCACCCCGCCGACGAAATTGATGACGGACTCGTAGATCGGAAACCCCGGGTTCGGGTAGATCACCTCGTCGCCCCGGCCGACCAGGGCCATGATCGTGAAGAACATGATCGGCTTGGCGCCGGGCGTGACCACGACCTGCTCGGGGGACACCGGCACGCCGCGGGTCTCGGCGGTGTGCTTGGCGATCGCCTCCCGCAGCTCGGGCAACCCCGCCGAGGGGCCGTAGTGAGTGGCGTTGGCGTCGAGCGCGCGCTTGGCCGCCTCCTTGATGTGGGCGGGCGTGTCGAAGTCCGGCTCGCCGATCTCCAGGTGGACGATCTCGCGGCCCTGGCGCTCCAGCGCCCGCGCCCGGGCCAGCACCTCGAACGCCGACTCGGTCCCGAGCCGGCCCATGCGTTCCGCGACGTTCATGCTGTCCTCCTAGATGGGGGCCCCGACATGGCCCCCAAACCCCCAAGCGCTCGTCGCGCCCCGGCGTAGCCGCGGCACTCCTCGACCACCCGCGCGGGCCTCGCGGTGGCCCCAGGCCCCCAAACTCCGGCGGGCGCGTCATTATATCCCCGTGGACTTCGTCGAGATCGGGGAGGGAGCGTTCACCATGGGCTGGGCCGGCGGGCATCCCGGCGAGCGGCCCGTTCACACGGTCTGGGTGGACGCCTTCCGCATCGCGACGGCGCCGGTGACGAACGCCGAATGGGCGGCGTGGCTGGCGGCCACCGGCGCGCCGCCGCCGGCCTTCTGGGGCGCGCCCGGCTTCGACGCGCCCGACCAGCCGGTCGTCGGCGTGGCGTGGGAGGAAGCGGCCGCGTTCGCCGCCTGGTGCTCGGCCCGGCTGCCGACCGAGGCCGAGTGGGAGAAGGCCGCCCGCGGCGGCCTCGACGGCGCGCGCTATCCGTGGGGCGACGCGCCGGCGCCGGCCGGCCGGTTCGCGGCGCCCCCGCGCGTGCGGTCGACGCCGCCGAACGCGCTCGGCCTCTACGATCTCTCGGGGGTCTGTCACGAGTGGTGCGCCGACTGGTACGCGGAGGACGCCTACACGACGTCGCCGGGGCGCAACCCGCGCGGCCCCGCCGCCGGCACGCGCCGCGTGAGCCGCGGCGGAGCCTGGCGCCACGCCGATCCCTGGAGCCCGGTGGCCCACCGCTCGTCGCTGCCGCCCCACCTGCGCTACTCGGACTACGGCGTGCGCCTAACCCACAACGCGTAGCCCGGAGGGAGTCTGTTACTATGGCGCCGGGGTCGCACCCAATGAACCCGGCCGAACGCTCGGTCCTTCGGGAGGGCATCGTCGCCGGCCTGATCGGCGCCGCCGTGGTGGCCCTCTGGTTCTTCGTGTTCGATCTCCTGCGTGGCCACCCTTTCCTCACACCGACGCTGCTCGGCTCGTTCGTCTTCTACGGCGTCAACACGCCGGTCGGCATGGAGCCGGCGCTCGCCCCGATCCTCGGCTACACCGTCCTGCACGGGCTGGCCTTCATCGCCTTCGGGATACTGGCCGCCACGATGATGGCCATGAGCGAGCGCGAGCCGGCGCTGTTCATCGCCTTCGTCATCCTGTTCGCCGCCTTCGAGGTGTTCTTCTTCGGGCTGCTGAGCGTGCTCGGCCAGGGCATCCAGGCGGTGCTGGTGTGGTGGTCGGTGCTGGTCGGCAACCTGCTGGCCTCGGTGGCCATGCTGTGGTTCCTCTTCCGCGCCCATCGCGCGCTGCCGCGCACGCTGGTCGGCTCCTGGGGCGGCGTGCTGGGAGAGGGCGTGGTGGCCGGCGTGATCGGCGCCGCCGTGGTGGCGATCTGGTTCTTCGCCATCGACGCCATCCAGGGCGAGCCGCTGCGGACGCCCCGGCTGCTCGGCACCGCGCTGCTGGGCGCGAGCGACCCGACGGTCGGGATCACGGCCTACACCGCGCTCCACGGCGCGGCCTTCATCGGCTTCGGCATCGTGGGCGCGCTCCTGATCGCCGGGGCCGAGCGGCAGCCGCTGCTGGTGTTCGGGCTGGTGATCCTGTTCACCGCGTTCGAGATCTTCTTCTTCGGCGCCGTGATCATCGTGGCCAGCTGGGTCCTCGACGAGCTGGCCGGCTGGACCATTTTCGTCGGCAACATCCTGGCCGCCGCCGCCATGCTCGCCTACTACTTCTCCGGCCACCGCACGCTCGCCCGGCGTCTCACCCAGGCCTGGGCCGAGGAGGAGTAGACATGTGGAGGGCCAGCCGCGCCCGCAAGAACAGGCGGGCCCGGTGGACGCGCGACTTCACGTCGGCGACCGTGGTGCTCACGACCTGCGCCACCTCGGCGCTCGAGAGCCCCTCGACGTCGTGGAGGACGACCACGCTGCGGTAGTCGGCCGGAAGCGCGTCGATCGCCGCGCTCAGCACGAGTCGGAGCTCCGTGCCCCGGGCGGGATCGTCCACGCGCGCGGCCCAATCGGCGATCGGGGCCGCGGGCCGCCCATCCTCGGGGAACGGCGGCAGCACCTCCGCGAGCGGGATCTCCAGCCGCCGCCCCGATCGCCCGCCTCGCGTCCGGGACGCGGCGTCGATGACGAAGCGGTACAGCCACGACCGGAAGGGCGGCTCCCCGCGGAACGTGTCGATCGTGCGCATCGCGCGCCCCAGCGCGTCCAGAACCACGCGCTCTGCATCCAGGCCGTTGCGGGTCAGCCCGATCGCGAGGCGATACGCGCCGTCGGCGTACGTCGCGACGAGACGGTCGACCGCCCCCGGCGCCCGGCGCTGCAACGCCTCGACGAGCGCGCGATCGCCATCCGTCTCACTCGTGGGCGCCGCCTCCACCTGCTGACTCATTTCGATCCTCCGATGCGATGTCGTTGCATGGTTCCTGCCGACCCGGGGCGGGCCCGGTGCCATCGGGCCTTCGCCCGGGCCGGACGCCACGGCGGTGCCTTCTGCGTGGGCATCCCGGTGGTGACTTGCTCATCGTGCGTGCACCGCCGACCCACGAATCGTCGCCGCGCTGAACCCCCGCCGCGGTGACGCCACTCGAAAACAGAGGGAGGCCTGCCCTGCGACACGTGCGTGACCACATCGCGGACCGGCTGAGGCGCTGGCAAGGCGCCGCGCTGCCGCTGGCCCAGGCGGCGCTGGCCGCAGGGTTGTCCTGGCTGGTGGCCGTCCACGTCGCCGGGCATCCCTCCCCGTTCTTCGCGCCGTGTGCCGCGGTCATCTGCCTCGGGATCACGCTCGGGCAGCGATTGCGCCGCGGGGTCGAGCTCATCGTGGGGGTCGCCATCGGGACGGGCATCGGCGGGTGGTTGATCGCCGCCACCGGCACCGGGCCCTGGCAGATCGCCCTGGTGGTCGCACTCGCGATGTCGACGGCCGTCCTGCTCGACGGCGGCGCCATCATCACCGTCCAGGCGGCGGTCACGGCCGTGCTCGTGGCGACCCTCTCCCTGCCCGGCGAGACACTCGGGTTCCGTCGCCTGATCGACGGCGTGATCGGCGGTGCCGCCGCGCTCGTCGTGATGGCGCTCGTTCCCGCGAATCCCGTGGCCGTCGTCGCTCGCGACGCCGGTCGCGTCCTGAGGGAGCTGGCCGGAGCGCTGCACGGGGTCGCCCGCGCGCTCAAGGGCCGCGACGTCGACACGGCCGCCGCCGTGCTGGCCCGGGCCCGGACCACCCAGCGCTCGATCGACGATCTCGAGGCCGCCCTGCAGACCGGTGACGAGATCACGGCGATCGCGCCGATCCGCTGGCTCCGGGCGGGTGGGTTGACACGGTATCGACGACTGGTGCCGCCCATCGACTATGCGGTGCGCAACACCCGGGTGCTGGTCCGCCGGGCGCTGCTCGCGTTGCGGGACGGCGACGCCGTCCCCAACACACTCTGCGAGGCCATCGACGCGCTGGCCGACGGTGTCGACGTCCTGGCCGCCGAGCTCGCCGCCGGTCAGGCGCCGACGCGCTCGAAGAGCCGCCTGCTGACGGTGGCCCGGCTGGCCAGCCCCGGCATGATCGCCGACGGCGCCTTCTCCTCCATGGTCATCGTGGCGCAGCTGCGCTCGACCACCGTCGACCTGCTGCAGGCCGCCGGCATGACGAGAGACGAGGCGCTGGCCGCGCTGCCCTCTCCCGCGCGGGCTCGCCGACGATCGGGACGACGTCGACCGTGACATGGTGTGTGGTGCCGGCCGGACGAGCGAGGTCCGTCCTCGCCCGCCCGGCCTCCTGGCCTCAGCGGCGCGGCGCCTGGAGCTCGTCCTGGCCGCGCGGCGCCTGGGTCTCGTCCTGCCCGCGCGGCGCCTGGACCTCATCGAGGCGCTCACGCGGCGCCTGCAGCTCCTGGCCGCGCGGCGCCTGCAGGTCCTCCGGCCGTTCGGCGTTCGCCGCGGTGGCGATCAACACGGTTGCAAGGGCGACTGCGAGTGCGTTCGTCCGCTTCATGACCTCTTCTCCTCCGTCGTTCGGTGTCGGTGCTCGTCGGCTCGGGGGTTCCGGTGATCCGGGCGCTCGGGCCGACCGAACGCGCTGGGGGAGCAGGCGCCGTGCCACGGCCCGTCTTCGCGGAATCATTGAGAATGGGCCAGCCATCACGCCGGCGTCGGTTCCAAGCCGGAACTCCGGAGTTCACGATGAAACCGGGCGAGCGGGGACCCGGGCCTCACCGCGCGGCTGTTCCGGAGTGGAACAGGGTTTTGAAATGAAACGCGCGCCGGTCGAGGCGTCGCGATTCCACGCCGGCGCGCGCGTGGCATCGGGTTTGCCCACCGGCGTAGACTCGTCTCGTTGGAGGGCGTGATGCCGGTGCCGCTGATGCTGACGTTCGTCTCGACGGTCGCCTTCGCGATCCAGCTGCTGATCTTCGCGTATCTCTACTCGTCCCACCGCGTGCGCTTCTTCCACTACCTGCTCCTCGCCTGGGGCGCGTACACGCTGTCCAAGGGGCTCAGGCTCGTCGACGTGCTCGTCCTCGACCTCGAGCATCCGGGCGTCGGCACCGCGATCACCACGGTTGCCGCCGTCGGCTTCACGCTCGCCGCGGGCTTCGCGCACCGCTGGGACTATCGGCTGCGCGCGCGCGACATCCTGGCCGGCGCCGTGGTGGCGGTCGCGCTGACCCTGGCGAGCGGGGTGGGGACCGCCGGCGAGGGCCAGCACGCGGTGGGTGTGATCCTGGGCGCCGTCCAGATGGCGGCCGGCGTGCTGTTCTGGCCGGGACCGGGGCGCGCCACCGGCTGCCGGGGCGAGCGGCTGCTGGCCGGCCTCCTGACGCTGTGGGGCGTCCACCGCATCGCGACGCAGTTCGTGAGCACGGAGCCGGGCTCGGCGGAATACCTCGCGGTGCACGCGGTATTCATCACGCTGTACTTCCTGTCGACCTTCGCCGTGATCATCATGGTCCTCGAGCGCGCGCGCGCCGAGAGCGAGCGGCTCAACGCGCGCCTGCGCGAGGTCGAGCGCCTGGCGACGGCGGGCGAGCTGGCGGCCGGCATGGCCCACGAGATCCGCAACCCGCTGGCGGCGATCGTCAACGCCACCGCGCTGCTCACCGACGAGAGCGGCCTGACGCCCGACGAGCGGGCGGCGACGCTGGGGGCCGTCCGCACCGAGGCGCGACGGCTCAACCGCATCCTGTCCGACTTCCTGCACTTCGCGCGCCCCCAGGAGGCGCGGCGCGCGTCCGGCGACATCCGGGACGTGGTCGAGCACGTCGGCGGCCTGATCCGCGACGACCGCTCGCGGGCGCCCCGGGTGGACGTGCGGGTGGCGGTCGATCCGGCGGTGCCGCGCTTCGCCTTCGACCGCGACCAGGTCACCCAGGTGCTCTGGAACGTCGCCCTCAACGGCGTCGAGGCGATGAACGGGCGCGGGCGCCTGTCCCTGGAGGTGGCCCGGCAGAACGGCGACGTCGCGCTGGCCGTGAGCGACACCGGGCCCGGGATGTCCCGCGAGCGACTCGCCCGCGTCTTCGAGCCCTTCTACTCCGGCAAGCCGAACGGCAGCGGTCTGGGGCTCACCATCGCCGAGCGCATCGTCGCCGCGCACGGCGGCCGCATCGAGATCGACTCCGCGCCCGGCCGGGGGACGCGAGTGACCCTGCTGTTCCCGCTGGAGGCGGCCTGACGATGGCCCACCTGCTGGTGGTGGACGACGAGTCGGCGGCGCGCACCACGCTGGCCCTGTTGCTCCGCAAGCGGGGTCACCGCGTGCTGGAGGCCGACGGCGTCACCGCCGCCGCCAAGCGGCTCGCCGACGAGGTCTTCGACCTCGTCGTCACCGATCTCCGGATGCCCGACGGCGACGGCCTCGACGTGCTGCGGGCGGCCAAGGCGCACGCGCCCGCGACCGAGGTGATCCTCCTCACCGCCTTCGCGGAATGGAAGTCGGCCAAGGAGGCGATCCGCCTCGGCGCGCTGGATTACTTCGAGAAGGGCCAGGAGCCGGACGAGCTCTACCACCGGATCGACAAGGCGCTGGCCGGGCGGGCGCTGCGCCGGGAGAACGAGAACCTCCGCGCCCAGCTCCGTGAGCGCTACGGCCTGCCCGGCCTGATCGCGCACTCGCCGGCCATGCACACGGTGCTGGACCTCGTCGAGCGCGTGGCTCCCACCGACGCCACGCTGCTGATCCAGGGAGAATCCGGCACCGGCAAGGAGGTCATTGCCAAGGCCGTCCACCACGCGAGCGCGCGCGCGGCCCGCCCGTTCGTGGCGGTGAACTGCGGCGCGGTGCCCGAGACCCTGCTGGAGTCCGAGCTGTTCGGCTACATGCGGGGCGCCTTCACGGGGGCCACCGCCAGCAAGCTCGGCCTCTTCGAGGAGGCCGACGGCGGCACGCTGTTCCTGGACGAGATCGCCGAGATGCCGGCCGCGCTCCAGGTCAAGCTCCTCCGCGCGCTCCAGAGCGGCGAGGTGCGACGCCTCGGCGCCACCCAGGCCTCGACCAGCGACGTGCGGGTGATCGCGGCCACCCACGGCGATCTGGCGGCGCTGATCAGCCAGGGGAGCTTCCGGGAGGACCTCTTCTATCGTCTCAACGTCATCCAGGTGGCCCTGCCGCCCCTGCGGGACCGCCGCGAGGACATTCCGGCGCTGGCCGAGCATTTCCTCGCGCGGGCGGCGGGCAAGCTGGGCCGCGCGCTGCGCCTGTCGCCGGCGGCGGTCGAGCGCCTCCTGCGCTACCCGTGGCCGGGGAACGTGCGCGAGCTGGAGAATGCGATCGAGCGGGCGGCCATCCTGGCCCGGAGCGAGGTGGTCGAGCCCGACGACCTGCCGCCGCACGTGTCGGCGGGGCTGCAGCTGGGGCCGTCGCCGGCGCTGCCGCGGCAGATGACGCTCGCGGACGCCGAGCGCATCCATATCCTGCAGACCCTCGAGCGCTTCGGCCGCAACCACTCCGGCGCCGCCGAGGCGCTCGGCATCGGCCGCACCACGCTCTGGCGCAAGCTCAAGGAGTACGGACTCGAGCGCTAGCGTCCCGAGTCAAAAGTTCGTCGGCCGCCGGAGCGACGTGGGCGAGGTGCCCATGGGGTGCGTCCGCGGCCCACGAGGCTGGCGTCCGCCTCGCACCCGCCACGGCTGGGCTCCATCAGGCTACGGGGCGCACGGTGACGGGCGGCGG
>DASWJN010000274.1:0-7286 GCA_036397135.1 Candidatus Methylomirabilota bacterium
CCGTGCGCCCCGCAGCCTGATGGAGCCCAGCCGTGGCGGGTGCGAGGCGGACTCCAGCCTCGTGGTGCCGCGGACCCACCCCATGGGCACCTCGCCCGCGTCGCTCCGGCGGTCGGCGAACTTCTGACGCGGGACATTAGCTCAGCCAGGTATCCAGGTACGACTCCAGCGCGAAGTGCGCCAGTCCCACCGAGGCCGGCGGGCGCCCGGCGAACGCCGCGCGGGGCGCCAGGCCGACCAGCTCGGCACGCTCCACGGCCAGGCCCCGGCGGGCCGCCTCCTCGCGCACGCGGTCGAAGACGACGGGGATCGGCGTGACGCGGTAGTCCAGCAGGTTCATCGAGACCTGCGCGCGGGCGCGGCTCGGCAGCGGCAGGCCGAGCGCCTGCACGGCCGGCAGGCCGCCGCTGCTGGCCCGCACCGCCCGCGCGATGGCGCGGGCCGCGTCGAGATCGTCGCCGGCCAGCCACACGTTGTAGGCGATCAGGACGTCGCGGGCGCCGACGAGCACGGCGCCCGCCCGCGGGTCGAAGCGGGCGGGGCCGTCGTCCGGCGCGCCCTCGGCCGAGGCCAGCCGGGCGGCCAGCCCCTCGTACTCGCCGTGGCGCAGTCCGTGCAGCGCGCGCCGGTCGGGGCGCCGCGCGGCATGCGCGTAGTAGTAGACGGGCAGGGCATGCCGGGCCGCGAGCGCGTGGCCGGCCTGGTGGGCGAGGGCGACGGCCTCGGCCATCGTCATGCCCTGGAGCGGCACGAACGGCAGCACGTCGAGGGCGCCGATGCGCGGATGAATGCCGTAGTGCGTTCGCATGTCGACCTCGGCCACGACGGCGTCGGCCAGCGCCAGCGCGGCCGCGACGACGGCGGCGGGGGAGCCGAGGAAGGTGAAGACGGAGCGGTGGTGGTCGGGGTCGGCGTGCACGTCGGCCAGTCTCACGCCCGCCACCGAGCCCACGGCGCCCGCGAAGCGGGCCAGGCGCCCGGCGTCGCGTCCCTCGCTGACATTCGGCACGGCCTCGACGATCGGGCCCGTCGTCACGGCGGTATACTACGGGGCGCGATGCCGGTCCTGCCAATCGGGAAGCTCCCCGCCGACCTGCTGCAGGCGGTCCTCGACAAGCACGTCAGCCGCGATCCACGCGTGATCGTGGGGCCGCGGGTGGGCGAGGACGCCGCCGTCATCGACCTCGGCGACCGCTACCTCGTCGCCACCGCGGACCCGATCACCTTCGCCACCGACGACCTGGGCTGGTACGCGCTCCACGTCAACGCCAACGACATCGTCGTGCGCGGCGCCACCCCGCGCTGGTTCCTGGCCACGCTGCTCCTGCCGGCGGGCGCCACCGACGACGAGGGCGTGCGCGCGCTGTTCGCCCAGCTGGCCGAGGCCTGCGAGGACCTCGAGGTCGCGCTGGTCGGGGGCCACACCGAGGTCACGCACGGAATCGACCGGCCGATCGTGGCGGGCACCATGCTCGGCGAGGTCGCCCGGGACCGGCTGGTCACGACCTCCGGCGCCCGGGTCGGCGATGCGATCGTGCTGACCAAGGGCGTGCCGCTGGAGGGGGCCGCGATCATCGCGCGCGAGAAGGACGCCGAGCTGCGGGCGCGCGGCGTGCCGGCGGCCACGATCCGCCGCGCCCGCAACTTCCTGCGAGCGCCGGGCATCAGCGTGCGGCCGGAGGCGGAGCTGGCGTGCGAGCTGGCCACCGTGCACGCCATGCACGATCCGACCGAGGGCGGCATCGCCACCGCGCTGCACGAGCTGGCGGCCGCCGCCGGCGTGGGGCTGCGCATCGACCGCGACCGGATCACCGTGCTGCCCGAGGGGCGCGCGCTGTGCGAGGCGTTCGGGCTCGACCCGCTCGGCACCATCGCCTCGGGCGCGCTGCTCATGACGCTGGCGCCCGCCGAGGCCGGCCTGGTCATCCACGCGCTGGCCCGCGAGGCCATCGACTGCCACTTCATCGGCCAGGTCGTCCCGCCCGAGCAGGGCGTCATGCTCGTCGAGGGCACCCGCCAGTGGCCGCTGCCCGCCTTCGCGCGCGACGAGATCGCCAGACTGTTCGAGGAGACTCGCGATGCCTGAACTCGGGTACTCACGCCGGTCGCTCGCGTTCGGGCGCGACGGGCTGGTGGCCTCCTGCCACCCGCTCGCCACGCTGGCCGGCGTGGAGACGCTCAAGGCCGGCGGCACCGCGGCCGACGCCGCCGTCGCCGCCAACGCGGTGCTGGCCGTCACCCAGTCGAACAACTGCGGGCTGGGCGGTGACCTGTTCTGCCTCTACTACGAGGCGGCCACCCGCCGCGTGCACTTCCTCAACGGGGCCGGCCGCTCGGGCTCCCGGGCCACGCCGGAGGAGCTGCGCCGGCGCGGGATGAGCGGGCTGCCGGTGATCGGCCCGCCCACGGTCAGCGTGCCCGGCTGCGTGCGGGCGTGGGCCATGCTGCTGGAGCGCTTCGGCGCGCGGCCCCTCGACCGGCTGCTGGAGCCGGCCATCCACTACGCCGGCGGCGGGTTTCCGATCACGTCGATCCTCAGCCAGGCCATCGCCGAGTTCGCCCCGGGCAACCCCGACCCCGAGTGGCGCCGGGTGTTCCTGCCCGGCGGCCGCCCGCCGGCGCCCGGCGAGATGTTCGTGCAGCCCGAT
This sequence comes from Candidatus Methylomirabilota bacterium, assembly GCA_036397135.1. Taxonomy (GTDB): domain Bacteria; phylum Methylomirabilota; class Methylomirabilia; order Rokubacteriales; family CSP1-6; genus AR5. The sequence continues at coordinate 2,649 of DASWJN010000274.1, forward strand.
CTCGCGCGTACGCTGCGCGACCTCGCCGCCGAGGGGCCCGACCTCTTCTACCGCGGCCGCGTGGCGCAGACGATCGCCGAGCGGATGGCCTCCGACGGATTTCTCACGCTCGAGGACCTCGGCGCCCACGCCGGCGAGTGGGGCGAGCCGATCTCGACGACGTATCGCGGCTTCACCGTGTACGAGACGCCGCCGCCGACCCAGGGCCTGACCGCGCTGATGGCGCTCAACATGCTGGAGGGCTTTCCGCTCGCCCGGCGCGCGCTCCACTCCGCCGAGCACCTGCACCTCATGCTCGAGGTCGTGAAGCTGGCCTACGCCGACCGCGACCGCTGGATCGGCGATCCCGACCACGCGCGGGTGCCGGTGGCCGCCATGCTCGACAAGGCCTATGCGGCGGTCCGCCGCCGCCAGTTCGATCCCCGCAAGGCGCAGGCGTACGTGCCCGGCGAGCCGGAGGGCGATACCACCGGCTTCGTCGTCGCCGACGGCCACGGCAACGTGGCGGCCGTCATCCAGAGCCTGTTCAACGCGTTCGGCTCGGGCGTGGTCCCGCCGGGCACCGGCCTCTGCCTGCAGAACCGCGGCCGTCACTTCAGCCTGGACCCGACCTACCCGAGCGTGCTGGCGCCGGGCAGGCGGCCGTTCCACACGCTGATGGCCTCCATCACCACCCGCGATGACCGCCCGGTGATGGGCTTCGCCACGATGGGCGGCAACGGGCAGGCGATGTTCCACGTCCAGGTGTTCACCAACGTGTTCGACTACGGCCTCGACATCCAGGAGGCGATCGAGCGGCCGCGATTCCTCATCGGCGCCTTCCTGCCCGACGAGCCGGCCGACACGATCCGCCTGGAGCGCCGGGTGCCGGCGCCGGTGTTCGCCCGGCTGCGCCGGCTGGGCCACGCGATCACGCCGGCGCCGGAGCTGTTCTACCGTGTGGGCCACGCCCACGGCGTCATGGTCCACGACGGCGTGCTGAGCGGCGGCGCCGACCCGCGCGGCGACGGCGCGGCGCTGGGGTTCTGATGCGGCGCCGGCTGGCGCTCGCCCTCGCCGTCCTGATCGCCGCGGCCGGCGGCGCCGGCGCCTCCGAGTGGGGGCTGATCCGGCCCGGCGTGAGCACGCTGGAGGAGGTGCGCGCCCGGTACGGCGCCCCCACCCGCGTGGTGCGGGAGAAGATCGAGGGCTACGAGACGGAGCAGTGGGTGTACGAGGGCGCCCAGGCCCCCACCGGCATCGTGCGGTTGACGATCGAGTTCGGCCTCGTGCAGTCCGACACGTTCCGCCGGGAGGCGGTGCGCGCGTTCCGGCTCGAGCCCAGGCCGGGGACGTTCAACCGTGGCGTCGTCACCAACGGCTGGGGCTTGCCCGACCTCATGGGGCACGAGGGCGGGGAGGATCTCTTCCTCTACAAGGACGGCTTGCTCGTCTACTTCGACAAGCAAGGCTGGAACGCGCGCCTGATGATCTTCACGGTGCCCCAGCCGCGCGATCCCACCGAAGAGAAGCGCTGACCGGGCGGTCAGCCGGCCCCGGCCACGGCGCGGGCGGCCTGGATCAGCCCCCGCACCGGGATCGGCAGCCAGTCGGGGCGGTTGTTGGCCTCGTACACGACCTCGTAGGCCGCCTTCTCGACCTCCAGCACCGCGACCGCGCGCACGAAGCCGGCCGCCTCGCGCGGCAGGAACGGCGCGCGCCCGGCGGCCGCCCGGTAGCCCTGGAGGAACGCGCGACGCGCCTGCGCCTCCCATCCCTCGGGCGCCGGCCCGTTGGCCGCCGCGGCATAGCCGAGCGAGCGCAGCAGACCGGCGACGTCGCGCAGCGGGGTGTGCTTGCGCCGGCGCTCCGCGAGCGGGCGCAGCGGCTCGCCTTCGAAGTCGATGAGCGCGAAGTCCGCGCCGTCGCCGGCGACCAGCGTCTGGCCGAGGTGGAAATCGCCGTGATGGCGCTGCTTCACCGCGCCGACCAGCGCGCCGAGCCCGGCGGCGTCGATGCGCGCCGGCACGCCGTCCGGCGGCGCCGCCCCGAGCGCCGCCCGGGCGCCGTCGAGCTGGCGCTGCACCGCCTCGGTCCAGGCGTGGACGTCGGCGTCGGTGATGGGCTCCGGCGCGAAGGCCGGATCGCGCGAGTCGGAGCCCAGGGCCAGGTGCAGCTCGGCCGTGCGGCGACCGAGGCGCTCCAGCGCGCCGAGGGCGGCGTCGCCGCCGGCGAGCCGCTCGAGCAGCCAGCGCCAGCCGTCATGCGCGTCGCGGACCAGCTCCTGCGCCATCGCCAGGGCCCAGCTGCCGGCGCCGTCGCGGTACTCCAGGCTGCCGCACAGGCGCGGCGTGTGGCGGAAGTCGGTGCGCTCGGTGAGGAACCGGGTGATCTCGACGTCGGGGTTGACGCCGGCGGCGAGCCGCCGGAAGTGCTTGAGGATGAGCGCGTCGCCGAAGACGACCGAGGTGTTGCTCTGCTCGCCCGCCAGCCGCCGCCCGGCGGCCGTGATCCCGGACGGAAAGGCGCGCGTCCGCGACGCCACCACCTCGCCGTGCGCGCCGGGGGCCCGGCCCTCGCGCTCGATCAGCTCCAGCAGGGCGCGGCAGAAGCCCGGGTCGTCGAGCCCATCCCGGACGGGGGCGCCGTCGAGCAGCGGCAGCGCGTAGCGGTCCGCGCCGCCGTCGTCGAGCTCCACCCGGGCGATCCAGAGCGTCCCGGGTCCCAGCGGCACGCCGTCCTCGAGCGCCACGGCCACGACGCGCCGCTGCTTGCCCGCGAACCACCGCTGCCCCGGGATCCACTCGGCGAGCACGGCATCGCGGGGCGCCACGGCGGGGCGGCTCATCTCACACCGCGGAGTCCTCGATGCCGTAGCGGACCGGCCGGCGCTGGCGCCCTTCCAGCCGGAACCAGTAGAAGCCGTGGGGCCCGAGCGAGAGGACGTAGGGCTCGCGGCGGACCGGCGGAAACCGCGTGTCGCCGATCATCTCCACCGGCACCGTGCCCTCCAGCGCGGCCAGGTCCAGCTCGACCGGCTGGGCGCGGCTGGAGAGGTTGGCGACGATCAGCAGCGTGTCGTCCTGCCAGCGGCGCAGGTAGGCCAGCACCGAGGCGTTGCGCGGGCGCAGGAACTCGATCGACCCGCGGCCGAACGCCGGCGAGCGCCGGCGCGCGGCGATGAGCCGGCGCATCGTGTTGAGGAGCGAGCTCGGCAGCTTCTCCTGGGCGGCGACGTTCACCGCCTGGTAGCTGTAGGCGGGATCGGTGATGACCGGCAGGTAGAGCTGGGCGGGATCGGTGGACGAGAAGCCGGCGTTGCGGTCGTCCGACCACTGCATGGGGGTGCGCACGCCGTTGCGGTCGCCGAGGTGGACGTTGTCGCCCATGCCGATCTCGTCGCCGTAGTAGACGATGGGGCTGCCGGGCAGCGTGAGGAGCAGGCAGTTGAGCAGCTCGATCCGCCGGCGGTCGTTGTCCAGGAGCGGCGCCAGCCGCCGCCGGATCCCGAGATTGAGCTTCATCTGGGGGTCGGAGGCGTAGGCGAAGTACATGTAGTCGCGCTCCTCGCTGGTCACCATCTCGAGCGTCAGCTCGTCGTGGTTGCGCAGGAAGAGGCACCACTGGCAGGAGGGCGGGATGGCCGGCGTGTGGGTGAAGATGTCGGTGATCGGCAGCCGGTCCTCGCGCCGGATGCCCATGTACAGCCGCGGCATGAGGGGGAAGTGGAACGCCATGTGGAACTGGTCGCCGTCGCCGAAGTAGGGCCGGACGTCCTCCGGCCACTGGTTGGCCTCGGCCAGCAGCACGCGGTCGCCGCCGTACTCCTGGTCGATCACCCGCCGGAACTCGCGCAGGATGGCGTGGGTCTCCGGCAGGTTTTCGCCGTTGGTGCCTTCCCGCTCGACCAGGTAGGGCACGGCGTCGCAGCGGAAGCCGTCGAGCCCGCGGTCGAGCCAGAAGCGCATCACGTCGAGCATGGCGCTCTTCACGGCCGGGTTGTCGTAGTTGAGGTCGGGCTGGTGGCTGAAGAACCGGTGCCAGTAGTACTGCTGGGCGACCGGATCCCACGCCCAGTTCGACTTCTCGGTGTCGGTGAAGATGATGCGGGCGTCCCGGTAGCGCTGGTCGGTGTCGCTCCACACGTAGTAGTCGCGGTAGGGCGAGGCGCGGTCGGCGCGGGCGGCCTGGAACCAGGGGTGCTGGTCGGAGGTGTGGTTCATGACCAGGTCGGCGACGACGCGCAGGCCGCGCTGGTGGGCGGCTTCCAGGAAGTTCTGGAAGTCCTCGACGCTCCCGTAGGACGGGTGAATGCCGAAGAAGTCGGCGATGTCGTACCCGTCGTCCCGGAGCGGCGAGGGGTACATCGGCAGGATCCACAGGCAGTCGACGCCCAGCTCGCGGATGTAGTCCAGCTTCGACGTCAGCCCGGCGAAGTCGCCGATGCCGTTGCCGTCGGCGTCGTAAAACGCCTTCACGGGGACTTCGTAGAAGACCGCGTCCTTGTACCAGTCCTTCACGCGCGCCTCACTCCCGGGCGCGCCGGGGGGCCGGGGGTCTTCCGCCGTTCCGCGCAATTCTGGCCGCGGGCGCCGGCCGAGGTTTGGCGGAGTCCGGGGCGAGGTGGGGACACCATCGAAGCCAACGGAACGGCGGAAG
>DASWJN010000275.1:0-7709 GCA_036397135.1 Candidatus Methylomirabilota bacterium
AGCAGATCGAGCAGGCGCTCGGTCTGCGCGACCACGCGGCTCGGCAGCCGCGCCTGCGCGTCGGCGCCGAGGGCCGACGCGAACTCGACGCCGTGGTAGTACTCCTCGACGTCGACGGTGAGGACGTTGACGACCACCGGCGGCGTGTCAGGCACGCACGGCTCCCAGCGGGCGCGGGACCAGGCGCCGCCAGCCCGCCTCACCGTCCGCGAAGGCCGGCACGCCGGTCCGCTCGTCGTCGTTGAAGACGAGCCCGAGCGCGCGCTGGCGTCCGAGCACGCTCATCGTGTCCTGGAGCTGCTCGCGGGGCGTCCGGTTGGCGCGCACGACGACGACGAAGCCGTCCACGAGCTCGCGCAGGATGCCGACGTCGGGGAAGGGCAGGACCGAGGGCGTGTCGAGTAGGACGTAGTCGAAGCGCTGGCGCAGCTCGGCGATCAGGGCGGCCAACCGGGGCGACTTGAGCAGCTCGTACGGCATCGAGGAGGCCGCGCCGGCCGGCAGCACTGAGAAGGCGATCGACGTGGGCCGCTGCAGCACGGCGTCGAGCGTCGTGGTCGTGTCCAGCAGGTAGCCGGACAGGCCGCGGCCGGATGCCAGCCCGAGGTAACGCGCGACCGAGGGATGACGGAGATCGGCCTCGACCAGAACGACCCGGGCGTCGGGCGCCTGGGCCAGCGCGCCGGCCAGGTTGACGGCGGTCATCGTCCGGCCCTCGCCGCGGCCGGGGCTCGAGACCGCCACCACGCGCGTACCGCGCTCGCGGTGCAGCGTCTCGATGGCCAGCCGGACCGCGCGGTACTGCTCGGCCGCGAAGCTGGTCGGCTCCAGCAGGCTGACGAGGTGGTCGTCGATCTCGCCGGCCTCGGTGTCGGTGACGGGCTCCATCTGCCAGGCGAAGCCGCGCCCGCCCGTGGTCTCCCGCGCGACCGGGGCGCCGTACATCACGGGTCGGGCCGGCGTCGTCGCGAAGGGCGGCGGCTCGACCCGGACCGGGGCCGGTGGGGTCACCGGTGCGGGCGCCGGCGGCGCGGCGACGAACGGCGGCTCCGGCGCGGTCGCGACCGCGGTCGCCGCCGGGGTGGCGGCGGGCGGCGGGGCGGGCGGCGCCGTGCCCTCCCGCTCCTGCTCGACCTTCTCGAGCGCCTTGAAGAACTTGCTCACGAAGGGTCCTCCTAGGGCAGCGCGTGCCCGAACCAGCCGGTGGTGTTGACGGCGAAGACCAGCAGCATCACGAGCAGGAACACGAGTGCGGCGACGCCGCCGCGGGCCGCCCACAGGGCGCCACGGCTGGGCACCAGCCGGACCTGCCGGCTGCGCTTCCACTCGGGCCGCTCGCCCTCCTCCAAATACTCGACGGCCTCCTCGACGACGCTGCTGTCGATGCGGCGCTTGCTGTCGGCGTAGCCGGACAGCAGGCAGTGGTCGCAGACGATGTTGATGACGCGGGGGGTGCCGTGGCTGTACTCGACGATCCGCTGGATGGCGGCGTCGGTGAAGATGCCGGCGTCGGACGCCCCCGCGATGCGCAGGCGGTGGCGGACGTACAGGCGCGTCTCGTCGGGCGACAGCGGCCCGATGTGGCAGCGCAGCCCGATGCGCTGCTTGAGCTGGCGCAGCTCGGGGGAGTTGAGCTTGTCGCGCAGCTCGGGCTGGCCTACCAGCAGGATCTGCATGAGCTTGGAGCTGGTCGTCTCGAAGTTGGAGAGCAGGCGCACGGCCTCCAGGGTGGGGATGGAGAGGTTCTGGGCCTCGTCGATGACCAGCACCGGGCTGAGCCCCTGCCGGTGCTGGTCGATCAGGAACTCGTTGAGCTCGAACAGGCGCTGGGCGTGGCTGGCCGCCGAGGACTTCACGCCCCAGTCCTGCAGGATGTACTCGAGCAGGCCCTCGATGCCGAGCGCGGAGTTGTGCACGTAGGCCACGTGGGTGTGGCGGTCCAGGCGCTCCAGCAGCGTGCGCAGCAGCGTCGTCTTGCCGGTCCCGATCTCGCCGGTCAGCACGATGAACCCCTTGCGCTCGCGCACGCCGTACAGGAGCTGGGCGAGCGCCTCGCGGTGCCGGCTCGACTGGAAGAGGAACTTGGGATCCGGCGTCGGGTTGAACGGCGCCTCCCGCAGGCCGTAGAACTGGAGGTACATGGGCTACCTCCTCACGGTCGTGTCGGGCGTCAGCAGGCTGACGAGCGACTGGTTGTCGTGCGCCACCACGAACGAGGACCCCACGACGAGCAGGAGCCCGGCGGCGACGGCGGCCGTCGCCAGCCGCCGGTGGCGCATCGCGCTCAGACGGTCGGCCTCGGTGACGATGCGCGGGATGGTCGACAGCACCGGCACACCGGCCGTCGCCCGCACCTCCTCGGCCCGCCGGTACGAGGTGTCGACCTGCTCGGCCAGCACGACCGCCACGCCGGCGGCGCCGAGCGCCAGGGCCAGGCCGACCAGCAGCAGCCGAAGGCGGTTGGGGCCGGCCGGCCGCTGGGGCAGGGTGGCGGGCTCGATCACGCGGAAGTGCTCGCCCTTCTGCCGCTGCTCCAGCTCGGCCGCGATGTCGGCCTCGCCGTGCTTGGCCAGCAGCGACCGGAACAGGTCGCGCGTCGTCTCGTAGTCGCGGGTGATGAGGGCCAGCTCCTGCTCGCGCTTGGGCGTCATCTCCAGCCGGCGCTGATAGACGGCGAGCTGGCGGTTGAGCCCGGCGATCTCGTCGGCGGTGGCCTTGGACTCGACGGCGGCCTGGTCGAGTTGCTGCATCAAGCTCAGCACGTACGGGTTCTGGACGGCCAGCCGGAGGTCGCGCGTGGGCCGCGACATGGGCGGCCCGGCCGGCTTCGGCGCGGCCGCCGCCGCCGCGACCTTCTTCTCCTCGTCGGCCACCCGGCGCTCCAGCAGCCGGATCTGCTCCTTCATCTGGATGACGTCGGGGTACTTGTCGCTGTAGGTCGTCTGCAGCGCCGTGAGCTCCGATTTCAGGATGGACAGCCGGGCGGCCGCCGACTCGCCGGGGGCGATGGTGGGGGCGAGCGTGACGCCGCCGCCGGCCGACAGCGCGGTGGCGAGGTCGAGGTCGTTGAGGCTCTGGGTGATCATCTGGCGCCGCTCGTTGGCGCGGCGGCTGTTCTCGTGGGCCAGCGAGAGCTGCTGCTGGAGGCGCTCGAGGGTGCGCAGATTCACCTCGCGCTGCTCGGGCAGCTCGCCGAGGTGCCGCTCCTTGTAGGCGGTGATCTTCTGCTCCTGGGCGGCCAGGCGCGTGCGCAGCTCGCGCAGCTGGCCCTGCAGGAACTCGGACGCGCCCACGGCCTGCTCCTCGCGCAGCCGATGGTTCTCGGCGCTGAAGAGGGAGGCCAGCGTGTTGGTCACGCGGGCGGCCACGGCGGGGTGGGTCGCGGTGTAGGCCATGGTGAAGACGAGCGAGCGCGGCTCCCGGCCCCGCCGCTCGCGCTCGTCCTGGACCTCGACCTTGATGTCACGGCGCATGCGCTCCACGACCTCGTCGGCCGGACGCGAGCGCCGCATGGCCGGGTAGAGGTCGTTGTCCTGGATGATCTTCGTCAGCCGGGGGGTATCGAGGATCTCGTGCGTCAGCGTCAGCAGCCGGGCCTCGAGCTCGGTGTTGACGGTGGACCGCACGAAGGCCTCCGGGATCTCCTGGCGGTTGACCAGGACTACCGCCCGGGCCGTCCACAGGCTCGGCAGGAACAGGGCCAGCGAGGCCGCCGCCGCCAGGACGAACAGGAAGGGCAGCAGGGCCAGCGCCCGGCGGCGGCGCACGACCTCGAGGACGGCCGCCAGCCCCAGGCCGCGGGCGGACTCGTCGTGAGCGCTCGGAGTGGTCGCCATGGTTGCTCCTCGCCGATCAGGGGACGACGACGACGTCGCCCGACCGCAGCGGCAGGTTCTCTTCGGTCGCGCTGCCGACCGCGCGGTTGTAGTTGAAGCGCAGGCGTTCGGTGCCGTTGCCGTTCTTGCGGAAGATGACGATCTTGCTCGGCGATGCGAAGTCGCGGAAGCCGCCGGCCAGCGCGAGCGCCTCCAGCACGGTGGTGGGGGCGCGGAGCTGGAGCACGCCCGGCCGCTGCACCTCGCCCAGCACCGACACCCGGTAGCTGCGCACCTCGAGCACGGTCACCGACACCTCCGGGCTCGGCATGAACTCGGCGAGGGCGGCGGCGATCTTGTCCCGCAGCTGCATGGGGGTGAGGCCGGCGGCGTGGATGTCGTGCAGCAGCGGCATCGAGATCTTGCCGTCGGGCCGGACCGGCAGCTGGCGCGAGAGCGACTCGTTCTTCCAGACCGAGACCTGCAGCATGTCCTCGGCGCCGATCACGTAGTCCGAGGCGCTGGGCACGGGGGCGGCGGGGACGATGTCCGGCTTGGCGGGCGGGGACTTCACCGACGCCTGGCCCTGGGCGCTGGCGGCGCCGGCCATGGCCAGGCCGGCCAGGAGCGCAACGGAGACGACGAACCACTTGAGAGCCATGTCCGGATCCTCCTGAGGGCCGCGCTCAGCTGGCGGCCGGGTCCTGCTTGAGGCCCATGTCCTTGATCTTGTAGAGGAGCGCGCGGTAGCTGATCCGCAGCATCTTGGCGGTCTTCACGCGATTCCAGCGGCACTGCTCGAGCGCGCGCCCGATGACCTCGCGCTCGGCCTCCAGCACCGCCCGCCGGGAGATCTCCTTGAGCGAGAGCCCCTTGGTGGCGGCGAAGGGCTCTGGCGGCGCCGCCGGGGCCGGGACCACCGGCGGCGCCACCAGCGTGCGGGCGAGCGTCCAGTCCTGCAGGACGATCATCCGCTTGATGAAGTTCTCCAGCTCGCGGATGTTGCCCGGCCAGTGGTAGGCGTGGAAGGCCTCCATGACGTCGGCAGCCAGCTCGCGCTCCGGCACGTTGAACACGCGCGAATAGCGCTGCACGAAGTAGGCGACGAGCCCGGCGATCTCCTCCCGCCGCTCGCGCAGGGGCGGCACCAGGACGTTGATGACGTTGAGCCGGTAGAAGAGATCCTCGCGGAAGCGGCCGGCGGCCACCTCGCGCGCCAGGTCGCGATTGGTGGCGCAGATCGTCCGCACGTCGACGCGGATGTTGTGGCGGCCGCCCACCCGCGAGAACTCGCCGTCCTGCAGGACGTGGAGGAGCTTGGCCTGCAGGGCCGGGTGCAGCTCGCCGATCTCGTCCAGGAAGATGGTCCCCCCGTCGGCCAGCTCGAAGCGGCCCGGCTTGCGCTGGTGGGCGCCGGTGAAGGCGCCGCGCTCGTGGCCGAACAGCTCGCTCTCCAGCAGCTCGCGCGGCATCGCCGCGCAGTTGACCTTGACGAAGGCGGCCCGCCGGCGCGGGGAGTGGGCGTGGATGGCCCGCGCCACCAGCTCCTTGCCGACGCCGGTCTCCCCGCACACCAGCACGGTGACGTCGGCGCGAGCGGCCTGCTCGACCACCTGCTGGATCTCGCGCATCTGCGGACTGAGCAGCAGCGCCAGCTCGCGCTGCAGCCGGTCGCCGTTGTCGTCGGCGCCGGCGGCCGGCGCCGGCGCCACGTCGCGGCGGGGGCGGCCGGCCACGGCCCGGATGGCGTTCTCGAGGTCCTCGGCCGTGTAGGGCCGGCGGATGAAGTCGTCGGCGCCGGCCTGGATGGCCTCGACGATCTGGGCGCTGTGGCCGGCGTCGGCGATCATGATGATCGGCCCCGACTCCGACAGCTCGGGCGTGCGCCGCACCAGGTCGATCCCCGACAGGCCGGGCAGCCGGATGGCGACGACCGAGAAGACGACGCGCGTCCGACCCAGCCGCTCGAGCGCCTCCTCGGCGCTGGCGGCGGCCAGCGGCGTGTAGCCCCAGTTCACGAGCTGGGTGACGACGCGCCGCCGCTGATCGGGATCGCTCTCCACGACCAGCACGTGACGGGCGGCCGTGGCGGGCGCGAACGACGCTGCGGCATCGAAGCTGGAGACCTTCATCGCGGATCTCTCGTGCTCATGACAGCTCCGATTCCCGCAAGAGACATGCCGAGCCGGTTCTCCGCGCGTTTGGCACGGAGGCCGCGGCGGAACTCGGGGCCGGACTGCCCACTGTGGGACGAGGGCTGCCAGATTGAAGTAAACGTTTGACGTCGCTCATCCCGGCCGGGTTCCGCTGAGAACGAACTTCACCGTGTCGACCAGGATCTGCAGATCGAACGCCGGCGACATGTGCTTGATGTAGTAGAGGTCGTAACAGAGCTTGCGGGTCACCTCTTCGGTGGACATCGAGTAGCCGGCTTTGACCTGCGCCCAGCCGGTGAGGCCGGGCCGCACCTCGTGCCGGAGGTTGTAGAAGGGGATGACCGCCGAGAACGTCGCCACGTTGGCGGCCATCTCCGGGCGCGGCCCCACCAGGTTCATGTCGCCCCGCAGGATGTTCAGGCACTGGGGCAGCTCGTCGAGGCGGTAGCGGCGCAGCAGGGCGCCGAGCCGGGTCACCCGGCTGGCGTTGTCGCGTCCCCACACGGAGTCGGCGGCGCCGGCGCTCTCGCGCATCGTCCGGAACTTCACCAGGCGAAACCGCCGTCCGTGCAGCCCGACGCGCTCCTGGACGAAGAACGCCGGCCCCCGCGACTCCAGCCGGACCGCGAGGGCGATCAGCGCGATGAGCGGGGCGGTCAGCACCAGCGTCGACAGCGCGATCGCCACCGACAGCGCGCGCATGAGGACCAGCGGCAGGCGGCGCGCGCGGAAGCCGTCGCCGAAGATCAGCGTGCTCGGCGTGAGCGACTCGACCGCCAGACGGCCCGTGAAGCGCTCGAAGACCCGCGTGCCCTCCTCGACCTCGATGCGGCGAAAGCGACAGGCGAGCAGGTCGGAGACCGGCAGGTTGCCGCGCCGGTCCGGCATGGCGACCACGATGCGGTCGGGCCGGTGGCGCCGGATGACGTCGCCGACGTCCCCGTAGTCGCCGAGATGCTGGGCGCCCGGCTCGGGCCCGGGGCCGACCACGCCGACCAGGCGGAGCGCGAGGTCCGGGCGCGCCCGGATGTGACGGGCCAGCTCGGCCGCCAGCGGTCCGCCCCCGAGGATCAGCACCCGCTCGGAGAAGGGCGCCCGCTTGGCCAGCGCGTAGACCGCCACCCGCAGCGTGAGCACGGACACCAGGGTGAGCACGAGCGCGGAGGAGACGAGGTTGCCGCCCAGGATCATGCCGGGGAAGAGCAGGTACGCGCCGGCCAGGACGAGCGCGCTCAGACCGAGCGCGCGGCAGAGCCGGAGGAACAGCTGCCCGACGTCGTGGGGGGCCTCGAAGTTGTAGAGGTCGTTGTAGTAGAAGGCGACGATGCAGACGAGCACGACGACGGCGATCCGCGCCGCCAGCCCCCACGGGCTCGTGGGCGACTCGGCGGCGGGCAAGACCGCCAGCGCGGCGCCGCACACCGCCACCGTGGAGAGTCCGTCCAGCCAGGCAAACCGTTGCGCCGTCGACATGATCGCGGACGGCGCGAAGCACCGTCCGCCCACTCACACACGGCAAGGGCAGTGCCAACCCCTGAAAGCGCCGGCAAGACGCCTGCTTGAGGCTGCGTGCGTCACACAGCCCGGCGTCACACCCCGTCGCCCCATCCCGAGAATTTCCGGAATCTCAGCACACCGCTGCAACGCCCCTGAGTAAACGCCTGCGCAGCGCGATGGATGATGGGACGGCATGCCGCCACCACCCATCCCCGCGCAAATTCGAGGCGCGCCCCGGCCC
>DASWJN010000276.1:0-25492 GCA_036397135.1 Candidatus Methylomirabilota bacterium
GCCAGTCGTGGACGTAGTCGGCGACGGGGCCCTCGCTGCCGGTGGGGCTGTCGATGTTGCCGAGGTCGAGGGCGACCCGGACCAGCTCGTCGACGTCGATCCTGTCCATGACCTTCTGCGCGGTGGCGTCGATCTTCATGCGGGCGACTCCTTCATGGGGGCATTGCTCTGGAGCATGCGTTGGATGTCGGCGCGCAGCCCCGCCACCGGCGCGCCCGCGGAGGCGCGGAGGTCGATGTCGGCCAGCAGCGTGCCCGGGCGGCCGAAGACCAGGATGCGGCCGCCCATCTCGATCGCCTCCTCGAGCTGGTGGGTGACGAGGATGGCGGTGTTGCCCTCGGTGCGGGCCAGCTCCACGAACGTGGTGCGGAGGGCGGCCGACGTCACCTCGTCCAGATGGCCGAAGGCCTCGTCGGCGAGCAGCAGCGCGGGGTCGATGACGAACGCCCGGGCGAGCGCGACGCGCTGCCGCATGCCGCCCGACAGCTCGTGGGGATAGGCGCGCTCGAAGCGGCCCAGGCCGAGCCGGTCCAGCCACGCGCGGGCGCGCTCCACCTGCTCGCGGGGGTCGCGGCCGAGCAGCTCGAGCGGCAGGCGCACGTTGTCGAGCGCGGTGCGCCACGGCAGCAGCCGGTCCTGCTGGAACACGGCCGCCAGCACGCCCCGGAAGTGGTCGAACTCGTCGTAGGGCGCGCGGCCGCCGATGGCGACGCGGCCCTCGGTGGGCCGGTCGAGCCCGATGAGGATGTTGAGGAACGTCGACTTGCCGCAGCCCGTCTGGCCGACGATCGCCACCATGTCGCCCTGGCGGATGTCGAAGTCCAGGCGCTCGATGGCCACGACGGCCTCGCCGGTGCCGGTCTGGTGGAAGACCTTGCGGAGCCCGGCCACCTCGATGGCGCCCGCGCCCTTCACGCGCGCCAGCGCAGCACGCGCTCCTCCACCAGGGTCAGGACCGCCTCGGCGACGAACAGGATCGCGACCAGGATGAGGGTCCACGCGAAGACCTCGGAGACCGAGAACAGCTCCTGGGCGACCACGAGGCCGTAGCCGATGCCGGTCACCGCGCCCACCAGCTCGGCGATGGTGACCACCCGGATGGCCAGGCTCAGGTTGATCTTCCAGCTCGTCAGCATCGCCGGCACCGTGGCCGGCAGCACGAGCTTGGTGAACACCTGGGCGCGGGTGGGGCGGAACGAGCGCAGCATGTCGCGCAGGTCTCTGGACACGCCCTTCATGGCGTCCAGCACGTCCACCAGGAAGACGGGTGCGCACACCACGACCAGCACGAAGGCGATGCGGAACTCCACCCACCTGAACCACAGGACCGCGAACAGGATCCAGCAGACGACCGGCACCGCCATCAGCAGCCGGACGAACGGCCGGCCGTAGCGCTCGACCGGCGACGAGGCGTACATCGCCACCGCCAGCGCCAGCCCGAGGGCGAACGACACGACCAGGGCGCCGATGACCCGGGCCATGGTGACGAGGACGAAGTCGAGCGGCAGGCCGGCCAGGCTCGTGAGGATCCGGCCCCACCCGGGGACGATGAACGGCGGCACGAACCAGGAGACGATCTCCCAGGCGGCGGCGAGGACGAGGAGGCCCACCACCATCTCCCGTGGAAAGCGGAAGGGGGCGCGCGCCTCCAGCGCCTCGACCGTCTCGCCGCCGGGCGCGTCGGGGCGGGGCATGCTCAGGGCCTGTAGATCGCGCCCTCGTCGGGCAGCTTCGGCAAGTAGCCGATGTCCACCGCCACCTTGAACATGTCCCAGATCACCGCGCGCTCCGCCTCCCAGGCCGGCTGCACGTCGTAGACCAGCCGGCCGGACGAGACCGCCTCCTTCATGATGCCGGGCGGGAGCTTGATGCTGGCGGCGACGATGCGGTCGGCGTCGTCGAGGTTCGTCTTGATGAAGCGCTGGCCGTCCTGGAACATGCGGAGCAGCCGGCCGACCGCGTCGGGACTCCGCTTCAGGAAGTCCTCGCGCATCGCCACGACCAGCTCCCAGCCGTCCGCCTTGGCGATCGCCTTCCAGGCGGTGTCGCCGGCGAAGATGGTGCGGTACTGCGGATTGTCGCGCAGCGTGAGCGTCGCCGCCGGCTCCCAGGTCATCGCCGCGTCGACGCGCTTGGCCTGCAGCTGGGTGCGCGCCAGCGGCGGGCCGGCCTGGACCACGGTGACGTCCTTGCCGAAGACCACGCCCTGGCTCTTGCCGTAGAGCGCCAGGATCTGGTACTCCGACGAGCCCATGTCGGCGGCGATGGTGCGGCCCTTGAGGTCGGCGATCGTCTTGATGGCCGGATCGCCGGTGATCACCGTGAGCGCGTTGAGCCGCGCGTAGGTGAGCGCGGCCGTGATCGGCACGCCCTCCAGCCGCATCTTCTGCAGGACGTGCGGCCCGGCCGGCAGCATGTCGACTTCCCCGGTGGCCACCGCGGCGTAGTAGGCCGAGATGGCGCCCAGGGTCACGGGCTGGACGTCGAGGCCGTGCTTCCGGTCGAGCCCCTGGTCCTTCACGATGTCGACCATCAGCGTCGACAGCGACGGGAACGCCAGGCGGCCGAACTTGACCTTGATGAGGTCCTGGCCGGGCGCCGGCGGGGCGACCGCCATCGCCGCCACGCACGCGGCCACCACCACGCTGAACACGACAAACGCTTTCCTCATGACTGGTCTCCCTGTTTCTCCTTGATGAGGCGATGGACGCGGTCGGGGGTCAGGGGCAGCTCGCGCACCTCGATGCCGAGCGGGGCCAGCGCGTCGGCCACGGCGTTGGCGATCGCCGCCGTCGAGCCGATCGTCCCGCCCTCGGCCATGCCCTTGAAGCCGCTCACGCTGACCGCGGGCGGCGTCTCCATGTGGACGATGGCCAGGGGCGGCACGTCCAGGGCCCCCGGGATCAGGTAGTCCATGAACGTCGTCGTGAGCGGCTGGCCGGCGGCGTCGTAGGCGATCTCCTCGTAGAGCGCGTTGCCGATGCCCTGGGCGACCGCGCCGTGGGTCTGGCCGTCGACGATCATCGGGTTGACGATGCGGCCGCAGTCCTCCACGACGACGTGGCGCACGAGGGTCACCTGCCCCGTCTCGGGGTCGACCTCGACGACCGCCACGTGGGAGCCGTTGGAGAACGTGGCGGGCGGCGGATCGTAGTACTGGGTCGCCTCCAGCGCCGGGTCCACGCCCGGCGGCAGCGTGCCGCCCGCCGGCCGGTAGGCGAGGCCGGCCACGTCGGTGACCGTGAGCGTCCGGCCCGGCGCCCCCCGCACGGCGATGGTGCCGCCCTCGATGGCCAGGTCGGCGGGCGCGGCCTCCAGCATGTGGGCGGCGATCTTCTCGATCTTCTCCCTCACGCGCCGGGCGGCCAGGACGAGGGCGCCGCCGCTCACGACCATGCTGCGGCTGGCGAAGGAGCCGCTGCCGTGCGGGCAGCGCTCGGTGTCGCCCTCGACGATGGTGACCGCGCCGAGGTCGACGCCCAGCTCGTCGGCCAGCACCTGGGCGAGCGTGGTGGCGTGGCCCTGGCCCTGCGAGGCGGCGCTGACGAAGCCGCGCACCTCGCCGCTCGGCTCGACGCGGACGGTGGCCGCGTCGTGGCCCGGGACCTGCCGCATGCCGCGCCGCCGGAAGGTCCCGGACCCCATCCCGGTGAACTCCGTATAGGCCGCCACGCCGACGCCGCGGTACTTCCCCCCGGGCGTCCGGCGGGGTCGGGCCCGCAGCGCCGCGTAGTCGGCGGCCGCCAGCGCGCGCTCGAGCGACTGGGCGGGGTCGCCGCTGTCGATGACGAGCCCCGACGCGGTCGCGAAGGGCAGCTCCGCCGCCGCGACGAAGTTGCGCCGCCGCACCTCGGCGGGATCGAGCCCCACCCGCCGCGCGACCATGTCCACCAGCCGCTCGCGCACGAACGTGCCCAGCGCCATGCCGACGCCGCGATACGCGCCGGCCGGGCACTTGTTCGTCGCGACCGCGTAGGCGTCGTAGGCGAGCGCCGACAGCGTGTACGGGCCCGGCAGAATGCCCGCTGCCGTCAATGGCTCCAGCGATGCCGTGACCGGATAGACCGAGTAGGCGCCGGAGTCGCAGATCAGCGTCGATCTCAGCGCGACGAGCGTGCCGTCCTTCCGGGCGCCGATCTCCACGTGGTTGACGTGGTCGCGGGCCTGGGCGCTGGCCAGGAGATTCTCGCGGCGGTCCTCCAGCCAGCGCACCGGGCGGCGCAGCCGCCGGGCGAGCTGGGCGACCACGATGTCCTCCGGGTAGAGGTGCATCTTCGGTCCGAAGCCGCCCCCCACGCTGGGACAGAGCACGCGGATGCGCGAGTCGGGCAGGCCGATCGCCTCCGCGAGGCCGCTGCGCATGAGGTGGGGCGACTGCGACGAGGCCCACACGATGAGCGTGCCGTCCACCGGATCGACCGCGGCCATCACCCCGCGCGGCTCCATCGGCACCGACGAGCAGCGCCCGTGGCGGAACGTCTCGGCGATCCGGAGGTCGGCCGCGGCCAGCGCCTGCTCGACGGGGCCGTGCTCGAAATGCGTGTGGAACAGGACGTTGTCGGCCAGCTCCTCGTGCAGCCGCGGCGCGCCCGGCCGCAGGCTCGCCTCGGCGTCGGCGACGGCGGGCAGCGGATCCCAGATGACCTGGATCGCCTCCAGCGCGTCCTCGGCCCGGTACTGGTCGGTGGCGACCACGGCCGCCACCGGCTCGCCGGCGAAGCGGACCTTGCCGAGCGCCAGCGCCGGCCAGCCCGTCTCCTTGTAGCCGGCTCCGCTCATCACCGCCCGGACCGGCTTCGTCGTGGGGGCGAGATCGGCCCCGGTGACGACGGCCTCGACGCCCGGCATCGCGAGCGCGCCGCCGGCGTCGATGCCGCCGATCCGCGCGTGGGCGTGGGGGCTGCGGAGGAACGCCACCGCCAGCAGCCCGGGCAAGCGCAGGTCGCCGATGAAGTGCGCGCGCCCCATCAAGAGCGGCGGGTCCTCCGTCCGCTTGACGCTGCGGCTGACGTAGCGCGCGGCCATCAGGAGGCGTCCTCCCGGGCGTCGCGCAGCAGCGCCGACAGCCGGTCGGGCGACAGCGGCAGGGCGGTGATCGACACGCCCAGCGGCGCCAGCGCGTCGGCCACGGCGTTGGCGATCGCGCCCCCGCACCCCGAGCTGCCCCCCTCACCGGCGCCCTTCGCCCCGAGCGGGTTGAGCGGCGTCGGCGTCTCCTCCAGGATGCGAACGGCCGTCGACTCCGGCATCTCCATCACCGTCGGCAGCAGGTAGTCCATGAACGTGCTGGTGAGGAGCTGCCCCTGCCCGTCGTAGACCAGCTCCTCGTACAGCGCGCCGCCGATGCCCTGGGCGAGCGCACCCACCAGCTGGCCGTCGACGATCATCGGGTTGACCGCCCGGCCGATGTCGTAGGCGATCGCGTACTTGAGGATCTTCACGACGCCCGTCTCGCCGTCGACCTCGACCACGGCCGCGTGGCAGCCGTACGGATAGGTCATCTTCGGCGCCTCGAAGAAGTGCTCGGCGTACAGCCCCGGCTCCATCCCGGGCGGCCCCGGCACCGCCGCCCGCGCCAGCTCCCGGAA
This sequence comes from Candidatus Methylomirabilota bacterium, assembly GCA_036397135.1. Classification (GTDB taxonomy): domain Bacteria; phylum Methylomirabilota; class Methylomirabilia; order Rokubacteriales; family CSP1-6; genus AR5. The sequence continues at coordinate 5,589 of DASWJN010000276.1, forward strand.
CGTCGCCCGGCGATCGGGCACGCCGCGGACGTGGACGGCGCCGTCGCCGAGGACGAGGTCGTCGGGGGCCGCCTCCAGCAGCGCCGCACCGACGCGCAGCATCTTGTCGCGCACCTTGCGGGCGGCGGCGGCCGCCGCCGGCAGCGCCACCGCCGCGCCGCGGCTCGCGAAACCGCCGACGCCGAACGGCACCCGCGCGCTGTCGCCGTGCACCACCGTGACGCGCTCGGGCGGCACGTTCAGCTCGTCGGCGGCGACCTGCGCCAGCGTCGTGGCGATCCCCTGGCCCACCGCGGCCACGCCGGAGTAGAGGACCACGTGCCCGGTCGCGTCCACCTCGACCCGCGCGTACTCCCACGGGCCCAGCCCGGCCTTCTCCACGAGGCACGCGACGCCGATGCCGACGTGACGGCCCTGGCGGCGCGCCTCCGCCTGCTCGCGCCGGGCCGCGTCGTATCCCAGCGCGTCGAGCGTCTTGTCGAGCGCGGACGCGTAGTCGCCGCAGTCGTAGACCGTGCGCTGGTTGAGCGAGGCGCCGCCGACCTCGTAGGGCATCTCGGCGGGCGTGACGAAGTTCCGGCGCCGCAGATCGAGGGGATCGACGCCGAGCCGGCCGGCCGCGAGGTCCAGCAGCCGCTCGCGGACGAAGGTGCCCTCGAAGCGGCCGGGGCCGCGATAGGTCCCGGTCGGCGTCTTGTTGGTGAGCACGCACTGGATCTCCGAGAGATAGTTCGGGATCCGGTACGGCCCCGGCAGCAGCGCGGCGGTCAGCTCGGGCACCACGACGCCGTGCGTGCGCACGTAGGCGCCCATGTCGGCGAGGAACCGGTCGATGAGCGCCACGATCCGGCCGTCGCGGTCGAAGCCGATCTCGATCTCGTGCCACTGCTGGCGCGAGTGGTTCGTCGCCATGAGGTGCTCGCGGCGGTCCTCGATCCACTGCACCGGCCGGCCCAGCCGCATCGCCGACCACGGCACCAGGAAGTCCTCGGGATAGAACTCCCCCCGCACGCCGAAGCCGCCGCCGACCTCCAGCTCGGTGAACTGGATGAGGTGCTCGGGGTACGGCAGCAGGTCGGCGAGGACGCGGCGGTTGAAGTGCGGGACCTTGGCCACACCCCACAGGCGCAGGATGCCGGGGCCGGGATCGAAGGCGGCCGTCAACCCGCGCGTCTCCAGCGGGACGCCGGTGTGACGCTGGATCGCGAAGCGCTCCTTCACGCGGACGTGGGCGCCGGCCATCGCGCCGGGCGCGTCGCCCTGCCGCGTGTCGAGCGTGGCCACGACGTTGCCGCCGATCGCCGCGTGGAGCACCGGCGCGCCGCCCTCCACCGCCCGCCGCGCGTCGGTGGTGGCCGGCAGCGGCTCGTAGTCGACCTCGATCACCTCCAGCGCGTCCTCGGCGAGATAGCGGCTCTCGGCCACGACGAACGCGACGGGCTCGCCGGCGTAGCGGACCCGGTCGCGCGCCAGCGGCGGCTGCAGGCAGGCGACGAGGCTCGGCCGGGGACCGAGCCGGACGGGAATGCGGCCGACGTCGCCGAGGTCCTCGGCGGTGACCACGGCGATCACGCCGGGCAGGCCGAGCGCGGCCTTGGCCCGGATCGCGCCCAGGCGCGCGTGGCCGTGGGGCGAGCGCAGCACGGCGCCGTGGCACATCCCGGGCAGCCGGAAGTCGGCGGCATACTTCCCGCGGCCGGTGAGGAGCCGGCGGTCCTCCAGGCGCCGCACGCTGCGGCCGATCGCGCGGGTCATCGCGTGGACCCCTCGGTCATGGCGTCAGATGGAACATGCGGGCGGCGTTGTCGCCCAGGATCGCCGCCTGCGCCGCCGGCGGCAGCCCCGCCTCGCGCACGATGCGCACGGGCTCGGGGTCGCCCAGCCAGAATGGATGATCGCTGCCGAGCAGCACCCGGTCGGCGCCGACCACGGAGACCAGATAGGCGAGCGCCGGGGGGAACTGCACGAGCGTGTCGTAGTGGAACCGGCGCAGGTACCCGCTCGGCACCCCGGCGCCGTCGGCCCGGATCTCCGGCCGCCCGGCGTGACCGCGGTCGAACCGGCCCACGTGGTACGGCAGGAAGCCGCCGCCGTGCACGAGCACGACGTCGAGCCCGGGGACGCGGTCCAGCGTGCCCCCCATGATCAGGCTGCCGGCCGCCAGCGTGGTCTCGAACGGGTAGCCGACGAGGTTGTGCAGGTAGTGGCGTCCGAAGCGCTCGACGGCTTCCAGGGCGAACGGATGGAGGATCACCGGCGCGGCCAGCTCGGCCGCCGCCTGCCAGAACGGGTCGAACGCGCGGTCGCCCAGCGACTGGCCCAGCGCGTGGGGGTCGATCATGGCGCCCCGCAGCCCCAGTGACGTCACGGCGACGCGCAGCTCCTCGGCCGCCCGCGCCGGCGACTGCAGCGGCACCGTGGCCAGGCCGGCGTGCCGGCCGCCGATCTCGGCCAGCGAGGCCGCCAGCCCCTCGTTCTGCGCGCGGCTCCACGCCGCGCCCTCGTCGGGCGGCAGCGAGTATCCGGCGACGTCCATCAAAGGGCCGAACACCGCGGCGTCGATGCCCTGGGCGGCCAGAAAGTCCAGGTGGCGCTCGAGCGTGTAGAGCGGCTCCAGCAACGGGCGGGTCGGCGGCTCGGCGCCCACGACCAGCCGCGGGTGCGGGCCGTCGTCGCGCACCCGCACGCCGTGGCGGGCCGGCGCCGACCGGGCGGCGGCGATCGCGCGGGGCGACAGGAAGTGGAGGTGGACGTCGACGATCATGCCGTCACTTCCAGTGCACCAGCGCCCGGTCGGCCGCCTGCACGGCCTGCGAGGCGAGCAGGGCGATCACCAGCACGGAGACGATCACCGCGTACAGCTCGGTGATCAGGAAGGTGTTGCCGTAGTAGATGAGGCGCTCGCCGAGGCCGACCAGCGAGATCAGCATCTCGCCGACGACCATCCCCTTGACGGCCTGCACGGCGCCCAGGCGCAGCCCCAGCATGATGGCCGGCAGGGCCGCCGGCAGGTAGATCCGCCGGAACAGCGCGACCTCGCCGGCCCCGAACACGCGCGCCATCTCGACGAGCGAGCGCTCGGTGCCGCGCACGCCCGTCATGGTGTTCACCACGATGACGAAGAACGAGAACATGAACACGGTCGCCGCCACCACCGTGTCGCGGATACCGAACAGGGCGATGAGGACCGGCACCAGCGCCGAGAGCGGCGCCGACATCAGCGCGTTCACCCAGCCGTCGAGCAGGTAGCGCACCGTCCGGAAGCGGCCCATGGCCAGGCCCACGGCGACGCCGAGGACGGCGGCCGGCCCGAACCCCTTCGCGAGCGAGACGAGGCTGGACGACGCCGCCTGCGCCAGCGTGCCGTTGCCCAGGAGCTGCCACCACGCCGCCGCGATGCGGGAGATGGGCGGCACGAACATGGAGACGTCGAGCCGGCCGAGCACCTCCCACCCGATCAGCAGGCCGAGGACGGCGACCACGCCGGCCCGGCCGAACTCGGACTCGCGGGGGGTCACTGCAGCTTCCTCAGGATCTTCCACACGCCGTCGACGAGGCGGGCGAACTCGGCGGTGGCCCGGACGTCGCTCGACTCCCGGGGGCGCGGCAGCGGCACGTCGAGCACCTCGTGCACGCGTCCCGGGCGCGGGCTCAGCACGACCACGCGGTCGGCCATGTACACGGCCTCTTCCATGCTGTGGGTGACGAGGACGACGGTCTTGCGCTCCTCGGACCACAGCCGCAGCAGGTCGTCCTGGAACAGCCGGCGCGTCTGCTCGTCGATCGAGGCGAACGGCTCGTCCATCAGCAGCACCTGGGGATTGACGGCGAGCGCGCGCGCCAGCCCGACCCGCTGCTGCATGCCGCCGGAGAGCTGGGACGGATACGCGTCCTCGAAGCCGCTCAGCCCCACCTTGCCGATGGTGAGCCGCGCGGTCCGGGCGCGCTCGTCGGCGGCCACCCCGCGCAGCGCGAGCCCGAACTCGACGTTCTTCTGCACCGTGGCCCAGGGCAGCAGCGCGAAGTCCTGGAAGACGACGCTGCACTCCCGTCCCGGCCCGGCGACCGTGCGACGACCGACCGTGATGCGGCCGGCGTCGGCCGGGAGCAGGCCGGCGATCAGCTTCAGCAGCGTCGTCTTGCCGCAGCCGCTCGGCCCGATGAGGCTCAGGAACTCCCCGGCGCCCACGCGCACGTGGATGTCGGCCAGCGCCTGGACGGCGCCGAACGCCTTCGACACGCCGTCGACGGTGATCGGCACGGGCGCCGGCGCGGGAGTCACGCCCGCCACCGCAGCAGCCGGGCCTCCAGCCGCGCCAGCCCGGCCAGCGCCGCCCCCGCCATCAGCAGCGTCCACAGCACGGTGGCGAACATCCGGTCGTGCTCGAACATCGAGCGGGCCGTCATGATCAGGCGGCCGAGGCCGAAGGGCGAGAGCAGCAGCTCGGCCACGATGAGCCCCACGAACGCCCGCGACAGCGCGTAGCGGACGCCGGCCAGGATCATCGGCAGCGCGCTCGGCAGCACGATGCGCGTGAGGAGCTGGCCCCAGGAGGCGCCGAACACGCGCGCCATCTCCACCAGCCGCGGGCGCACGTCGCGCACGCCCCCGTAGGCGTTCATGGTGACGAACGGCGCGCTGAACACGAACACGATGACCGCCGACGAGGCGACGTTGATCCCGACCGACAGGATCACCAGCGGGATCAGCGCCGCCGTCGGCAGCGCGATCAGCAGATCGAGATAGACGCGCGCCACCCGGCCCACCGGGCCCACCACGCCCATGAGCAGCCCGAGCGGCACGCCGACCAGCACGGCCGCCCCCATCCCGAGCAGCAGCGACTGCAGGCTGATCAGCGTCGCGGCCGGCAGGGCCCCCGAGCGCACGAGGTCCACCAGCGCCAGGAACGTCGCCCCCGGCGACGGGAAGTTGAAGCTCACCGGCGCCCGGGCGGCCCACTCCCACAGCAGCAGGAACGCGACGACCGAGACCGCTCGCAGCGCCAGGATGCCGATCACTTCCTGCCGAGATCCTTGAGGACCGCGTCCACGGGCGCCGTGTCGAAAAACTGCTCGGGCTTCCACTTGCTCACCGGGCCCGAGAGATTGCCGGTGGTGACCTGGAAGCTCAGGTTCTCGACGGCGCCCGGCCCCCGCATGCGGTCGAGGCCGCCGTTGAGGTCGAAGATCTTCACGAGCGCCCGCAGCTGGCCCTCCAGCCGGGTGTCGTCGACCTCCTTGAGGGTGTCGCCGCGCTCGCGCACCCAAAACTTCGGATCGGCCGCTCCCTGCCGGTACGACTCCAGCATGCGCCGCACCACCTTCTGGACCAGCTCGGGCTTGCTCCGGGCGAAGGCGCCGTTGACCACGAGGGAGCTGGACGAGACGGGCTGGTTGGTGAAGTCGACGAGGATGTGGAACTTGCCGGGCGCCCGCTCGCTCACCACCTGGGCGGCGGTGAGGTCGAAGGCGGCGGCCTCGACCGCCCCCCGCAGGAGCGCCTCGGCCCGGGCCGGCGAGCCCTCGGGGATGAACACCACGCTGGGCTGCACTCCGGGCTGCTGCGTCTTGAGATAGAACTCCAGCAGCGACTGCACGGTCGCCTTGGGCGAGTGCGAGGCGAGCCGGACGCCGTGCAGTTCCTTGACCGAGGCGATCTCCTTCTTGGCCATCACCACGAACTCCGGCCGCGACAGCTCCAGCACGCCCCGCACCGGCGCGCCCTTCTCGATGGCCGGGTAGAACGGCGCGAAGCCGGTGGCCAGCTGCCCCTGCCCGTCGATGACGGCCAGCATGACGGCCTCCGGCGACCGGAGGTCCTTGATCGTCACCTTCACGCCGTCGTGCTTCTCCAGCAGGCGCAGGCCGACGATCATCGGCACGTTCACGACCCGCGTGACCGTGGCCAGCATGGTCAGCTCCTCGGCGGCGGCGGCCGGGCGAGCCCCGGTGACGGCCAGCACGAGCGTGACGAGGCCCAGGACGAACGCGCTCTTCGGGATGGTCATGTCAGCTCCTCGTGGTCGCGGCGAGCGACCGGGCGGCGGCGAGGGCCGCCGCCACGATGTTCTGGTAGCCCGTGCACCGGCACAGGTTGCCGGAGATCGCCTCGCGGATCTGCGCCTCCGACGGGTCGGGGGTCTCGCGCAGGAAACAGGTGAGCGTCATCAGGAAGCCCGGCGTGCAGAAGCCGCACTGCAGCCCGTGGTGCTCGTGGAACGCCTGCTGCAACGGGTCGAGCGTGTCGCCGTCGGCCAGCCCCTCGACGGTCTGGATCTCGTGGCCGTGCATCTGGGCGGCGAACAGCAGGCACGACCGCACGGCGGCGCCGTCGACGACGACGGTGCAGGCGCCGCAGACGCCGTGCTCGCACCCGAGGTGGGTGCCGGTGAGGTCGAGGTCGTCACGCAGGAAGTCGGCCAGGGTCTTGCGCACCTCGACCGTCTTCTCGTGCACGCGCCCGTTGACGGTGAGGCGGACCGTCCGCTCCATCATCGCCGCTCTCCTGTCGCCGCCCGGCCGGCGGCGCGCTCGAGCGCGCGCCGGGTCAGCACGCCGGCCAGGTGCCGGCGGTACTCGCTGGAGGCGTGCAGGTCGCTGTCCGGCTCCACGCTCCCGGAGACGCGGCGGCCGGCCTCCTCGAACGCCGCCGGCGCCGGGGTGACGCCGACCAGCGCCCGCGCCGCCTCGCGGGCGACGACGGGCGTCGGCCCCACGCCGGTGAGCGCGACGGCGGCGGCCGTGCAGACGCCGCCCGCATCGACGGTCACCGTGGCCGCGACGCCGACGAGGGCGAAGTCGCCGTGGCGCCGGCTCACCTCGATGAAAGCGCTGCCGGTGCGCGGCGGGATGACCGGCACCCGCGCCTCGACCAGCAGCTCGTCGGGCGCGGCGGCGGTGGTCAGGTACCCGACGAAGAACTGCGCGGGCTGGAGCACGCGCTGCCCGCGCGCGCTTCGCAAGACCAGCTCGCCGCCGAGCGCGGCCACCACCGCCGGCAGCTCACCGGCCGGATCGGCGTGGGCCAGGCTGCCGCCGACCGTGCCCCGGTTGCGGATCTGCACGTGGCCGATCTGGGGCATCGCCTCGGCCAGCAGCGGGCAGCGCGCGCGCACGACGGCGGAGGTCTCCACCTCCCGCTGGCGGGTCATCGCCCCGATGACCAGGTGGCCGTCGTCCACGCGGATGCCCGCGAGGCCGGGGACGTCGTTGAGGTCCACCAGGTGGCCCGGCCGGACCAGGCGGAAGTTCAGCAGGGGCACCAGGCTCTGCCCGCCGGCCAGCACCTTGGCCTGCTCGCCGTGCCGGGCCAGGAGGTCCAGGGCCTCGTCGAGCGAGCGGGGGGCGAGGTAGTCGAACCGCGGTGGCTTCATGGCTCTCCGATCCTCGCCGTCAGCTCGCTCGTGACCGTCGTCTGCGCGACCACCGCCCCGCCCCGGACCACGTGCCGCGGCGGACGCTGGCGGGCGAGCGCCTCCTTGACGCCGGCGGCGTCCCAGACCAGCAGGTCGCCGGCGTCGCCGGGGGCCAGCCCGTAGCGCGGCAGGCGGAGCGCGCGGGCGGCGTTCACCGTCACCATGTCGAACACGGTCTCCAGCTCGTCGGGATACGTGAGGTGCGCGGCGTGGGCCATGAACAGCGCGACCTCGAGCTGGCTCGACCGCCCGAACGGATAGTACGGGTCGTCGACGTCGTCCTGGCCCGACGCCACGTTGACGCCGGCGCGGACCAGCTCGCGCACGCGCGTGATGCCCCGGCGCACCGGCTCGGCGTCGCGGCGGCCGGCCAGCACCAGGCTGATGTGCGGGTTGCTGACGATCGTGATGCCGGCCTCCCTCACGAGGCCGATGACCTTGGCGGCGTAGGTCGGGTTGTAGGCGGCCAGGGCGCCGCAGTGGCTGGCGCTCACGCGCCCGGCGTAGCCCTCGCGCAGCGTCGTGACCGCGAGGTACTCCAGGCTCCGCGAGTTGGCGTCGTCGGTGTCGTCCACGAGCATGTGGACGTCGGCGTCCCGCTCGCGGGCGATCGCGAAGACGAGATCGACGTGGCGGCGGGCGTCCTCGTCGGTCCGCTCGTACCACGGCAGGCCGCCGATCACGTCGGCGCCCAGCGCCATCGCCTCCCGCAGCAACGCCTCCGCCCCCGGGTCGCGCAGGATCCCCTCTTGGGGGAACGCCACCACCTCGACCTTCACGAGATCCCGGTAGCGGGCCCTGGCGGCCAGCAGCCCGCGGACGGGCATCAGCCCGCCGACGGTCCCGACGTCGGCGAACGTGCGGACCACCAGGGTGCCCTCCCGGACCGCCATCTCCAGCACGGCGCCCGCGCGCTCGACGATGTCCTTCTCGGTGTAGGCGCGCTTGAAGTCCCAGGTGATCTCGATCGCCTCCTGCAGCGTCTGAGACGCGTTGGGCCGCATGACGGCGCCGAGCAGCGCCTTGTCGAGGTGCACGTGGGGGTTCACGAAGGGCGGCGTGACGAGACGGCCGCCCGCGTCGATCTCCCGCCCGGCGCGCCCGGCGATGGCCGGCTCGATCGCGGCGATCGTGCCCCCCTCGATGCCGATGTCGCAGAGCGCCCGATCACCACGGCGGCGGGCCCGGCGCACGATCAGGTCCATCACACCCCCAGGTAGGAGAGCCGCACGTGCGGGCTCTCCAGCAGCGCGGGTCCGGCGTCCTCCAGCACGACGCGCCCCTGCTCCAGCACGTAGGCGCGATGGCTGATCGGCAGCGAGAAGTGGACGTTCTGCTCGACGAGCAGCACCGTGAGGCCGCGCTGGTTGATCTCGCGAATGGCCTCGATGATCGCCTTCACCAGGCTCGGCTGCAGGCCCAGCGACGGCTCGTCGAGCAGGAGCAGCTCGGGGCGGCTCATCAGGGCCCGGCCGATGGCCAGCATCTGCCGCTCGCCGCCGGACAGGGTGCGGGCGAGCTGGCGGCGGCGCTCGGCCAGGCGCGGGAACATCGCGTAGACCTCGTCGAGCGACTGCGCCTCGCCGGCCCGGGCCCGCTCCACCAGCGCGCCCATGCGCAGGTTGTCGAGCACCGTCATCTCCGGGAAGACGCGGGCGCCCTCGGGGACGACCGCGATGCCGCGCCTGACGACCTGCTCGGGCGCCAGCCCGTCGATGCGCTCGCGCTTGAAGCGGATGGCGCCGCCGCCGGGGCGCCGGCGGAGCGGCACCAGGCCGAGGATCGCCTTGATGACCGTCGTCTTGCCGGCGCCGTTGGAGCCGATGAGGCTCACGATCTCGCCCGCCTCCACGCGCAGGGTCACGCCCCACAGGACCTGGAGCGCGCCGTAGCCGGCGTCCACGGTGTCGACCGCCAGCAGCGGCTCAGGCATACGCCTCGCCCAGGTAGGCCTTGATGACGGCCGGATCGCGCATGACCGCGTCCGGGCGGCCCTCGGCGATCTTCTCGCCGTAGTTGAGGACCACCACGCGGTCGGCGAGCCCCAGGATCGCCCGCATGATGTGCTCGGTCACCACCAGCGTGCGGCCGCGCTCGCGCACCTGCCGCAGCAGCGCGACGGCCGCCTCCACCTCCTTCTGGTTGAGGCCGGCCATGTTCTCGTCCAGCAGGACCAGCGAGGCGCCGGTGCCGAGCACGCGGGCGAGATCGGCGCGCCGCCGCTCGGACACCGACAGCGTCTCGGCCGGCAGCTCGGCCTTGTCGGTGAGGCCGACGAAGGCCAGCCACTCCCGCGCCTCGCGCCGGGCGGCGGCGAGCCCGGCGCCCCGGCCGTAGAGCGCGCCGACGAGGACGTTCTCGGCGACCGTGAGCCGGGGGAAGAGCTGCGGGATCTGGAAGGTCTTGGCGATCCCGAGGCGGCACACGGCGTCGGGGCCGAGGCCGGCGATCGGACGGCCGCGGTAGAGCACGCGGCCGGCGCTCGGCCGGTCGAGGCCGGCGATCAGGTTGAACAGCGTGCTCTTGCCGGCGCCGTTGGGCCCGATGATGGCGAGGATCTCGCCCTCCTCCAGCGCGAAGTCGACGGCGTTCACGGCCACCAGCGCCCCGAAGCGCCGCGTCACGCCGCGCACCTCGAGCAGGCTCACGCCGCCACCTGCCGACGGCGCCGGGCGAGGTCGAGCAGGCCGGCGAGGCCGGTGGGCGCGAACAGCGAGATGGCGACGATGATCACGCCGATGGCGATGAGGTAGTGGTAGACGAACCGGGTGCCGAGGAACTCGGACACCAGCGTGAGGAAGGTGGCGCCCAGCACGGGGCCGAGCGGGGTGCCGATGCCGCCCAGCAGCGTCATGACGACCATCTGGAACGTGATCGACGCCCCGAACACCTCGGCGGCGTTGATGTAGGACAGCCAGTAGCCCGCCGTCCCTCCGGTCACCGCGATCGCCAGGGCGCTGCCGACGTACACCCGGCGCTTGAGCCGGTGGATGTCCACGCCGGAGGCCTCGGCCAGCCGGTCGTTCTCCCCGACGGCGCGCAGGCCGTAGCCGAACCTGGACCCGCGCAGCCAGAAGGCGGCCGCGGTGACCGACGTCATCACGGCCAGCATGACGTAGTAGAAGACCAGGTAGCCGGTGGCCAGCGGCAGCGAGACGCCGGCGCTGCCGCCGGTGAGCGGGATGCCGGTCAACCGGTCCCACGCCAGCGCGAGCTGTTTCGCCGACTCCGCCAGCGCCAGCGTGCCGATGGCGAAGTAGGCCCCGCGCAGGCGCAGCGTCGGCCCCCCGACGCCGTAGGCGATGGCCATGGCGACGACGCCGCCGAGCGCGACGGCGACCAGGAACGGCAGCCCCAGCTTCAGCATGCCGGCCGCCGTGAGGAACGCGCCGAGGCCGTGGTAGACGACCGGGCCGAGGTCGACCGCGCCCGCGTAGCCGGCCAGCAGATTCCAGCTCCCCGCCAGCGCCGCCCACATGAAGATGACCGTGGCGACCCGCAGCGGATAGGGGCCGATCGCCAGCGGCAGGACCAGCAGGACGAGGACGGCGCCGACGAGGAGCGCGCGCGCCACTTACTCGACCCGTCCCCGGCCCATGATCCCGGCCGGCATGAAGCGCAGGATCAGGTACAGCAGGAAGAACGCCACGAGCAACGACAACCCGGCTTCGAGATACGTCTCGGTGAGCGCCTGGGCGATGCCGAGCGTCAGGCCGCCCCAGACGACCCCCGCGGTGTAGCCGAGCCCGCCGAGCACGACGACGGCGAACGCGAACAGCGTGAACGTGAGCCCCATGTTGGGCTCGACCGGGGCGTAGAAGGCGATCAGCGAGCCGGCGACCCCGGAGACGCCGGCGCCGAGACCGAACGTCATCGCGTAGATCGCCCGGGGGTTCACGCCGACCAGCCGCGCCATCTCGAGGTCCTGGGCGGTGGCCCGGATCATCCGGCCCAGCCGGGTGGAGGCGAGCAGCCACGAGAGCCCCGCCACCATGCCGATGCCGACCACGCACGCGACCACCCGCGAGAGCGGCACGATGAAGGGGCCGAGGATCAGGCTGTGCTCGAAGTACGGGATGCGGATCATGCGGTGATCGCCGCTCCACAGCCGCAGGGCGACGTTGAGCAGGATGAGCGAGATGCCGAAGGTGACCAGCAGCGAGAGCAGCAGCGGCTGGCCCAGCGTCCGGTACAGCACGAAGTACTGGAGCAGCCAGCCGAGCGCGAACAGCAGCGCGAAGGAAACCGGCAGCGTGAGGAGCGCGTCGACGTGGTAGAGGGTGAAGAGCCAGTAGGTGGCGAACGCGCCCAGCATCACCAGCTCGCCGTGGGCGGCGTTGAGGATGCCGCTGACGCCGAAGATCAGCGAGAGCCCGACCGCCGCCGCCGCGTAGACCCCCCCCAGCAGGATGCCGTTGATCAGCGTCTGGGCGAGGTCGGCCAGGAACGTCACTCCACTACTCGAAGATCTCCACCTTCACGGGCGTGCAGTGGTAGCCGTTGCAGGGGGCCAGCACGTCGAGCGGGCAGTTGGAGAGCCCCACGATGCAGTCCATCTCCGCCCGGAACTCGATGTAGTCGCCCGGCCGGGACACCGGCTCGCCGATGACCCAGCGCCCGCGCGCGCAGTCGTGGTGGTAGTTCATGAACAGGTCCATCGTGTCGGGGATGTCCTCGGGCAGCAGCCCGAAGGGCTTCACCGCGTTGGCGATGTTCTCGTGGCAGCCGTCGCGGGGCCCGACGCCGTGCGACTCGTACAGGAACCGGTTGCACATCCGGTTGTGGGTGTCGTGCACGCCCTTGGGCTCCGGGGTCTCCTTCACGATCGTCATCATCGGGCGGCAGATCGTCGACATGAGGGTGTCCCCCTCGGTCAGCTTGTCGCGTGGCACGTATTCGGCGCCCGGCCGGGGGACGTACCGGGTGCGCGAGTACGAGGTCGACAGCTTCTCGCGGGGGTTGGCGGCATTGAACAGCGCCATGTCGACGACCTGCTTGCCCTCCAGGTCGGTCACGCGCAGATGCTGCCCCGCCCGCACCGTCACGGCCAGGCCCTGCTTGGGCGGAATCACCTGCCCGAACACCGTACGCATCGCTGCCGCCTGATGACTCTCGTGGAATCCGGCGCCGCCGGGGGTGGGGCTCGGGGGCCACGGGGGCGCCATCATGGCGAGCCGTCGTCGCCGTTGCGAGCGGAGGGCTCGGCGAGCGCGCCGCCAATGATTCGACTCATCTGGACCCAGCCCCCTTTAGGGGGATGGGGGGCTCGCGCTCGCCGAGCCCGGAGCGAGCTTACGGCGACAGGCGAGCCATGCGGGCGCCCCCGTGGCCCCCGAGCCCCACCCCCGGCGGCGCCGGATTCCACGAGAGTCATCAACGCTGCCGCCAGGGGGCGAGCGGGTAGAGCAGCTTGCCCGCCTGGGCGCCGCCCACGTCCTTGGGATAGACGAGCGCGAACTTGCCGTTCTGGATCTGTACGGCGATCGGCGGCTTCTGCACGATGCTGCCGTCGGCGGCGAACTTGACCTGGCCGTAGAGCGTCTGCACGTCCTGCTTGTGCAGCTGCTCCATGAGCGCCTCCCGCGCCTTGTCGTCGAGGGGCGGCGCCAGGCCGAGCGTCTCGATGGCCTTCTGCTGCGCGACCAGGCCGCCGGCGGCGGCCGCCTGCACGTAGTCGGCCGGGTGGCCGTACCTGGCCTGGATCGTCTCGTTGAACTGCGCCGCCGAGCCGAAGACCGGGTCCTTGAACGGGAAGGTCGGCAGCCACTCCGAGGCGGCGATGACGCCCTCGGCGTCCTTGCCGAACTCCTTCAGGAACTCCGGCACCGTCGGCCCGTAGCTGAACGCGATGCCCTTGGGCGAGAAGTCGACTTCCTTGGTGGCCTTCATGACGCGCAGCGCGTGGGAGAAGAGGCCACCGACCAGCAGCAGGTCGGGGTTCGTCCGCTTCACCTTCAGCAGGAGCGAGTTGTAGTCGGCCAGGTCGAGCGGGAAGATCTCGAAGTGCACGACCTCGATCTTCATCTCGCCCAGGAACTTCTTGAAGCCCTCGGCGGCCAGCTTGCCGAAGAGGTGGTCGGAGCCGATGACCGCCGCCCGGGTGGGCCGGGGGCTGGCCGTCTCGAACACCTTGGCCGCGCCCTCGACCTCGTCGAACGTCTTGTTGAGCGTCGCGAAGAAGTACTTGTAGCCGCGCTCGAAGAGCGGGTTGGCGCTGGCCGCCCCCGAGATGTACGGGTACTTGTACTTCTCGGCGACCGCGGTCGCCGCGAAGGCGATCGACGAGCCGAAGCCGGCCAGCAGGAGGTCGACCCGGTCGGAGGTGGCCAGCCGCTCGATGAGCTGGGCGCTCTTCTGGGGGCTCGACTCGTCGTCGTAGTAGGTGATGCGGACGGGGTAGCCGGTGCCCCGCACCTTGATGCCGCCCGCCTTGTTCACCGTCTCCGCCCAGAGGTCGTAGACCTCCTTGAAGAGGGCGGCGTCGCGGCTGAAGATGCCGCTCAGCGAGAGCGCCACGCCGACCTTGTATTCCTTGGCCTGGGCGTCGGCCGGGCGTCCGAGCCACGCGCTGCCGGGCGCCGCCAGCACGAGAGCCCCGAGGAGCAGCAGAGCGAGCCCGCGGCCGCCGCGCGTCGTGCGAATCGTCCTCATGCGACTTCTCCTTGTCCGATGAATCTCGTGAGACGTCTGATGAATCTTGTGAGACGTCTGATGAGTCTCGTGAGACGTGGTGACGCGGCGGGCCGGGCGCGGGGGGACGAGGGCCCGCCGTCATGGCGAGCCGTCGTCACCGTGCGAGCGCAGGGCACGGCGAGCGAGCCGCCGCCGACTCGACTGGTCCGCGCCCCAGCCCCCCCGGGGGGATGGGGGGCCCGAGCGAGCCGGGCCCGGAGCGAGTTACGGTGACAGGCGAGCCATGACGGCGGGCCCTCGTCCCCCCGCGCCCGGCCCGCCGCGTCGCCGGATTCCACGAGAGGCATCAGTCCAGCAGGGCCTTGCGCTGACCGCCGTCGAGCGTGATGAGCGCGCCGTTCATGAAGCTGGCCCGCTCGGAGGCCACGAACACGACGACGTTGGCGACCTCCTCGGGCGTGCAGATCCGGCCGAGCGGGATGCTGCGCTCGGCCCGCTTCTGCGCCTCGTCCACCGGGATCTTGCGGACCTTGGCGATGCCGCCGATCAGGAAGTCCCACCGCTCGGTCGCCACCGGGCCCGGGTTGACGGCGTTGATGCAGATGTTCTGCTTACCGTATTGCTCGGCCAGGGCCACCGTCACCGCGAGGTCGGCGGCGTTGGCCGCGCTCGGCGTCAGCTCGATGCCGATGGGCTTCACGCCGTCGTTGCCGACCACGTTGACGATGCGGCCGCCGCCCTGCTTGAGCATGTGGGGGATGACCGCCTTCATGCAGCGGACGTAGCCCATGAACTTGAGCTGCAGGGCCGTGGCCCAGTTCTCCTCGGTGAGGTCGAGCAGCAGGCCGCCCGGCGCGGCGCCGGCGTTGTTGACCAGGATGTCGATGCGGCCGAAGCGCCCGGCGGCGGCGTCGACGATCTTCTTCACGTCCGCCTCGCGCGTGAGGTCGCCCGCCACGCTGAACACCTCGCCCCCGGTCGCCTTGGCCAGCTCGTTGGCCGCCGTGTCCAGCTCGGCCTTCGTGCGCGCGCAGATCGCGACCTTCGCCCCCTCGTCGAGCAGGCCCCGCGCGACCGCCTTGCCGATCCCCTTGCTGCCGCCGGTGACGAGCGCCACCTTGCCTTTCAATCCGAGATCCATCGGTGCACTCCTTTGTCGGTGTCGCGCAGCAGGTCAACCTGAGTCGCTGCGGAAACTAAACAATCGACAATCGATTGTCAATCCCTTATCATCCCCCGCGCCGGAGGCGGACCCAATGACGGGACGACCGTGACCCGCAGCAGCACGTTCGAGAAGACGACGCTGGCGACGGAGATCGCGCGCCACCTGCGCCAGGCCATCATCAAGGGCGAGCTGGCGCCGGGCGAGCGCGTGAACGAGCTGAAGCTCACCAAGGAGCTGGCGTTGAGCCGCTCGCCGGTGCGCGAGGCGATCCGGATCCTCGCGGCCGAAGGCCTCCTCACGATCGAGCCCCACCGCGGCGCGCACGTGCGACCGCTGAGTGACGAGGACCTCGAGGAGATCTTCGACGTCCGGCTCATGCTCGAGAGCCACGGCCTCCGGCGTGGCTACCGTCTGAGCCCGCCCACCGTGGCGCCGCTGCGGTCGGCGGTGGACGAGGCGCGGACGGCGTTGCGGGCGGATGCCTTCGAGCCGTGGCACCGGGCCTCGCTGCGCTTCCATGACAGCCTGGTGGCGCTGGCCGCGAACCGGCACCTCGCACGCCTGCACGAGGAGCTGAAAATCTCCCTCCGCCGTTACCAGATCTCCATCATCCGGCTGCCGGGGCAGGCGGAACGCTCGCAGGCCGAGCACGAGGCGATCGTGGACGCCCTCGAGCAGGGGAAGGTGGACCGGGGCGTGGCGCTGGTGACGGCGCACATCACCAACCTCAAGGAGGCCGTGCTCAAGGCCATGGCGAGGACCGAATGAAGCTCGTCGACCTGTCGCACCCCTGGAACATGCACACGCCGGGCTGGATCGGCTACCCGGGCTCGAAGATCTACTACACGCAGACGCTGCAGACCAACCGCATCGTGTCCCAGCGGGTGGAGACCTCGCTCCACGTGGGCACCCACCTCGACGGGCCCATGCACGCCGCCGACGGCGCCGGCGACATCGCCTCCCTGCCGCTGACCAAGCTCGTGCGCGAGGGCGTCATCGTCGACGTCTCCGACGTCGTGGAGGACTGGAGCATCATCACCCCCAAGCACATCACCGACCGGATGGAGATCAAGCAGGGCGACATCCTCATCCTCCACACCGGGTACCACCGGTACTACGAGGGCAAGCCGCAGCAGGACCTCACCCGCTACTTCTGCATGCACCCCGGCGGCACCCGCGAGCTGGCCCGCTGGATGCACGACATGCAGATCGCCTGGTGGGGCATCGATGCCGGCTCCGGCGATCACCCCATGAACACCACCATCCGCTACATGCGGCCCGACCTCACCCACCGCTTCGAGGAGAAGGTCGGCCAGTCGGTCCGGGAGTTCTTCGGCGAGTACGAGTACCGCCACCACAAGAGCGGCCGCCTGGTGAAGGAAGAGATCTTCCCGATGCACTACCTGGCCTTCCCCGAGGGCTGCATCCACGCCGAGAACGTGGGCGGCGACATCGAGAAGGCGCTGAACACGCGCTGCATCATCGGGGCGTTCCCCTGGAAGTTCGAGGGCGGCGAGGCCTGCCCCTGCCGCATCATCGCCTTCTTCGACGTGGGCCCGCTGACGGTGGAGGAGGTCCGGGAGACGATCGCCCAGCCCGACTGAGGATCAGTCGGCGGGGGTGTCCGCGAGACCGGTCGTGGCGCCCGCCCGTGGGGCCCCCAGGGGCACGGCCGGGGCCCGGCGCCAGAAGAAGACGCGCGAGATCGGCCGGGCGGCCAGGTACTTCTGGGCGGAGTCCATGTAGAGGTACAGCACCGGGGTGATGTAGAGCGTCAGGAGCTGGGAGAGCAGCAGGCCGCCGACCACGGTGAGGCCGAGGGGCCGGCGGGCGTCGGCGCCGGCGCCGATGCCGAGGGCGATCGGCATCGCCCCCAGCATGGCGGCCATCGTGGTCATCATGATCGGCCGGAAGCGCAGCAGGCAGCCCTGGTAGATCGCCTGGGGCGGCGCCGCCCCCTTGCGCTCGGCCTCCAGCGCGAAGTCGATCATCATGATCGCGTTCTTCTTCACGATGCCGACCAGCATGATCAGCCCCACGAAGCCGTAGACGTTGAGCTCCATGCCGAACAGCATCAGCGTGAGCAGCGCGCCCACGCCGGCCGACGGCAGCCCCGACAGGATCGTGAGGGGATGGATGAAGCTCTCGTACAGGATGCCCAGGATGAGATAGATGACGAGGATCGTGATCAGCAGCAGCATGCCCTGGCCGCGCAGGGAGTCCTGGAACGCCTGAGCGGTGCCCTGGAACGTCGCGTTCAGCGTGGCCGGGATCCGCAGCTCCCGCTGCACGGCCTCGACCTGGGCCACCGCGTCGCTGAGCGACACGCCCGGCCTCGTGTTGAAGGAGATCGTCACCGACGGCAGCTGGCCCAGGTGCGTGACGACCAGCGGCCCCAGCCCCGGCGTCAGCGTCGTCACGGCGTCGAGCGGCACCAGCCGGCCGCTGCTCGACCGCACGTTCAGCCGGGCCAGCGCGGTGGCATCTTGCTGGTACTGCGGATCGACCTCCAGGATCACCCAGTACTGGTTGGACGGCGTGTAGATCGTCGACACCTGCCGGGAGCCGTAGGCGGCCCCCAGCGCGCTCTCGATCTGGTCGGCCGTGACGCCGAGGGCGGCGGCCCGGTCGCGGTCGATGTCCACGACGATCTGCGGGCTGGTGATCTGCAGGTCGGTGTTGACGTCCTGCAATCCGGGCAGCTGCCGGAGACGGTCGTAGAGCCGGGGGGCCCAGTCGTACAGCTCCTGGAGATCGGCATCCTGCAGCGTGTACTGGTAGACGGCCTTGGTGAGCTGGCCGCCGATGCGGATCGTCGGCAGCACCTGGGGGTAGACACGGATGCCCGGGATTTCGGCCAGCCGGGGCCGCAGCTCGGCGATCAGCTCGTTGACGTGCCGCCGTTCCGACCGGGGCTTGAGCCGGATGAAGATGCGGCCGTTGTTCATCACCGTGCTGGAGCCGCTGGCGCCGATGAACGACATGAACTGCTGCACGTACGGCTGCTGGCGGACGACGTCGGCCACCGCGCGCTGGTGGGCCATCATCGACTCGAACGAGACGTCCTGGGCCGCCTCCGTGAACGCGAAGATGGTGCCGTTGTCCTCGGTGGGGATGAACCCCTTGGGGATGGCGACGAACAGGTAGGCGGTCAGCACGAGCGTGCCGGCGAGCACGGCCATGGTGAACCGCCCGTGGCGCAGCGTCCAGCGCAGCGACGCGTCGTACGCGTGCAGCATGCCGGCGAAGATCCGTTCGGAGGCCCGGTACAGCCGGCTGTGCCCCTCGTGGGGCTCCCGCAAGAATCGGCTGCACAGCATCGGCGTGAGCGTCAGCGAGACGACGCCGGAGATGAGGACGGCCACGCCGATGACCACGGCGAACTCGTGCATGAGCCGCCCGACCACGCCGCCCATGAACAGGACGGGGAGGAACACGACCGCCAGCGACACGGTCATGGACAGGATGGTGAAGCCGATCTCGCGCGAGCCGTTGAGGGCGGCCTCCATCCGGCTCTCACCCGCCTCCATGCGGCGGACGATGTTCTCCAGCATCACCACCGCGTCGTCCACCACGAAGCCCACGCAGAGCGTGAGCGCCATCAGCGAGATGATGTCGATCGTGTAGCCGAACACGTGCATGACGCCGAAGGTGCCGACGATCGACAGCGGCACCGCCAGGCTCGGGATCAGCGTGGCGGAGACGTTGCGCAGGAACAGGAAGATCACCAGCACGACGAGGCCGATGGTGAGGAGCAGCGTGAACTGCACCTCGTGGACGGACTCGCGGATGGCCACCGACCGGTCGTAGACGACGTCGAGGCTGACCGAGGCGGGCAGCTGCTGCCGGAACACGGGCAGCAGCGTGCGGACGGCGTCGACCACCTCGATGGTATTGGTCCCCGGCTGCCGCTGGATGGCGAGCACCACCGCGCGGTCGTCGTTGAACCAGCTCGCGACCTTGTCGGTCTGCACGCCGTCGATCACCCGCCCCAGCTCCCCGAGCCGGACCGGCGAGCCGTTGCGGTAGGCCACGATCATCGGCCGGTAGGCGGAGGCGTCGGTGAGCTGGGCGTTGGACTGGATGTTGACCGCCTGGTGGGGGCCGGACAGCGTGCCGGTCGGCCGCTTGGGGTTGGCGCGGGCGATGGCCTGCTCGACCTCGTCGATGCCGATCCCCCGCGCCGCCAGCGCGCGCGGGTCGACCTGCACGCGCACCGCGTACTTCTGCGAGCCGAAGATGAAGACCTGGGCGACGCCGCTGATCGTGGAGATGCGCTGGGCCAGGTTGGTCTGCGCGTACTCGTCCACGGTGTAGAACGGCAGCGTGGGCGAGCTGAGCGCCATGTAGAGGACCGGCTGGTCCGCCGGGTTCACCTTCTGGTAGGTGGGCGGCGTCGGCATGCCCGGCGGCAGCAACGGCGCCGCCTTGGTGATGGCCGCCTGCACGTCCTGGGCGGCGGCGTCGATGTCCCGGGTGAGCGTGAACTGGATGGTGATCTGCGCCACGCCGAGGGCGCTGGTGGACGTCATGGAGTCGATGCCGGCGATCGTCGTGAACTGCCGCTCGAGCGGCGTGGCCACCGCCGAGGCCATCGTCTCCGGGCTCGCGCCCGGCAGCTGCGCCGTCACCTGGATGGTCGGGAAGTCGACGTTCGGCAGGTCGTTGACGGGCAGCCGCTGGTAGGCCAT
>DASWJN010000277.1:0-10945 GCA_036397135.1 Candidatus Methylomirabilota bacterium
CGACTCACTCCGGGCCAGCCCCCGTCAGGGGGATGGGGGGCTCGCGCTCGCCGAGCCCGGAGCGAGCGTACGGCGACCGGCGAGCCATCCGTGGCGCCCCGGGGCTCTCGTGCCCCGCCCCCGGCGTCGCCGGATTTCACGAGGCTCATCAGCCGAGCACCATGCGCTTGAAGGCTTCGGCGTGGCGCACGCCACCGCGCTTGCCGTCGCGGATGGCCCACGCCTTCAGGAGCTGGTCGACCCACTCGCCCTTGCCCACCTGCGAGCGGTGGGCCTTGAGCGCGCGACACTTGGCGGCCAGCGTGGCCGAGATGTCCACGAAGACGTCGGGATCGAGCGAGCCGGAGATGAACACCTGCTTGACCTTGTGGGGCGCCAGGCCCTCGGCCAGGAGCTCGGGAAAGATCGCGCTGGTTTCCGAGGACGGGAACGCCGCGTCGAGCGCGGCGCTGGCGACGGCCCGGTGGTCGGGGTGGTTGAGGTACTCGTTGCCGTAGTAGCGCACGGTGGGATCGCCACAGACGACGATGTCCGGTCGGTAGCGCCGGATCACGCGGGTGAGATCGCGGCGCAGGCCCAGCGTCGGCTCCAGGGTGCCGTCCACGTAGCCGAGCAGCACGAGGTCCCGCACGCCCAGGATCCTCGCCGCCGCCCGCGTCTCCTTCTCGCGGACCGGGATCAGCCCCTCGTTGGAGGGCGTGTGCTCGTTGACCCCGGCGCCCCCCGGCGTCACCAGGCAGAAGCCCACGTCGCGGCCCTCGCGGGCCCAGCGGGCCACGCTGCCGGCGATCGTGAACTCGTTGTCGTCCGGGTGCGCGGAGATGCACAGGATGCGGCGGAGGGAGACGCCCAGCTCGTGTCCGCCGGCCGCCGCCCGCGCCATCAGCGGCGGGCCAGGGCATCCGCCGTCTCGTCGAGCGCCTTGCCGAACTTCCGCAGCAGCTCCTCGAGCTCGCCCTCGGAGATGACCAGCGGCGGGCACAGGGCGACCGTGTCTTGCAGATTGCGCACGATGAGGCCGTTGGCCTGGGCGCGGGCGACGAACAGGCCGCCGGCGGCGCCGAGCGGGTCGAACGTGCCGCGGCCGGGCTTGTCGGGCACCAGCTCCATCCCCGCCACGAGGCCGACGCCCCGGACGTCGCCGACCAGCGGGTGGCCGGCGAACCTCCGCACGCCCTCCTGCAAGATGGGGCCGACACGCCGGACGTGGCCGAGGAGGTCGCGCTCCTCGAAGATGTCGAGCACCTCGAGGGCCACGGCGCAGGCGGCCGGGTGACCGGTGTACGTGTAGCCGTGGGCGAAGACGCCGAGCTTCTCGCTCTGGCCGACGCAGGCGCGGTAGATCTCCTCGGAGATGACGGTCGCCGACAGGGGCAGGTAGCCCGAGGTGATGGCCTTGGCCATCGTCATGACGTCGGGCTTCAGGCCGAACGTCTCCGAGCCGAACATGCGGCCGGTGCGGCCGAAGCCGCAGATGACCTCGTCGGCGATGAGCAGGACGTCGTGCTTGCGGAGGACGGCCTGGATCTTCTCGAAGTACGTCGCGGGCGGCACGATCACGCCGCCGGCGCCCATCACCGGCTCGGCGATGAAGGCCGCCACCGTGTCGGGGTCCTCGCGCTGGATCTGGGCGTCGAGGCTCTCGGCCAGGCGGGTGGCGAATTGCTCCTCGGTCTCGCCCGGCTTGCCGTGGCGGTAGAAGTACGGGCAGTCGGCGTGGCGCACCTGGGGGATCGGCAGGTCGAAGTCACGGTGGGAGGCGGCCAGGCCGGTGAGGCTGGCGGCGACCACGGTGGTCCCGTGGTACGCCCGCTGCCGCGAGATGATCTTCTTCTTGCGGTGGCGGCCGCGCGCGTTGTTGTAGTACCAGACCAGCTTGACCGCGCTCTCGTTGGCTTCCGAGCCCGAGTTGTTGAAGAACACCTTCGACATCGGCACCGGCATGAGCTTCACGAGCCGCTCGGCCAGCGTGATGGCCACGTCATTGGCCTTGCCGCCGAACTGGTGGTAGTAGGGCAGCCGGTTCAGCTGGCGATAGGCGGCCTCGGCCAGCCGCGTCTCCCCGAACCCGAGCGCCGTGCACCAGAGCCCGGCCAGGGCTTCCAGGTATTCCCGGCCCGACTCGTCGTAGACGTAGACGCCCTTGCCGCGCGAGATGACGAGCGGGCCCTCCTGCTCGTGCCGCCCGAGGTTGGTGAACGGATGCAGCTGGTAGGCGACGTCGCGGCGCTGGCTGGTCGTGGTTTCCATGAGGGGAGGATAGCGCATCCGCCGGCCGGCGGCACGAGCCCGTCGGCCGGCGGCGCGCGGAAGGCTACTCCCCGTACACGATCGTCGTGTACCGCGCGTAGATCCCCAGGATGTTCATCGTCTCGTGATCGACGTGGTGAATCCGGGCGATCCCACCGTTGCGGGCGGCCGCGGAGATGCTCGCGTCGCCGGTCGCGTACACGAGGATGCCCCAGGCCTCGGAGCGGCCGACCTTGGGGCTCGTCATGGCGGGACCGGCCGACACGGGGCCGCTCATGTTGAGGGTGACGGGCGCGGTCACCGGGCCGTGGGCGACGGCGGCACAGCCGGTGAACGCGACGGCGCAGGACACGGTGAGGACCAGGCGCTTCAACACAGGCTCCTCCTTGACTGTGGCTGCAGCGGCCGCCCCCAGCCGTGCGCCACGCCGCTCAACGTAGCAGCGGTGGGAGCGGCCGGCAATCGATCGGGCCCGGTCGCGGGCGACCTTGACCGGGGCCCCGCGCGCGGTGGACATTCGTGAACAATGCGCGCTAGTGTCCGGCCCGAGGACAGGTGCCGCCCATGACTGACGAGCAGACGCGTATCCGTGGTTACCTGCAGGGCCAGGGCGCCAAGCTGACGCCCGCCCAGATCGTCGAGAAGGTCCAGGGGGCGATGCACGATCTACGGATCGCCGCCGACGCGGTGCCCCCCGCGCGCTTCGACGAGCGGCCGGCGCCGGAGGAGTGGAGCGCCAACGAGGTGCTGGCGCACGTCGTCGACGCCGGCCGCCATTTCGGCGGGGCGATCGTCCGCATCCTGGACGGGCTGCCCGGCGGGGAGGCGCGCGACCGGCTCGAGCGCGACGTGCCGCGGCGGAGCCTGGCGGCGTGGTGGGCGGTGCTCGAGCGGGATCGGGCGGCGTTGTTCGAGCGGGTGAGGCTCGCCGACCCGGACAGCCGGCTCGACGCCACCGTCGATCACCCGTTCTTCGGCGCCCTCAACTGGCGGGAGACGCTGCTCTTCATGCGCTTGCACGACCTCGACCACGCCGGGCAGCTGCAGAAGATCGCCGCCGCGCTGGCGGACCCGCGGAGCGCCTGATGCGCATCGCCATCGGCCTGCGGCTGGAGACCGACGACGACTGGGGCGCGGCCGCCGACTACGTCGTCGAGGCCGAGCGCCTGGGCGTCGACGTCGTCTGGTCGCACGAGTCCTGGGGCCTCGACGCGGCCACGCCGCTGGCCTTCATGGCCGCCCGCACCTCGCGGATCCGCCTGGGCTCGGGGATCATGCAGGCCGGCACTCGCACGCCCGCCCTGATCGCGATGACGGCGATGAGCCTGGCCTCGATGTCCGGCGGCCGCTTCGTGCTCGGGCTCGGGGTCAGCGGCCCGCAGGTGATCGAGGGCTGGCACGGCATCCGCTTCGACCGGCCGCTCACCCGCCTGCGCGAGACCGTCGAGATCGTGCGCCGCGCCGTCCGCGGCGAGCGCGTGGCCTTCGAGGGCCAGGTCTACCAGCTGCCGCGGCCGGGCGGCGAGGGCAAGGCGCTGCGGACCTCGGCGCGTCCCCAGCCCGGCATCCCGGTCTACCTCGCGACGCTGTCGCCGCGCAGCCTCGAGATGACCGGGGAGATCGCCGACGGCTGGCTCGGCACCTCGTTCATGCCCGAGCACGCCCGCGTGTTCTTCGACCACATCGAGGCCGGCGCCAAGCGCGCGGGCCGCCCGCTCGCCGCGCTCGATCTGCAAGCCGGCGGTCACGTGGCGTTCGGGGACGACGTGGAGCGCCTGATCGCGGCCCGCAAGCCGGGGCTGGCGTTCACCCTCGGCGCCATGGGGTCGCGCCAGCACAACTTCTACAACGACGCCTTCAAGCGCGCCGGCTACGCCGACACCGCGACCGAGGTCCAGCGCCTCTGGCTCGACGGCAAGCGCGACGAGGCCGCCGCCCGCGTGCCCGACGAGCTGGCGCTCAGGACCAACCTGCTCGGTACCGCGGCGATGGTGCGCGAGCGCGTGGCGGCCTATCGTCTCGCCGGCCTCACGACGCTACGCGTCGAGCCCGGCGGCGGCACGCTGGACGCGCGCCTGGCGACCCTCGGTCGCCTGGTCGATCTGGTCAGGACGACGTCGTAGCCCGACCGGGCCGGCGCGTCGCGACGGGCTCGCCGGCATCGCCTCCTGTCAGCGGGCGAAATCGATCGGCGTTGCCAGGCCGTGGCGCGCCTCGATCACCTCGGCGGCGTCCAGGCACAGGTCCTCGCGGTAGCGCGACCCGATGACTTGCACGCCCAGCGGCAGCCCGCCGGCGACGCCCGCCGGCACCGCGACGGCGGGAAGGCCGAGCAGGTTGACGGCGACCAGCAGCCGCTGGGCGGTGAAGACCTCGCTCGCGCGCGCGGCCGTCGTGGTGTCGAAGCCCACCTCGAACGGCGGCTCGGTCGAGACGGGGCCCACGACCAGCGGGTACCGCTCGAGGAAGAGCATCCAGTCGCGCACGTGCTTGCTGCGCCCCCCCAGCGCCCTCATGTAGCCGGCGAGGTCGACGTCGGGCGTCGCGGCCAGGAAGAAGTCCAGCGAGCGATTGAGGTCGGCCCCGCCGTGCTCCCGCAGCACGGGCTGCGTGACGTGGCGCGTCTCGTTCATGACGATCGCGGTCCAGCAGCGCGCGACGCCGGCCACGTCGGGCGGCTCGACCTCCTCGACGGCGTAGCCCGCCTCCGCGAGCGCGGCGCCGGCCTTGCGCACGGCGGCGGCGACGTCGGGATGCACGCCCAGCCCGGCCGGGTCCACGGTCAGCGCGACCGTGATCGGCCGCGCGACCGGCGGGCCGCCCAGCGGCGCCGGCACCCACCACGGGTCGCGGGCGTCGCGCGCAGCCATCGCGGCCAGGCCCAGCCGCACGTCGGCGATGCGCCGGGCGAGCGGGCCCTGCACCGACATGAGCTGGATGCCGAGCGGGCGCTCGTCCACCGTCGTGGCGTTGTAGGCGGGCACGCGGCCCAGGGTCGGCCGGATGCCGGCGACACCGCAGCAGTAGGCGGGATAGCGGACCGAGCCGCCCAGGTCGTTGCCGTGGCCGAGCGGCGCGATGCCGCAGGCCACCGCGGCCGCGGCGCCGCCGCTCGAGCCGCCGGGGGTGCGCTCACGGGCCCAGGGATTGAACGTGCGGCCGCGCAGCTCGTTGTCGGTGTGCCAGCGCAGGCTGAAGGCCGGCGTGTTGGTGCGGCCGATGATCACGGCGCCGGCGCGCCTCCAGTTGGCGACCGGCGGGCTGTCCCCGGCAGCAATCAGGTCCTTGAAGGCGACGACGCCGTTGGTGGTGGCCGCACCCTCCTGGTCGACGTTCTCCTTGATCGTCACCGGCACGCCGTGCAGGGCCCCGAGCGGCTCGCCGCGGCGGACGGCGACGTCGGCCCGGTCGGCGGCGGCCAGGGCCTGCTCGGCCAGCACCACCGTGACCGCGTTGAGCTTCGGGTTGACCGCTTCCAGCCGGCCGAGAACGGCTTGGGTGGCCTCCCGGCTGGAGATCTTTCCCGTGCGGATGGCGGCGGCGAGCGCCCCCGCGTCCCAGCGCCAGAGCTCGGTGTCCATCGTGGGTCTCCTGCGGTCCATCGGATGTGCGGCGCCTGCATCCTATCATCCGGGTCCTACCAACCGGGTTGACGCCTCGCCGGGCCTGTGGTTATGTCTTGCCACCGCTGCACCGGCCGGGTGAGCCGGTCCACTTCGAGGAGGAGTCAATGAGCACACTGCGCCGCCTGGCTACCGCCGTCTCCCTCGTCGCCATGCTGATCGGCGCCGCCGTCCTGCCGGCGGCCGCCCAGAGCACGCTGCGCGTCGTCATGCACTCGGACCTCAAGATCGTCGATCCGATCTGGACCACCGCCTACATCGTCCGCAACCACGGCTACCTGGTCTACGACACGCTGTTCGCCATGGACGCCAAGGGCGAGGTCAAGCCGCAGATGGTCGACAAGTACGAGGTGAGCGCCGACCAGCGCACCTACACGATGACCCTGCGCGACGGCCTGCTGTGGCACGACGGCAAGCCGGTCACCGCCGAGGACTGCGTGGCCTCCATCAAGCGGTGGGCCGCCAAGGACTCGATGGGCCAGAAGATGATGGGCTTCGTGAAGGAGATGCAGGTCGTCAACCCGAAGACGTTCCGGATCGTGCTCAACGAGCCGACCGGCCTGGTGCTCGGGGCCCTCGGCAAGCCGTCGTCCAACGTGCCGTTCATGATGCCCAAGCGGGTGGCCGACACCGATCCCAACACGCAGATCTCCGACTTCACCGGCTCCGGCCCCTTCATCTTCCGCAAGGAGGACTGGAAGCCCGGCGACCGGGCCGTCTACGTGAAGTTCGACAAGTACAAGCCGCGGGCGGAGGCGCCCTCGGGGCTGGCCGGCGGCAAGGTGGTCAAGGTCGATCGGGTGGAGTGGCGGCACATCCCCGACCACCAGACCGCCATCAACGCGCTGCTGGCGGGTGAAGTGGACATGCTGGAGTCGCCGCCGCACGACCTGTATCCCGTGCTGAAGGCGGACCGCAACGTGCGGCTGTTCACCAGCAACCCGCTCGGCAACCAGTACACCTTCCGCTTCAACGCGCTGCACAAGCCCTTCGACAACATCAAGGTCCGCCAGGCCGTCCTCCACGCCTTCAACCAGGAGGACTTCCTGAAGGGCGTCATCGGCGACCCGGCCTACTACAAGACCTGCAAGTCGTTCTTCCCGTGCGGGTCGCCCCTGGCGTCGACGAAGGGCCTGGAGGGGCTGCTCGACTCCAACTTCGAGAAGTCCAAGGCGCTCCTCAAGGAAGCGGGCTACGACGGCACCCCGGTGCTCCTCATGCACTCGACCGACCTCGCCGTGCTCAACAACCTGGCTCCGGTCGCCAAGTCGTTGCTGGAGAAGGGCGGCTTCAAGGTCGACATGCACTCGATGGACTGGCAGACGCTGGTCGCCCGGCGCGCCAAGAAGGACCTCCCGGGCGCCGGCGGCTGGAACGCGTTCCTCACCTCGTGGGTGGCCGCCGACATCCTGAACCCGGTGATGATGGGGTTCATGAACGCCTCCTGCGACAAGGCCATGTTCGGCTGGCCGTGCGACAAGGACATCGAGGGGCTGCGCGACGCCTTCGCGCGCGAGACGAATCCCGCCAAGCAGAGGCAGATCGCCGAGCAGGTGCAGCTGCGGGCGGTGCAGTACCCGACCCACATCCCGCTCGGCCAGTGGTACGGCGCCTTCGCCCTGCGCAACAACGTGGAAGGCGTGCTGGAAGCGCCCGTCACCGTCTTCTGGAACGTCACCAAGAAGTAGGCGCGGTCCGAGCGGCGGCGCCCGGGTCGCCCGGCCTGCGCGCCGCCGGTCCCGCCGTTCTCGATGCTGCCCTACATCGGCCGCCGGCTCCTCGCCACTGTCCCCGTCATGGCGGTGGTGGCGGTCGTCGTCTTCATGCTGCTGCGCCTGACCACCGGTGACCCCGCCGCCATCATCGCCGGCGACAACGCCACCAGCCAGGACGTGGAAGCCATCCGGACCAAGCTCGGCCTGGACCGGCCCATCGTGCAGCAGTTCGTGATCTGGATCGGCAACATCCTCCGCGGCGACCTCGGCGAGTCCTTCTTCTTCAAGAAGCAGGTGAGCGAGCTGATCGCCGAGCGGGTGGAGCCGACGCTGGCGCTGGCCATCTGCACGCTCCTGCTGGCCGTCTCGGTGGCGGTGCCGCTCGGCGTGCTCGCCGCCTGGCGGCGCGGGACCTGGATCGACCGCGGCGTGATGGGGCTGTCGGTGCTGGGCTTCTCGGTGCCGGTGTTCGTGATCGGCTACCTGCTGATCTATCTGGTTGCGATCCAGCTCGCCTGGCTGCCGGTGCAGGGCTACCAGCGGCTGGCCGACGGCGTCGGCGGCTTCCTCGAGCGCCTGGTCCTGCCCAGCCTCACGCTGGCGATCATCTACGTGGCGCTCATCGCGCGCATCACCCGGGCCAGCGTGCTCGAGGTGCTCAACGCCGACCACGTGCGCACCGCCCGCGCCAAGGGCCTCGGCGACGCCGCCGTGCTCGTCCGCCATGTGCTGCGGAACGCGGCGGTGCCGATCGTCACCGTCATCGGCCTCGGGGTGGCGCTGCTGATCGGCGGCGTGGTGGTGACGGAGTCGGTCTACGCGATCCCGGGGCTGGGCCGGCTCACCGTCGATGCCGTCCTCGCCCGCGACTATCCCACCGTGCAGGGCGTGATCCTCCTCTTCTCGGTGGTCTACGTGCTGATCAACCTCGTCGTCGACCTGTCCTACACCTTCCTGGACCCGAGGATCCGCTATTGAAGGCCGTGGCCGAGCCCGTCGCCACGCTGGCGCTCGAGCCCGTCGCCGAGCGCGCCGGCGTCGCGCGGCTGATGACGCGCAACCGCAGCGTCCTCTTCGGCGGCGCCATCCTGGCGTTGGTGGTGCTGGTGGCCGCCCTGGCCCCCGTGCTCGGCACGACCGACCCCGCGCAGGTGGAGCCCGTGCTGCGCAACAAGCGCCCCGGAGCCGTGACCGGCACGCGGAACGCCGACGGCACCCAGACCGAGCGCACGCACTGGATGGGGACCGACAGCCTGGGCCGCGACGTCTACAGCCGGGTCCTCTACGGCGCCCGCGTCTCGCTCATCGTCGGCATCTCGGTGGCGCTGATCAGCACGGCGGTGGGGCTCGTGATCGGCGTGATGGCCGGCTACGTCCGCTGGCTGGACGGCATCGTGATGCGGATCATGGACGGGCTCATGTCGATCCCGGCGATCCTGCTGGCCATCGGACTCGTGTCGCTGTCGCGGGCGGGGCTGCGCACCGTGATCATCGCCATCGTCATCCCCGAGGTGCCGCGCGTGGTGCGCCTGGTGCGCTCGGTGGTGCTGTCCATCCGCGAGGAGCCCTACGTCGAGGCGGCCACCGCGCTGGGCGCGCGCACGCCGATGCTGCTCGTCCGCCACGTGCTGCCCAACACGCTGGCGCCGCTGATCGTGCAGGGCACGTTCATCTGCGCCTCGGCGATCCTCGTCGAGGCGATCCTGTCCTTCCTCGGCGTGGGCATCCCCCCCGAGACGCCCACCTGGGGCAACATCATGGCCGAGGGGCGCGCCCTGTTCCGGATCTTCCCGCACAACATCCTCTTCCCGGGACTGTTCCTGGCGCTGACCGTGCTGGGCGTGAACATTCTCGGCGACGGCCTGCGCGACTCGCTCGACCCGCGCCTGCGCTCGCGGCTGTGAGGTGAGCGGGAGCACCGCCGAGGTCGTCATCTGCGGCGCCGGCATCGCCGGCGTCGCCGCCGCCTATCACCTGGCCGTGCGGCGAGGCATGCATGACGTCGTGCTCGTCGACGAGCGGCCGCCGCTGTCGCTCACGAGCGACAAGTCCACCGAGTGCTATCGCAACTGGTGGCCGGGCCCGGGCGACGCCATGGTCGCCGCCATGAACCGCAGCATCGACCTGCTGGAGGAGCTGGCGCGCGAGAGCGGCAACGTCTTCCGGATGAACCGGCGCGGTTACCTGTTCGCGACCGCCGATCCCGACCGCGTCGAGCCGTTCGTGCGCGCAGCCCGGGAGGCGTCGGCGCTGGGCGCCGGACCGGTGCGGGTGCACGATCGCCCGGCCAGCGACTACCAGCCCGCACCGCCCGACGGCTTCGAGGCCCAGCCGACCGGCAGCGATGTGATCGTCGATCCCGGCCTCATTCGCCGCCACTTCGGCTGGCTGGCCGGCGACACCGTGGCGCTGCTCCACGCCCGGCGGTGCGGCTGGCTCAGCGGCCAGCAGCTCGGCATGTACCTGCTGGAGCGGGCGCGCGACAAGGGCGTGCGGCTGCTGGAAGGGCGGGTGGAGGCCGTGGAGACGGCGGGCGGCCGCGTGGCGGCGGTGCGGGTGAGCGGCGCCGGCGGGACCCGCACGCTGGTGACCCCGTGCATCGTGCTCGCCGGCGGTCCGCTGCTGAAGGCGCTGGGCCGGCTGGTCGGCGTGGATTTGCCGGTGTTCTGCGAGCGCCACGCCAAGGTGGCGTTCGACGACACCCTCGGGGCGCTGCCGCGCGAGGCGCCGATGACGATCTGGGCCGATCCCGTCCGGCTGCCGTGGTCCGACGAGGAGCGGGCCGAGCTGGCCGGCGCCGGGCACCGCCGCCTGCTCGACGAGTTCCCCGCCGGCGTGCACGGCCGCCCGGAGGGCGCCGGCGAGAGCCGCAGCGTGCTGCTGATCTGGACCTACGACGTCGAGCCGGTCGAGCCGATGTTCCCGGTCGAGTTCGATCCGGTTTACGCCGAGATCACGGTCCGCGGCATGTCGCGCATGGTGCCGGCGATGGCCGGGTACCTGCCGCGGCTGCCCCGCGCGTTCGTCGACGGCGGCTACTACACCAAGACCCGCGAGAACCGCTTCCTGGCCGGCCCGCTGCCGCTCGAGGGCGCCTACGTCATCGGCGCGCTCTCCGGCTACGGCATCATGGCCGCCAACGCCGCCGCCGACCTGCTGGCCGGCCACGTCACCGGCGGCCCGCTGCCGCCGTACGCGCCCGCGTTCCGGCTCGAGCGCTACGAGGATCCCGCGTATCGAGCATCGCTCGACGCCTGGGGCGATTCCGGCCAGCTGTGACCGGGCGGCCGTGCGAGGCCGGACTCGGTTGCTCGCAGGGCGCGGAGGAGTCGGGCGACGAGGCCGGCGCCGGGGGGG
>DASWJN010000278.1:0-12887 GCA_036397135.1 Candidatus Methylomirabilota bacterium
CCAGGCTATGACGTCACCCATCATCACCGAGGCGGTGCGGGCGCTGGTGGAGCGCCGCGACCTGTCGCGCATGGAGGCGGCGGCGGCGATGGAGGCCATCATGTCCGGCGCCGCCACCAACGCCCAGATCGCCGCCTTCCTGACCGGGCTGCGCATGAAGGGCGAGACGGTCGAGGAGCTGATCGGCTTCGCCCAGGTCATGCGGCAGAAGGTCGTGCGCATCCGCACGCGCGGCGACGAGGTGGCCGGGCTCACCGGCACCGACCGCGAGATGCTCATCGACACCTGCGGCACCGGCGGCGACGCCACCGGGACCTTCAACGTCTCCACCGCCACCGCGTTCGTGGTGGCCGGCACCGGGCTGCGCGTGGCCAAGCACGGCAACCGCTCGGTGTCCTCGCTGTGCGGCTCGGCCGACGTCGTGGAGGCGCTGGGGATCAGCCTGGAGCTGGCCCCGCAGAAGGTGGGCCGCTGCGTGGACGAGGTCGGCATCGGCTTCCTCTACGCGCCGCTGCTGCACACGGCCATGAAGCACGTGATGCCCGCCCGCCGCGAGATGGGCGTCCGCACCGTGTTCAACATGCTGGGCCCGCTGACCAACCCGGCCGGCGCCAACGCGCAGGTCATCGGCGTGTACTCGCCGGCGCTGACCGAGCCGCTGGCCCGCGTGCTGGCCGAGCTGGGGACGATCCGCGCCTTCGTGGTGCACGGCAGCGACAACCTCGACGAGATCTCCAACACCGGCGAGAGCCGGGTGTCGGAGGTGCGGGAGGGCCTGGTGCGGACGTTCACGGTGCGGCCGGAGGACTTCGGCCTGCCCCGGGCGTCGATCAAGGACCTCCAGGGCGGCGACCGCGAGCAGAACGCGCAGATCATCCGCGGCCTGCTCGAGGGCGAGCCGGGTCCCCGGCGCGACATCGTCCTCATGAACGCCGCCGCGGCGCTGGTGGCGGGCGCCCGGGCCCGCGATCTCAAGGAGGGCGTGGCGCTGGCCGCCCAGTCGATCGACGGCGGCGCCGCCCGCCGCACGCTGCAGGCGCTGGCAACGCTCAGCCAGCGGCTGGCCTCGGAAAAATGAAACCGCGCCCACAGGGGCGAATGGGCGCGGTCGAGTCGGGCGGTGGTTGAGCGGCGCGACGCCCGGGGTGTTGCAGCCCCGCCTCCGCGACCGGCCGCCTGAACTCGCTTCCTTCCCGGAGCAAGAGCCGTACCGGGCGCGGAATCGCACGATTCCGGGCGGGCCCCACCCCGCTGCGCTGAAATTCGTTGCCGAAAGTTGACACGGCCCTCTATTCGGGGATAATCCCTTACCTTCTCGTCCCGAAGCCGATCGTCCTGTGCGCAACGAAGCGGAGGATCGACGGATGCGACCGCCGAGGCTCACGCAGAGGTAGGAGACGGCGATGAAGCGGTTCATCTTCCGTCGGCTCGGGTACGCGGCCATCTCGCTCGTCCTGCTCTCGGTCACGATCTTCCTGTTCGTCCGGGTCACCGGCGATCCCACCGTCCTGCTG
Organism: Candidatus Methylomirabilota bacterium; assembly: GCA_036397135.1. GTDB lineage: Bacteria > Methylomirabilota > Methylomirabilia > Rokubacteriales > CSP1-6 > AR5. The sequence continues at coordinate 1,515 of DASWJN010000278.1, forward strand.
GTGGAGCCGGGCGCCAGCCGCGACGACCTGGAGGCGCTCACGATCGAGCTGGGCCTCGACCGGTCGCTGGTGGTGCAGTACGTGAGCTTCGTGCGGGACGTGGTGCAGGGCGACTTCGGGCGCTCCTTCTACTACCGGACGCCGGTCCTCGAGCTGTACCTCTCCCGGCTGCCCAACTCGCTGCTGCTGGCGGTGGCCGCCATGATCTTCTCGCTCGCCATCGGCATCCCCAGCGGGATCCTGGCGGCCGTGCGGGTGGGGGGCTGGTGGGACGGCGCCGGGAAGATCTTCGCGCTGCTGGGCCTGTCGATGCCGTCGTTCTGGGTGGGGTTGCTGCTCATCCTGTTCTTCTCGGTCTACCTGGGCTGGCTGCCCTCGTCAGGCTCCGGCACCGTCTGGCACCTGATCATGCCCGCCTTCGCCCTGGGCTGGTTCTTCGCCGCCGCCCACATGCGCCTCACGCGCTCCTCGATGCTGGAGGTGCTCGGCTCCGAGTACGTCAAGCTGGCGCGCCTCAAGGGGCTGCCGGAGGCGCTGGTGATCGCCAAGCACGCGTTCAAGAACGCGCTGATCCCGGTGCTCACGCTGGCCGGCATCAACCTGGTGCTCATGGTGAACGTGGCCGTCGTCGTCGAGACGGTCTTCGCGTGGCCGGGCATCGGCCGGCTGCTCTACGAGGGCATCGCGTTCCGGGACTTCCCGGTGGTGCAGGCCACCGTGCTGCTGGCCGGCACCATGATCGTCGTCGTCAACCTGGTCATCGACATCCTGTACGCGGTCATCGACCCGAGGATCCGCTATGAGCGTTAGTCCCGCGCCGGCACGTCTGCCGCCCGCCGAACCGCTGCCGCTGGGCCTGGGGCTGGGCGCCGTCCGCCAGCGTGCCCAGGGGCTTCCCCTGGTGCCGATCGCGATCGTGGCCACCCTGCTGCTCCTGGCCGTGTTCGCCGACCTGGTCGCCCCCCACAACCCGGAGATCGGCGCGCTCGCCCAGCGCTTCAAGCCTCCCGCCTGGTCGGTGGGCGGGAGCAGCGAGTACCTGCTGGGCACCGATCACATCGGCCGCGACGTCCTCTCGCGGCTGATCTTCGGCGCCCGGGTGTCGGTCATCGTCGGCTTCACCGCGGTCATCTTCGCGGGCGTCCTCGGCACCTCGCTGGGCATCCTGTCCGGCTACCTGGGCGGCTGGGTGGACCAGGTCATCATGCGGGTCACCGACACCTGGCTGGCGCTGCCGGCGCTGACCTTCGCGATCTTCCTGGCGGCCATCGTGGGGCCGAGCGAGTTCAACATCATCATCATCCTGGGCGCCGTCTACTGGACGCGCTACGCCCGGGTGATCCGGGGCGAGGTCCTCTCGCTCAAGGAGCGGGACTTCGTCCGGCTGGCCATCGTGGCCAACTGCACCAAGTGGACGATCATGCGCCGGCACCTGCTGCCCAACGTGCTGAACACGGCGATCGTGCTGGCCACGCTGATGCTGGGCGTGGTGATCGTCACCGAGGCGGCGCTGTCGTTCCTGGGCGTCGGGGTGCCGCCCCCGAAGCCGGCCTGGGGGCTGATGCTGGCCGACGGCAAGAAGGGGTTGATGGCCGGCTACTGGTGGTTGACGGTGTTCCCGGGGCTCTGCATCGTGCTCATGGTGCTGTCCGCCAACCTCCTCGGCGACTGGCTGCGCGTGAAGCTGGACCCGCAACTGCGGCAGCTGTGACCGCGCCTCCGCTCCTCGAGCTGGATCGGCTGTCGGCCCACTACGTGACGGCCCGGGGCACCCGGGTCGTGCGCGCGGTGGACGAGGTGTCCCTCACGCTCCGGGCGGGGGAGACGCTCGGCGTGGTCGGCGAGTCGGGCTCGGGCAAGACCACCCTGGCCCTGACCCTGCTGCGCCTGCTGCCGCCGGCCGCCCGCATCGTGAGCGGCTCCATGCGCTTTGCCGGCGAGGATCTCCTCGCCAAGTCGCCGGCCGAGATGCGGCGCATCCGCGGCAAGCGCATCGCCATGATCCTGCAGGACCCCATGGCCTCGCTCAACCCGCTGTTCACCATCGGCGACCAGGTGTCCGAGCCCGTCCGCGTCCACGAGCACGTCGGCCGGCGCAGCGCGCGCGAGCGGGCCGGGCAGTTGCTGCAGGCCGTGAAGATCCCGGCCGTCGTTCAGCGGCTGCGCGAGTACCCGCACCAGATGTCGGGCGGCATGCGGCAGCGCATCGTGGGCGCCATCGCCATTTCCTGCGGGCCGCAGCTCTTGATCGCCGACGAGCCCACGACGAGCCTGGACGTGACCATCCAGGCCCAGTATCTGAAGCTTCTGCGCGACATCCAGCGCGAGCGCAACCTCGCCCTGATCTTCATCACCCACAACCTCGGCATCGTGGCGCGCATGTGCGACAGCGTGGCCGTCATGTACGCCGGGCGCGTGATCGAGTCGGGCCCGGTGCGCCAGATCTTCAACGCCCCGAGTCACCCCTACACGCGGGCGCTCATCGAGTCGATCCCGCGCCTGGGCGAGGGGCCCGAGCGGCTGACCGCCATCGACGGCCAGCCGCCCGACCTGGCCACGCTGCCGGCGGGCTGCTCGTTCCAGGCGCGCTGTCCGCGCGTCTTCGACCGCTGCCGCGAGGAGGCGCCGCCGCCGTTCGCGATCGCGGCCCAGCACACCGCCCGCTGCTGGCTGGTGGCGCCGGGGGCGCGATGACGACCCTGCTCGAGGCCACCGGCGTCACCAAGCACTTCCCCATCCGCAAGGGGCTGTTCGGGACCGCCAAGGGCGTCGTGCACGCCGTCGACGGCGTGTCGTTCACGATCGAGGCGGGCCGCACGCTCGGCGTGGTCGGCGAGTCGGGCTGCGGCAAGTCGACGACGGCCAAGCTGGTGCTCAAGCTCGAGGAGCCGACCAGCGGCGAGATCCGGTTCGAGGGCCGCGGGTTGCGGACGCTGGATGCCGAGGGGATCCGCCAGTACCGCCGCTCGGTCCAGGCCGTGTTCCAGGATCCGTTCGCCTCGCTCAACCCGCGCATGCGGGTCGGCGACATCATCGTCGAGCCGCTGGTCACCAACCAGACGCTGAGCAGCGGGCAGGTGCGGCAGCAGGTGGCCAGGCTGCTGGACCTCGTCGGGCTGCCCGCCCGCTCGGCCGACCTCTTCCCCCACGAGTTCTCCGGGGGCCAGCGCCAGCGCATCGCCATCGCCCGCGCGCTGGCGCTGTCGCCCAAGCTGGTCGTCCTCGACGAGCCGGTCTCCGCGCTCGACGTCTCGATCCGCGCCCAGATCCTCAACCTCCTGCGCGACCTGCAGCGCGACCTTGGCCTGGCCTACCTGTTCATCGCTCACGACCTGGCCGCCGTCGCCCACATGAGCCACACCATCGTGGTGATGTATCTCGGCCAGGTCGTCGAGTACGGCCCCGCCAAGACGGTCGCCACCGACCCCCAGCATCCCTACACGCGGGCGCTGTTCTCCGCGGCGCTGCCTGCGCACCCCGACGAGGCGCACGAGGAGATCATCCTGCCCGGCGAGGTGCCGAGCCCGGTCAATCCCCCCGCGGGCTGTCGCTTCCACCCGCGGTGTCCCCAGGCGATGCCGCGCTGCGCGCACGAGGTGCCCCGGTTACGGCCGGCCCATGGCCGCGAGGTCAGCTGCCACCTCTTCGACGGCGCGCGCTGACGCTTTTGCCCGCAAGCGTTTGAACGCCAGGTTGCACGGTAGTAATCTGCTACTGTCGGAGTAGTAATATGCTACCTGGGTGTGGGGGGGGCGGAATGGCGGCACCGGTGAAGGTCTCGGACAAGCTTCTGGGCCTGGCCCGACAGGAGGCCAAGGACGCGCACAGGTCCGCGACGGCCCAGATCGAGCACTGGGCAACGCTCGGTCGCGCGGTCGAAGTCCTCCTGTCGTACAGCGAGGTGCTCGCGCTCAAGCGTGCCGGGAAGACGTTGCCGATCCCGATGCAGGTGCATCGGGCGGAGGTACACGAACACCTGGCCCGCCTCGCCGAGGACATCGATCGCGAAAGCGCGCTGGCGCGCATCCGCGCGCCGGGGGGGCCCATCTACGCGGCTGCTGCCACGCCCGGGACGATCGTCGAGATACTGCCGGACGGCACGCGGACCGTGGGCCGGCTGGAGGGCCGCCGGTTCGTGCCCGGTGGGGACAAGCCCGCCACCGGCCAGTAGGTGAGCGTTTCCCCGCTCCGGCCGGTCAGGGCGGCGCTGGCGAGCGGGCCCGTCCTGATTTTCCTGGCCGGCCCGAACGGCGCCGGCAAGTCGACGTTCTTCGAGACCTACCTGGCCCATTTCGGACTGCCCTTCGTGAACGCCGACCGGATCGCGCGGGCCCTGAGCTCGGCCGCGCCCGCTGCGCCGGCCGGCGATCTCGATCGTCAGGGCTTCACCGAGGCCGAGAAGCTGCGAGCGGCGTTCATGGAAGCCGGCCTGTCGTTCTGCACCGAGACCGTCTTCTCGGACCCGGCCGGGGCGAAGGTCGGCTTCCTGGCCGGCGCGCGCCGTCGCGGCTTTGCGATCTTCCTGGTCTTCATCGGCCTGGAGAGCGCCACGCTGTCGGTCGCCCGCGTCATGCAGCGGGTGCGGCACGGCGGGCACGACGTCCCCGACGAGAAACTCCACGCGCGCTTCCCACGGACGCTGGCCAATCTGCGGGCGGCGATTCCGCTCGCCGACGAGGCCTTCGTGTTCGACAACAGCTCGGCCGACGCGCCGTACCGCTTCGTGGCGTCGTACATGCGAGGCGCCCTTGCGAATCGCTACCCCCCGATCCCCGGGTGGGCCCAGGGCCTGCCGGGGCTGTGAGCGCGGCCGATCGGGCCCGGAAATCGAGTTGCCGCGTTTCGGGCCCCGATCTACAATGAGCCCGTCGTCGCGGTCGCGCCCAAGTCCCTGTCGTGGTTGCTCTGCGTTCCCGATACCGGCGCTGCTCGTGACGCCTGCTGGCGGCTTGGAGTTCTAGAACACCGACAGAGGAGTCGAGTGAACGCACGCCTGCCGCGGTACCATCGGATCGCCGAAGCGCTGCGCGAGCGCATCCGCGCCGCCGAGTGGGCGGCCGGCGCGCCGCTGCCGAACCAGCGCCGGCTCGCCCGCGAGTTCGGCGTGACGCTGATGACCCTGCGCCAGGCGCTCGAGCTGCTCGAGCGCGACGACCTCATCACCCGCCGGCACGGCCTGGGCACTTTCGTGGCGGCGCCGTCCATCGACTACGACATCCTCCAGTGGCGGCGCTTCGCCGGCGACCTCTCGGCGCAGGGCGAATCGGTCGCCACCCGCGTGCTCGACGCGCGGCCGGCGGTGGCCGACCGCCGCGTGAGCGCCGCGCTCGGCGTGGCGGCGCGGGCGCGCGTCGTGATGGTGGAGCGGCTGCGCCTGGTCGGCGGCCATCCGATGAGCCTGCAGCGCTCGTTCCTGCCGTCGCGCCTCGGCGAGGAGGTGCTCACGTCGGACCTCGCCGAGACGCCGCTCAGCCAGGTGCTCGAGTTCAAGCTCGGCGTCGTCATCGCGCGCGCCCGCGAGGCCGTCTCCGCGGTCCGCCTGGGCGGCCGGGAGGCGCGCGCGCTGGGCTGCCCCTCCGGCGCCCCCGCCTTCGAGTCCGAGCGCGTGTCCTTCGACGCGGCGGGGCAGCCGGTCGTGTTCGATCGCGTCTTCATCCCGGGCGACCGCTTCCGGATCACCCGTGAACTTCACTACGACGCCGCTTCGCTGGGAGCCAACGAATGAAAATTCTGGTAGCGATCAAGCAGGTGCCCGACACCGCCACCCAGGTGAAGATCGGGAGCGACCCCCGGCAGATCGACACGGCCGGCATCACCTGGATCGTCTCGCCCTACGACGAGTTCGCCGTCGAGGAGGCGCTGCGGATCAAGGAAAAGCGCGGCCAGGGCGAGGTGGTGGCCGTCTCGCTCGGCCCCGATCGCGTCAAGGAGGCGCTGCGCTCGGTGCTGGCGATGGGCTGCGACCGCGCCATCCACGTCAACGACCCCGCGCTGGCCGCCGCCGACACGCTGACCACGGCGCGGGCGCTGGCGGCGGTGGTGAAGCAGGAGGCGCCGCAGCTGGTGCTGTGCGGCCGCCAGGCCATCGACGACGACATGGGCGCCACCGGCGCCCAGCTCGCCGAGGTGCTGGGCTGGCCGTGCGCGTCCTGGATCATGGAGGAGGCGGTCGACGCCGACGCCAGGAACGTGCGGGTGGGACGCCAGGTCGAGGGCGGGCTGGAGGTGTTCGATCTCCCGCTGCCGGCGGTGCTGTCGGCCCAGAAGGGGATCAACGAGCCGCGCTACCCGACGCTGAAGGGGATCATGGGCGCCAAGAAGAAAGAGGTCAAGGACGTGAAGGCCGCCGACCTCGGGCTGGGCTCGACGGCGGCGGAGCTGAGCGTGACGGCGCTGGAGGCGCTGCCCGCGCGGCCGCCGGGGCGGATCATTCCGGGAGACGTCAAGGACGCCGTGAAGGAGCTCGTCCGCGCTCTGCGCGAGGACGCGAAGGCTATCTAACCAGGGAGACCGGACATGGCAGGCGCGTTCTGGTGCGTGGTCGAGGACGATCGCAGGGGGATGCCCAAGAAGGTGATGGCCGAGGTCATCGGCGAGGCGGCGCGTCTCGGCGGGCCCGTCGAGGCCGTCTGGCTGACGGACACGGCGACCGACGAAGGGCTCGCCCAGCTCGGCGCCTGGGGCGCCGGGAAGGTGTGGCTGCTGGAGAACGCCGCGCTGGCGCCGTACCGCGGTGAGACGTGGGCGCCGCCGGTGGCCGAGCTGGCGGCGAAGGAATCGCCGAAGGCGATCCTGGCGCCGGTGACCAGCCGCCAGCGCGAGTTCATGGCCCGCCTGGCCGCGCGCCTCGGGGTGGGGCTGTCGGCGGATTCCGTGGCGCTGGCCATGGACGGCGAGACGCTGGTGGCCACCCGGCCGGTCTACGCGGGCAAGCTGCTCTCGAAGGTCACCTGGGCCAGGCAGCCGTGGATGGCCACGCTGCGGCCGAACGTCTTCAAGCCGGCCGAGTCCCGGGCGGACAAGAGCGCGGCGGTGGAGCGCGTCGCCCCTACGGTCCCGGCCGCCCAGATGAAGTTCGTCGAGCGCCGGGAGGAAGCGTCGACCGGATTGCCGGAGCTGACCGAGGCCGAGCTGGTGCTCTCGGGGGGCCGCGGCATGAAGGGCCCCGAGAACTACGTGATCCTCGAGGAGCTGGGGGGCGTCATCGGCGCCGCCGTCGGCGCCTCGCGGGCGGCCGTGGACGCCGGCTGGCGGCCGCACCGCTTCCAGATCGGCCAGACAGGCCGCACGATCTCGCCCAAGCTCTACATGGGCTTCGGCGTCTCCGGCGCGATCCAGCACCTGGCCGGCATGCGCACGTCCAAGGTGATCGTGGCGGTCAACAAGGACCCCGAGGCGCCCATCTTCAAGATCGCCGACTACGGCATCGTGGCCGACCTGTTCGAGGTGGTGCCGGAGCTGACCCGGGAATTCAAGCGGCTTCTGGAGAAGTAACGAGACACGACGATGAACCTGCAGCTGACCGACGAGCAGGCGATGATCCAGGCGATGGCGCGGGAGTTCGCCGCCGGGCACATCCGCCCCATCGCCGCCGAGATCGACCGGGACGCGCGCTTCCCCCACGAGACCGTCAAGCGGATGGGCGAGCTGGGGCTCATGGGCATCGCGGTGCCGGAGCGCTGGGGCGGCGCCGGTGCCGACGTCGTGTCCTACGTCGTGGCGCTGGAGGAGATCGCCCGGGCGTGCGCCTCCCACGCGGTGGTCATGTCGGTCAACAACTCGCTGTACGGCGACCCGGTGCTGAAGTTCGGCACCGACGAGCAGCGTGCGCGGTTCCTCAAGCCGGTGGCCTCCGGCCACGTCCTCGGGTGCTTCGCGCTGACCGAGCCGCAGGCCGGCTCCGACGCCTCCAACCAGGCCACCACCGCCCGCCGGGACGGCGATCACTACGTGATCACGGGACGCAAGCTGTTCATCACCACCGGCCGCGAGGCGTCGTTCGCGCTGGTGTTCGCCCAGACGGACCGGGAGAAGGCCCGCCATGGGATCAGCGCCTTCGTCGTCGAGAAGGGCACCCCGGGCTTCACGGTGTCGAAGATCGAGGACAAGCTCGGCATCCGCGCCTCCGACACCGCCGAGCTGGTGTTCGAGGAGTGCCGGGTGCCGGCGGCCCACCGGATCGGCGAGGAGGGCCAGGGGTTCCGGGTGGCGCTGAGCGCCATCGACGGCGGCCGCATCGGCATCGGCGCCCAGGCCGTCGGCATCGCCGCCGGCGCCTACGAGCGCGCGGTGGCCTACGCGCGCGAGCGCAAGGCGTTCGGGGTGCCGATCGGCCAGCACCAGATGGTGCAGTGGATGCTGGCCGACATGGCCACGGCGATCGACGGCGGGCGCCTGCTGTGCCTGCAGGCGGCGACGCTCAAGGACCGCGGCGCGCCCTTCACGAAGCAGGCCGCCATGGCCAAGCTGTTCTGCGCCGAGATGGCGATGAAGGTCACGACCGACGCCATCCAGGTCCACGGCGGCTACGGCTTCATCAAGGACTACGAGGTCGAGCGCTGCTTCCGCGACGCCAAGATCACGCAGCTCTACGAGGGCACGTCGCAGATCCAGAAGCTCGTCATCGCGCGGGAGGTGCTGGGCGCATGAGTGAGGCCAAGGACCCCGAGCGGCCGGTGCCGTTCGAGTCGCTGTCGGGCATCCCGATCGAGCCGCTCTACACGCCCGCGGACCTCGGCGACTGGTCGCCCGACGCGAAGCTCGGGCGGCCCGGCGAGTACCCGTTCACGCGCGGCGTCTACCCGACGATGTACCGGGGACGGCTGTGGACGATGCGGATGTTCGCCGGCTTCGGGAGACCGGAGGACACCAACGCCCGGTTCAAGTATCTGCTGGCGCAGGGCCAGACCGGGCTGTCGACGGCGTTCGACATGCCGGCGCTGATGGGGTACGACGCGGATCACCCCCGCGCGCGGGGGGAGGTCGGCAAGGAAGGCGTGTCGATCTCCACGCTCGACGATTTCGAGCGGCTGTTCGCCGACATCCCGCTGGGCGACGTCACCACGTCGATGACGATCAACTGCACGGCCTCGGTGGCCCTGGCCATGTACCTGGCCGTCGCCGACCGGCAGGGCGTGGCCTGGGACCGGCTCGGCGGCACCATGCAGAACGATATGCTCAAGGAGTTCATCGCCCAGAAGGAATGGATCTGTCCGCCCGAGCCGGCCGTGCGGATCGTCACCGACATGATCGAATTCACCACCAACCACGTGCCTCGCTTCAACCCGGTGTCGATCTCCGGCTACCACATCCGGGAGGCGGGCGCGACGGCGGTGCAGGAGCTGGCCTTCACGCTGGCCGACGGCCTCGGCTACGTCGAGGCGGCGCTGGCCCGCGGGCTCGACGTGGACCGCTTCGGCCCCCGCCTGTCGTTCTTCTTCGACATCCACAACGACTTCTTCGAGGAGATCGCCAAGCTGCGGGCGGCCCGGCGGATGTGGGCGCGCTTCATGAAGGAGCGCTACGGCGCCCGGAAGCCGGAGTCGATGCGGCTGCGCACCCACACCCAGACCGCCGGCGTGTCGGCTACCGCCCAGCAGCCGCTGAACAACATCGCGCGGGTGGCCCTGCAGGCGCTGGCGGCGGTGCTGGGCGGCGCCCAGTCGCTGCACACCAACTCCTACGACGAGACGTGGGCGCTGCCGACCGAGGACGCGGTGACGGTGGCGCTGCGCACGCAGCAGATCATCGCCGAGGAGACGGGCGTGGCGCTCACGATCGACCCGCTGGGCGGCTCCTACTACCTCGAGCGCATGACCGACCAGATGGAGGCCGCCGCCCTCGAATACATCGCGCGGATCGACGCCATGGGCGGCATGGTGCGGGCCATCGACCAGGGGTACCCCCAGAAGGAGATCGCCGACGCCGCCTACCGCTACCAGCTCATGGACGACCGCGGGCAGAAGGTCACCGTCGGCGTGAACAAGTACGTGATGCCGGTCGAGAAGCCGATCAACTACCTGCGCATCGACGAGCGGGTCGAGCTGGAGCAGATCGAGCGGGTGGGGCGCTTCAAGGCGTCGCGGGACATGGGGAAGGTCGAACGACGCCTCAAGCAGCTGGCCGAGGCGTGCCGCCACGGCGGCAACGTCATGCCGGTGCTGGTCGACGCCGTCAAGGACTACGCCAGCCTGGGCGAGGTCGCCGACGTCTATCGCCAGGTGTTCGGGCTCTACCGCGAGCCCATTATTTTCTGATGTGCCGCCGGAGCGCCTGCGCAGGGCTCCGGCGCTGCGGCGGTCGGGCGCAGACAGGGTGAGGGGGAAGACGATGAGCGAGCCGATCCGGATCACGAGGACCACGCGCAAGAAGGACCGGCCGAAGGACAAGGATCTGTCCTTCGGCACCGTGTTCACCGACCACATGGTCGTGGTGGACTTCGAGGAGGAGAAGGGCTGGTACGACCCGCGGGTGGAGCCGTACGGCCCGCTGCCGCTCGATCCGGCCACCGCCGTGCTGCACTACGGACAGTCGCTGTTCGAGGGGCTCAAGGCGTTCCGCGGCAAGGACGGCGCGATCCGCCTGTTCCGCCCGCAGCAGCACGTCGACCGCCTCAACCGGACCGCCCGGCGGATGTGCATCCCCCCCCTCGACCCCGAGCTCATCCTCAGATCGTGGACGACGCTGGTGGATGTCGACCGTGACTGGGTGCCGTCGTCGGTGGGGACCTCGCTCTACCTCCGCCCGACGGTCATTGCCAGCGAGCCGTTCCTCGGCGTCCGGCCGGCCCGGCAGTATCTGTATTACGTGATCCTGTCGCCGGTGGGCCCCTACTACCCCGAAGGCCTGGCCCCCACCCGGATCAAGGTGATCGACAACTACGTGCGGGCGTGCGCCGGCGGGCTCGGCGAGGCGAAGACCTCGGCCAACTACGCGGCCAGCCTGTACGCCGCCGAGGAGGCCAAGCACGAGGGCTTCACCCAGGTGCTGTGGCTGGACGGCGTCCACCACAAGTACATCGAGGAGGTCGGCACCTCCAACATCATGCTCCGGGTCGGCGACGAGGTGATCACCCCGCCGCTGGGCGGCACCATCCTGGCCGGCGTGACGCGGGACTCCGCGCTGGCCCTGATGCGCAGCTGGGGCGTGCGGGTGGCGGAGCGGCAGATCACGATCGACGAGGTCGTGGCGGCGGCCGACGACGGCCGCCTGCGCGAGGTGTGGGCGACCGGAACCGCCGCCGTCATCTCGCCGGTGGGCGAGCTGGCCTACCAGGGCCGGCGGATCGTGGTGAACCAGGGCAGGATCGGCGAGCTGGCCCAGAAGCTGTACGACACGATCGTGGCCATCCAGTACGGCGAGGCGCCCGACCCG
>DASWJN010000279.1:0-3848 GCA_036397135.1 Candidatus Methylomirabilota bacterium
GCGGACGCAGATCGGCGAGCGCCTGCTGGAACTCCCGCAGCTCGAAGTTGACGCGGGCCAGCCGGAACGCTCCCTGCCAGCCGACCGGCGTGTGACCGGCGACCTGGCGCGCCAGGTCGAACTGCGTGCGCGCCTCGTCGCGGTTGCCCGCGGCCCGATCGATCTCGCCCTTGACCAGGAGCACCCAGCCGCGCACGGACGGCGTCAGTGATCCGGCCAGCAACTCCTGCACGACGCGCTCGGTCTCGGCGGTCGGCGGCGCGTCGAGCGCGGCGCGGAGGATCCGTAGCAGCAGCGGCAGCGCCAGCGGCGAGCGCTGCGCGTTGAGCGAGGCGGCCGTGGCGCGGGCGCCCGCCCAGTCGCCCGTGGTCAGCTGGGCCAGCGCGAGCCCGGCCTCGCCCCATTCGCGGCTGATGACCGACGGCGGCTGGGCGAGATAGGCGCGGAACGCGGCGAGCGCCTCGGGCCCGCGGCGGGCCGCCAGCGTCCACCACGCCAGGCGCAGCTGACCGGCGGGGACGAGCGCGTGCGTGCCGCCCTCGAGGAACCGCTTGAGCGTGGCGGCCGCCCGGTCTGCCTGGCCCACGCGACCGAGCGCCTCGCCGTGCCAGAACACGACGTCGCGCGCGAGCGCCGCCGGCGCTCCCCGCTGCAGCATCAGCGCCCACGCCTGCTCGGCCTCCTCGTGACGGCCGAGCGCGTAGGCGGCGAGCCCGAGGCCGTGGCGCGCCCAGGCCTCGATCGGGGCCGGGACGGCGCCGTTGAGGACGCCCGCGAACGCCTCCCGGGCGCGGGCGACGTCGCCCACCCGCAGCGCCGTCCACCCGCTGGAGTGCAGGGCCCACACGCTCCAGTCCAGGCGGGGACCGTCCTGGGCGACCTGGCGGAAGAGCCAGTCGGCCTGCTCGATGCGGCCGAGCCGGTAGTACGTCTCGCCGAGCCAGTACCGCGCCTCGCGCAGGACGTGGAAATCGCCGCCCGGCCGGGTGGCGCTCTCGAGGGCGCGGGCGGCCTCCTCGTATTCGCCGCGCTGGAAGCGCGCCCGGCCGCACTCCAGCGACTCCGAGGCCACGCCGATCCAGGCGCCGACGATGCAGGGCAGCGTGCGAGGCGGCTGCACGAAGGCGGCGGGCTTCTCGGCGGCGGGGAGCACGAGCGCCGCCGGCGGCAGCGGTGGCAGCTCGGCCGGCGTCGGCGGCAGGGGGGCGTCGGCGATGACGGGCGGCTTGTCGAGCGGCGCGGCGACGAACGGCACGAGCGGCGCGAGGTCGGGAGGCGGGGGCAGGAACGGCCGCGGGCCGGCGGCGGCCAGCCCGAGCCAGACGGCGGCGAGCGCGAACGCGAGCCTCACGAGTTCTTCCCCGCCGGCTTGGCGGCCGGCTTGACCGGCTCGGAGCGCTTGGGCGCCGCGCCCTTGGCCGGTGCCCCGGTGCGCGGCTTCGGAAGCTGCTTCATGACTTCCGCCACCCGCTCACGCGCCCAGTCGCGCAGGCCGGCGTCGGGAGTCTGGCTGGCGACGGCCTCGTAGGCGCTCAGCGCCGCCTTCCACTCCTTCTGCTGCTCGCGCGCCAGCCCGAGGCCGGCCAGCGCGCGGTAACGCACGCTGGCCTCCACGTCGCTGACTGCGCCGACCGCCTCGAACGCCTGGGCCGCCTGCGAGTAGTGCTGGAGCTTCAGCTCCGACTCTCCCACCAGCAGCCAGGCGCCCGCGCGCACGGCGTCCTCCTCGCTCTCCGCGGCGGTCCGGCCGAGGGCCGCGGTGTCCTTCCAGCTCTTCTGCCGGAAGGCGGCCTCCGCGAGGTCGAGCGCCAGGCGGCGCGTCAGCGAGTGCTCCGGGAAGTGGGCCCTGAGCTTGCTCCACGCCGCGTCCAGCTCCTTGGGCTTGGCTAGGCGCGAGGCGATCGTGGCCGCGTCGTAGAGGTCCTCGGCCGTGGGTGGCTCCTGGGCCATGAGCGTGCCGTACCCCTGCTGCATCTGCGCGCGGTCGCCGTACTTGCTGGCGGCCCGCGCGACGAGCAGGCGGGCCGCCGGTGCCTGGGGGTGCTTGGGATGGGCGGCTAAGAAGGCCCGCACGTCGGCGAGCCCGCCCCGGGGATCGCCGTCGTTGAACTTGGCCCACCCCACCAGGTACTGCACGTCGGGAATAAGTTTCGAGTCGGGGTACTTACCCGAGAACGGCGTCAGCAGCGGCAGCGCCTCGCCGACCCGGTTCAGCTCGATGAGCGCGCGCGCCGCCTGCAGCGTCGCGGTCGGGGCCAGCGCGTGCTCGGGCCAGGTGGTCAGGAAATCGCGGAAGGCGGTGACCGCGGGCTCGGGCCGCTGGAGCTGCAGCTCGCACCACGCGAAGCCGTACAGCGCGTCGGCCGCCAGCGGCGAGGCGGCGTCGGTGCGGAGGACCTCGTCGTAGGCGGCCCGGGCCTCCGCGAAGCGCTTGAGCCGGAAGAACGCCTCGGCCTGCCAGAACTTCGCCTCCAGCACGTCGGCCGGCGGTGGCGGAACACCGAGCGCGCGAGTGAAGGCGTCGAGGGCCGCCTGGGGGGCGTCGAGCGCGAGCTGAGTCCGGCCGAGCAGCACGGCCGCGCGCGGCAGCCGCGGGTCGCGGGGGTACTGCGCGACGAAACGCTCCAGGGTGCGGCGGGCGACCGGGTAGAAGCGGTCGGCCAGTGCCCGCTCGCCGACCATGAAGAGGCGGTCGGCCTCTTCCAGAGCCCACACGGGGACGACGGATGTCAGGGCCAGGAGCGCAGCGAGGGCCGGCACGATCGCCAGGCGGCGCTTCATGTCAACGAGCGTAGCACGGGCATAGTAAAGTCTGGGCGTGCGTTTGTGCGTCTTCGACCTCGACCACACGCTGGTGAACACCCCGCTGGACCTGGCGGCGATGGCCCTGGACATGCGGGCCCTGCTGGAGCGCCGCTGCGGCCCTCTGCCGTCCCGGCCCGACCGTTACCGCGTGGGCGAGCTGCTGGCCTGGTGCCAGGCCCACGCGCCCGACGTCGCCAAGCCCCTGTGGGAGATCGCGCTCGACCACGAGCGCCGGGCCATGGACGTGGCCTCGCTCGAGCCGGGCGCGCGCGAGGCCGTGGAGGGGGCGGGGGCGGCGGGCTTCGTGACGGCGGTGTGGACCAACAACGCCCGCGAGATCACCGGCGGCGCGCTGGCGCGGTTCGGCCTGCTGCCGGCCTTCGACCTCGTCGTCACCCGCGACGAGATGCGCGCGCTCAAGCCCGATCCCGACGGCTGGCGCGTCATCGCCGAGCACTTCGGCGCTGCGCGCGACGCCGTCGTCGTGGGCGACTCCTGGGTGGACGGTCTCGCCGCCCAGGCCGCCGGGATCCCCTTCGTCGCCTATCGCCCCCGGGACACCGATCTCACGCGCTGGAAGATCACCCCGGTCGCTCGCCTGACCGACCTCGCCGCCCTCCCCGCCTGGCTACGCCAGCGCGTGAACGGCGAGAGCACGAACAGCGTATGAGCCATTCCATCAGCGGCCCCGTAAGCGATCCCGTGAGCGGCCCCGACCGCTCCCGGTGGGGGGTGGCGGGGGGAGCGGCGTTCGCTCCCCTCTCGCGCCGCCGACGCGTGAACGCACAGAGCACGAAGAGCCCATGAGTGATCCCGTAAGCGGCCCCGACCGCTCCCGGTGGGGGGTGGCGGGGGGAGCGGCGTTCGCTCCCCTCTCGCGCCGCCGACGCGTGAACGCCCAGAGCACGAAGAGCCCATGAGCGATCCCGTAAGCGGCCCCGACCGCTCCCGGTGGGGGGTGGCGGGGGGAGCGGCGTTCGCTCCCCTCTCGCGCCGCCGACGCGTGAACGCACAGAGCACGAAGAGCCCATGAGTGATCCCGT
>DASWJN010000280.1:0-1762 GCA_036397135.1 Candidatus Methylomirabilota bacterium
CGGATGGTCTACTTCTTCGCCTCCCAGCCGGTGGCGCCCGACCGGTGCATCGGGTACTGTCTGGTGGCGCGCAACTACAACCTCGACCAGCCCGACGACGTGATGCAGGAGTTCGAGCGCGTGATCTTCGCCCAGGACCAGCGGGTGGTGGAGTCGCAGCGGCCGGAGGCGGTCCCGTTCGACCTGGCCGCCGAGCTGCACCTGCGCTTCGACGCGGTGGCGGTGGCGTACCGTCGCGCCATGCGGGCCACCGGGCTGGCATAACGGAGAACGACCATGACCAGGGCCGAGCTGAAGCAGCGCGTGTACGCGGCGATCGACAGGCGGGGCGAGGAGATCATCGGGCTCGGCGAGCAGATCCGCAAGACGCCCGAGCTGGGCTTCAAGGAGGTCAAGACGGCGCGCCTCGTCGAGGCAGCGTTCGGCCGGCTCGGACTTCAGCCCAAGGGCGGGCTGGCGATGACCGGGGTGCGGGCCGACGCCGCCGGGCGCGCGGGCGCCGGACCGACCTTCGCGCTGCTGGGCGAGCTCGACGGGCTCGTGGTCACCGGCCATCCGGTCGCCGATCCCCAGACCGGTGCCGCCCACGCCTGCGGTCACAACGCCCAGGTGGCCGGGATGCTGGGCGCCGCCATGGGCCTGCTCGACAGCAAGGCGTTCGACCACCTCGCGGGGCGCGTGGTGTTCTTCGCGGTGCCGGCCGAGGAGTACGGGGACGTCGAGTGGCGGGTCGGGCAGGCGCGGGCCGGCAAGCTCGAGTTCCTGGGCGGCAAGCCCGAGCTGCTGCGCCTGGGGCACTTCGACGACGTCGACCTGTCGATGATGATCCACATGACCTCGCGCCCCGAGGACGGCAAGACCGGCGTGCCGGCCTCCAACAACGGCTGCATCGTGAAGACCGTGCGCTACCTCGGCCGCGCCTCCCACGCCGGCGGCGCGCCCCACCAGGGGATCAACGCGCTCTACGCCGCCCAGATCGGCCTGGCCGCCATCAACGCCATCCGCGAGACCTTCCGCGATGAGGACACCATCCGCGTGCACCCGATCATCACCCACGGCGGATCCCAGGTGAACGTGATCCCCGGCGAGGTGCGCCTGGAGACCTACGTGCGCGGGCGCACGGTCGAGGCGATCCTCGACGCCAACCGGAAGGTGGATCGGGCGCTGCGGGCGGGCGCGCTCGCGCTGGGCGCGAAGGTCGAGATCGAGACGCTGCCCGGCTACATGCCGATGACGTGCGACGCCACCATGGCGAAGATGTACCAGGCCAACGCCGCCGAACTGGTCGGCGCCGAGCACTACCGCCAGATCGGCCACCGCACCGGCTCGACCGACATGGGCGATCTCAGCATGGTGATGCCGGTGCTGCACCCCTACATGGGCGGCGCCACCGGCTCCGGCCACGGCGCCGACTACCAGATCGTCGACCAGCAGCTCGCCTACCTCGGCATCGCCAAGGGCCTGGCCGCGATGGCCATCGACCTGCTGGCCGACGGCGCCGCCGGCGCCCGCGAGGTGCTGAGCACCGCGAACCCGCCGATGACCCGCGAGCAGTACCTGGCGTTCCAGCGCGGCATCGCGAAGCGCGAGATGTACGAGGGGTAGCCGCCAGACGCGGCTCCCCCCGGCAGGCTGACGCGTTCAGCGGATCGGTCGGGGGGCGGTCTTCACCGCCAGCTCGCCGATCTTCTTGCCCATCATCGAGCCGGCGACGGTCGAGAAGCGGTAGTGCACGCCGTCGTAGATGCGGGCCACGGCGACC
>DASWJN010000281.1:0-1677 GCA_036397135.1 Candidatus Methylomirabilota bacterium
CCCCCCCCGCGCTCCATCCCCAGCGTCACCACGTTTCACGAGATTCACTGGCTTGGTCGGAAGCGAGCCGTCGGCGCCGTTCGAGCGCAGGACGCGGCGAGCGAGCCGCTCACGAGTCGACCGGGCTGCGCCCCAGCCCCCCTCGGGGGGATGGGGGCTCGAGCGAGCCGGGCCCGGAGCGAGTTACGGCGACCGGCGAGCCATGCCGGCGCGCCCGCGGCCCCCGCGCCCGACCCCCGGCGTCACCTGGTTCCACGAGAGTCGTTAGCCCGGCGCCACGACCCTGTTCGCCAGGACGCCGATGCGCTCCACCTCGGCCTCCATCCGGTCGCCCGCCGTGAGGAACTTGCCGAGCGCGGCGCCCACGCCCTCCGGGGTGCCGGTGGCGATGACGTCGCCCGGCAGGAGCGTGAAGCCGAGCGAGAGCACGGCGATGCACTCGTCCACCGGGAAGATCATCTTGGAGGTGTGGCTGGACTGCCGGGTCTCGCCGTTAATCCGCATGGCCACGGACAGCGCCTGGGGATCGGGGATCTCGTCGGCGGTGACCAGCACCGGACCCATCGGACAGAAGGTGTCGAGCGACTTACCCTTGAACCACTGGCCGTGGCGCTTCTGGAGGTCGCGCGCGGTCACGTCGTTGACGATCGTGTAGCCGAACACGTGTTCCAGCGCGCGCTCGCGTGGGACGTCGCGCCCGGCGGCGCCGATCACCACGGCCAGCTCGACCTCGTAGTCCAGCTCCTTCGTCGCCGCGTGGTGGATCACCTCGGCGCCCGGCGCCACCACCGTCTCCGGCGCCTTGGTGAAGTAGACCGGGTGCGCCGGCGCCTCGGCACCGCGCTCGGCCGCGTGCTCCTTGTAGTTGCGGCCCAGGCAGAAGACGTTGCGGGCGGGCCGCGGGATGGGCGCCTCCAGCCGCACCCTCGCCGCCGGCGCGCCCAGCTTGCGCTCGACCAGCGCCCCGACGCCGTCGCGCCCGAGCATCGCCTCGCCATGGCCGAGCGCCGCCCGGGCGGCGGTCAGCGCATCCGCTCCCCCCTGGATCAGCTCCAGCATCGTCCCGGGAAAGCCGCCGCGGCCGCGGCGGACGGTCCCGCGCTCCCGCGCGAGATCGGCGGCGAGCGCCCCGAGGTCGAGCACCGCGTCGCCGGCGAGCGCCCCCACCCGTGGCCGGGACGATCCCTTGCGATAGGTCACCAGGCGCATGCGTTCACCGCCCTTTCAGCAGCACGACGAGCACCCGTGCCGGCTTCCCGCTCTCGTTCACCGAGTAGTGGACGACGCCCCGCGGCGCCCACTCGGTCTCCCCCCGCCGCACCACCCGCTTGCCCTGCCCCTTGGTCACCACCGCGAACTCCCCCTCGACGACGTACGCGAACTCGTCCACCGGCGCCTCGTGCTCCTCCCCCCGAAACCCCGGCGGAAACACGAACTCCACCACCGTCACCCGCTCGTTGTCGATCAACCACCTCTCCCCACCTGCGCCCCCGGCCCTTCGGCCGGCGCGACGAGGATCATCCCAAGGACCACGACGAGTGCTGCGGAGCCGAAGCCGAGCGGGGCGGGAAGTACCTGCTTCACGCAATGACCTCCTCGCGGGATGAACGGCCGCTCCGAGCGCCGGCTTTGCCGGCGCCATCGATCGTTGGGGGAGGCTTCGGAGGGGGCCGTCGA
>DASWJN010000282.1:0-5689 GCA_036397135.1 Candidatus Methylomirabilota bacterium
TCGCCGGCCTCGAGGTGCCGCGCATCATCAACGAGCCCACCGCCGCCGCGCTGGCCTACGGGCTGGACAAGAAGAACGACGAGCAGATCGCCGTCTACGACCTCGGCGGCGGCACCTTCGACATCTCGATCCTGGAAATCGGGCAGGGCGTGTTCGAGGTCAAGGCCACCAACGGCGACACCCACCTGGGCGGCGACGATTTCGATCAGCGCGTGATGGACTGGATCGCCGAGGAGTTCAAGCGGGAGCACGGCATCGATCTCCGCAAGGACCGCATGGCGCTGCAGCGGCTCAAGGAGGCGGCCGAGAAGGCCAAGATCGAGCTGAGCTCGACCCTGCAGACGGAGATCAACCTGCCCTTCATCACCGCCGACGCCAGCGGCCCCAAGCATCTCGTGATGACCCTGACCCGGGCCAAGCTGGAGGCGCTGGTGGGCGATCTCGTCGAGCGGACCATCCCGCCGTGCCAGCAGGCGATGAAGGACGCCGGCGTGACCGCCAAGGACATCGACGAGGTCGTGCTGGTCGGCGGCCAGACGCGGATGCCCAAGGTGCAGGAGGTGGTGACGCAGCTGTTCGGCCGGGAGCCCCACAGAGGCGTGAACCCCGACGAGGTCGTCGCCGTCGGCGCCGCCATCCAGGCCGGGGTCCTCGCCGGCGACGTCCGTGACGTCGTGCTCCTCGACGTCACCCCGCTGTCGCTCGGAGTGGAGACCCAGGGCGGCGTCACGACGGTCCTGATCCCGCGCAACACGACGATCCCCACCCGGAAGACCGAGACCTTCACCACGGCCGCCGACAACCAGCCGGGGGTGGAGGTGCACGTGCTGCAGGGCGAGCGCCCGCTCGCCCGGGACAACCGGACGCTGGGCCGCTTCCAGCTGACCGGCATCGCGCCGGCGCCGCGGGGAGTGCCGCAGATCGAGGTGGGGTTCGACATCGACGCCAGCGGCATCCTCAACGTGTCGGCCAAGGACCAGGCCACCGGCAAGCAGCAGCAGATCACCATCACCGCCTCGTCCGGCCTCAGCAAGGAAGAGGTCGAGCGCAAGGTGCGGGAGGCCGAGGCCAACGCCGCCGAGGACGCACGGCGCCGGCAGGAGATCGAGCTGCGCAACCAGACCGACTCGCTCGTCTACTCGACCCAGCGCGCGCTGGCCGAACAGGGCGCCGCGCTGTCCGACGCCGAGCGGCAGGAGGTCGAGCGGGCGCTCGAGGAGGCGCGGGCGGCGCTCCAGGGCGAGGACATCGAGCGCCTCCGCCGCGCGCAAGAGAGCCTGATGCGGGCCGCCCAGACGCTCACCCAGGCCGCATCCCGCGGCGCCGCGGCGGGTGCCGGCGCCGGCCGCCCGCCGGGATCATCCGGACCGCAGTCCGGACCCCACGACGGGGATGTCGTGGACGCCGAGTTCGAGGACACCGATGAGCGCAAGGCCGGCTGACCGCATGGACGCCGCCGAGGCCGACCGGGAGCCCCGGGCCGTCGAGGTCGAGGACGTCGAGCGCCTGCGGCAGGCGCTCGACGAGGCCCGGCAGCGTCACCTGCGGCTGCGAGCGGACTTCGAGAACGCGCGCCGTCGCACGGCGCGCGAGCACGAGGCGGCCCGCCACGAGAGCCGGCGCGCGGCGCTGCTGCCCCTGCTGCCGGTGCTCGACACGCTGGAGCGCGCGCTCGCCGCCGGCTCCACCGACCCCGACTTCTACGAGGGCGTGGCCGCCACCCACCGCCTGTTCGTCAACGCGTTGCGCGAGGCCGGCGTGGAGCCCGTCGAGAGCGTCGGGCGCCCATTCGATCCCCAGGTGCACGAGGCCGTCGCCACGGTGCCGTCCGGCCGGGCTGCGCCGGGAACCGTCGCGCGCGAGGTCCGGCGCGGCTGGCGGCTCGGCGACACGCTCCTGCGTCCGGCCCAGGTCGTCGTCGTCACGGCCCCGGACGACGGCGACTGATGGCGGTCAAGTTCCGCGACTACTACGAGACGCTGGGTGTGCCCCGGGGGGCGACGGCCGACGAGATCAAGAAGGCCTACCGCCAGCTCGCGCGCAAGCACCATCCGGACCTCAAGACGGCCGCTGAGCGCCCGCAGGCCGCCGAGCGCTTCAAGGACATCAACGAGGCCTACGAGGTCCTGAGCGACCCCGACAAGCGCGCGAAGTACGACGCGCTCGGGGCCAGGTGGAAGAGCGGCAGCGACTTCACGCCGCCGGCCGGGGGGGCGGGCGCCTGGCGAAGCGCGACGGGACCGTCGGGGGCCGGGCCGACGGAGTGGGAGGACATCGGCGACGTCAGCGACTTCTTCGCCTCGCTCTTCGGCCGGCCGCGCGGGGGCCGCGGCGGCCGCGACGGGGTCCGCTTCACCATCCCGGGCGCGGACGTCGAGGGCGAGCTGCCGGTGCTGCTGGAGGAGCTGCGGCGGGGCGGCCGCCGCCGGGTCACGCTCGGCGAGGGGCGCACCGTCGAGGTCGAGATCCCCCGGGGGGCGCGGGAGGGAACGGTCCTGCGCGTGGCCGGCCGGGGTGAGCCCGGAGTGAACGGCGGCCCGCCCGGCGACCTCTATCTTCGCGTCGGTCTCGTCCCGCACCCGCGCTACCGGGTCCGCGGCGACGACCTCGAGATGGACCTGCCGCTGTGGCCGTGGCAGGCCGTGCTCGGCGGTCCGGTGAGGATCGAGACGCCGGACGGGTCGGTGACCCTGCGGGTGGCGCCGGGGACGCAGAGCGGCCGGCGCCTGCGGCTGCGCGGCCGCGGGCTGCCGCGCGCGGACGGCAGCCGCGGCGATCTCCACGCGGTCGCGCGCATCGTCGTGCCCGAGCGGCCGACCGCCGCCGAGCGGGAAGCGTTCGAGGCGCTCAAGCGGGCCTCCGGCGCCCCCGCCGACCAGCCGGCGCGCACATGAAGGCGAGCGCGCGCATGAAGACGATCGTCGCGCGCCCGATGGTGGTGGCCGAGGTCCGCCTGTCGGCCGAGCAGCTGGCCACGGCCGCCGGGATCAGTCCGGCGCGCCTGACGCGCCTGGTGCAGCTCGGGCTGGTCGAGCCGAGCGCGCCGGGCGCCGCGGACTTCACGGCGGCGACCGCCGCCCGCCTGCGGCGGCTGCGCCGCCTGCACCGCGACCTCGGCGTCAACCTCGTGGGCGCCGCCATCATCGTGGATCTGGTGGATCGGCTGGACCAGCTCGAGGCCGACCTGGGCCGCCTCCGCCGCGAAGTGAACAGGTAGCGCGAGGAGAATGGCGATGGCGCAGGATGCGGTCCGGCAGGCCCAGAGCCTGGCCCAGCGCCAGGGCCAGCAGCAGATCGAGGTCGAGCACCTGGCTGCCGCGCTGCTCGGCCAGAAGGACGGCATCGCGGCGCGCGCCGTCGAGAAAGCGGGCGCGAGCCCGGCGGCGCTGACGCAGCGGATCCAGCAGGCGATCGAGCGCATGCCCCGGGTCTCCGGCTCCGGCGCCCCGGCCGGGCAGGTCTACATCTCGCCGCGGGTCAACGAGGTGCTGAACGCGGCCGCGGCCGAGGCCCAGCGGATGAAGGACGAGTTCGTGAGCGTCGAGCACCTGCTGCTGGCGCTGGTGGAGGTTGCCAGGGACGGCCCCGTGGCCGAGGCGCGACCTCACGGCGATGGCCGAGCAGGGCAAGCTCGATCCCGTCATCGGCCGCGACGAGCAGATCCGCCGGGTGATCCAGATCCTCTCGCGCCGGACGAAGAACAACCCCGTGCTGATCGGCCCGCCCGGCGTGGGCAAGACGGCGATCGTCGAGGGGCTGGCCCAGCGCATCGTGCGCGGCGACGTGCCGGAGGGGCTCAAGCACAAGCGCATCGTGGCGCTCGACATGGGAGCGCTGGTGGCCGGCGCCAAGTATCGCGGCGAGTTCGAGGAGCGCCTCAAAACGGTGCTCAAGGCCGTGCAGGACGCCCAGGGGCAGATCATCCTGTTCATCGACGAGCTGCACACGGTGGTGGGCGCCGGCGCCGCCGAGGGCGCCATGGATGCCAGCAACCTGCTCAAGCCCATGCTGGCCCGCGGCGAGCTGCACTGCATCGGAGCCACCACGCTGGACGAGTACAAGAAGCACATCGAGAATGGCCTCAGCCTCGCCCTCGACCGAAGCCGGCCGCCAAAGGCCAGATCGACTTGCGGGGGAAGGAGACTCGTCGGGACCATGACGGCCCTGTTCGACACCGGCGTCCAGAGTCACCCCGACGTGCCCGGGTCCGACCTGTGCGCAGCGGTGGCGCCGTAGCGGATCCGGCGCCAGCGCCTCCGTCGCCCACGAGCCTCCCGGCCGAGCCCGGGAGGCTTCGTTTTTTTCGCTCTTCACCGGAATCTGTAACGCAGCCCGTGTTCATGCGGTTCGCAAGAGACGGCGCCGTTCGGCCGTGGCCTTCTGCACCTTGAGGAGCAGGTACTCGTGATCCCGATAGCCGCGCCCGCGGCGGAGCAGGGCGCGGATGTTGCCGTTGATCGCCTCGACGATGCCGAAGGGCACCTTGTCGTGGCAGTAGGCCAGGATGCCGTCGAGGTGGCGAAGCAGCAGCCGGGCTACCTTCTGGAAGGCCGGCAAGCGCTGCCACCGGAGGGCGCCGAGCCAGGCCCGGAGGAACCGCAGCGCGGCCCCTGCGTAGCGGTAGTCCCAGAGCCGGGCCACCTGCTCCTTGAGCAGGTAGGCCTTGTTGAGCCGACGGTTGAGCGCCAAGAGCTCGTTCACGGTGCGCCGTTCGTGCGGCTCGAGGTTCGCCCACCGGCGCAGCAGCAGCCAGCGCTTGCCGCGCAGCAGGCCACGCGCGTGGCCGCCCTGGCGGAAGAACTCGGCGCGGCGCGTCTCGTCGACCGCGTCGTTGACGTGGCGCAGGACGTGAAACTTGTCGTACACGATCCGCGCGTGCGGCAGGTGCGTCCGGAGGCTCTGCGTGAACGGCTCCCACATGTCCACGCAGACGGCGCGCACCGCCCGGCGGCGGCGCGCCGGCAGGGCCTCGGCGAAGAACCGGTCCAGCGTCTCGCGCTTGCGCTCGAGCCCGACCCAGAGGGGCTCGCCCCGCTCGAGATCACTCACGACGGTGAGGAACTTATCCCGCCGCCCGAGATAGATCTCATCGACCCCGAGGTAGCGCAGGGGGGGCCGCGGGCGCCCGGCGGCCCACCGGCGCAACACCCGTTTGTCGAGGCGGCGGACCGTCTGGGGGGCCAGCCCCCACGTCACCGCCACGCGACTCACGGGCGCCGCCTCACACGCCTGGGCCACGGCCGCCGCCAGCCGCGTGGTGGCGTGCGCCTTGCCCTCCACGAAGGCTAGGCGCTCGGTGCGGACCCCGCAGCGGCGACATCGCACCCGGTGGATCTCCAGCACCAGCCACACCTGCCAGGTCCCCCAGGGCAGATCGCGGACCCGGCGCTCTGTCCAGCTGTGGAGGTCCCGCACCGAGATCCCGCACCCGCCACACACGTAGTACGGCGCCCGGGCCGTCTGCCGGACCCACAACGTCAGCGTTGCCGTCGTCGCCTCGGCCTCCCACGCATACACCCCGTAGCCCGGCAGCTGCAGGATGCGTGTTACGATCGCCTCGGGCATCGGTTCCCTCCTTGCCGTGATTGCCAGTCACGTAAGGAGGCCTATCACTTCGCGAACCGATGCCCCTCATCCTTTCCGCACCCGCATGGCGACTGCCGTCGTTACAGATTCTGGTCAAGACCGG
>DASWJN010000283.1:0-12597 GCA_036397135.1 Candidatus Methylomirabilota bacterium
CTCGAACCGCCGGGTCTCGCGGCCCTCGGCGTCGAACAGGGCGCGGATCAGACGGGGCTGCATGAGCGTGCCGCCGTTGGCGATGGCGCCGAACGCCGCGACCATCTGGAGCGCGGTGACCGAGACTTCCTGGCCGATCGACATCGTCGGCAGCGAGAGCCCGGACCAGCGCTGGGGATCGCGCAGCTGGCCGCGGCTCTCGCCGGCCAGGCCGACCCCGGTCGGGGCGCCGAACCCGAACGCCGTCATGTAACGGTAGTAGCGCTCCCGCCCCAGCGCCAGGCCCACCTTGATCGAGCCCACGTTCGAGGAGTGTTGCAGCACTTCGCCAAAGGTCAACCAGCCGTACTTCTTCCAGTCGCGGATGGTGGTCCGCGCGATCGTGATCCGGCCGTTCTCGGCCCAGATGCGGTCGTCCGGCCGCACCACGCCCTCCTCGAGGGCGGCGGCGGCCAGGATGACCTTGAAGGTCGAGCCCGGCTCGAACGGATCGGTGACCGCGCGGTTGCGCCACTGCTCGGCCGAGCGCACGTCGAGGAAGGTGTTGGGATTGAACGTGGGGCGGATGGCCATGGCCAGCACGTCGCCGGTGCGCGGATCCAGCGCGACGGCCATCGCCGCCTTGGCCTGCGTGCGGCGCCAGGCGGCGTCGAGCTCGCGCTCGGCCAGGTACTGGATGGTCCGGTCGATCGACAGCATGACGCCCTGGCCCGGCAGCGGCTTCTGGAGGACGGCCTCGGTGACGACCTCGCGACCGAGCGCGTCGCGGCCGACGACGGCCTTGCCCGGCGTGCCGGCCAGCTCCTCGTCGAACGCGCGCTCGATGCCCTCCAGCCCGCCGTCCACGCCCTCGAAGCCGATCACGTGCGCGGCCAGCTCGCGGTTGGGATAGAGCCGCAGCGGCTCGGGCAGGAAGCCGAGCCCCGGCTCGCGCAGCGCCTTCACGGCGGCGGCGGTGGCCGGCGGCAGCCGGCGTCGCAGCCAGACGAACGGCTTGCCGCTGGTGAGCACGCCGTGCAGCTCGCTCTCGCGCGCGTCCAGCAGGGGCGCCAGGCGGGCGGCCACCCGGACCGGATCGCCGACGGCGCGCGGCTGGGCGAAGAGCGACTCCGCCGCGCTCGACGTCGCCAGCAAGACGCCCTGCCGGTCGACGATGGGCCCGCGCTGCGCCTGGAGCACGACGGTGCGCGAGTACTGGCGCTCGGCCAGCGCGGCGAGGTCGGCGTGGCGGACGATCTGCAGCCAGCCGAGGCGGCCGACGATCCCCGAGAAGGCGAGCGCCAGGAGGCCGGCGAGCACGAGGACACGGGGACGGAGCGACGTCACCTGATGGCCGCCCTCGCCGCAGTGTCCGGGACCTCGGCCACCCGGCTGCGATGGGCGGCGGCCAGGCCGGTGCCGGCCGGCGCGTACTCGCGCGCCAGGCGGATCTGCTGGGGGTCGGGCGAGATCAGCCCGAGCCGGCGCGCGCGCTGCTCCACGCGGGCCGGCGCCTTGAGCGTCGCCACCTCGATCTCGAGCTGGCGGATCGTCGTCTCGACCTGGGCGCGCTCGCGGTGCATGCGCTCGAGCTGGTACGCGAGGTGCACCTGCTGGACGCGCAGGCCCACCACGCCGAGGGCGCCGACGACCAGCCCGGCCGACACCAGCAGCGCGCCGACGAGCGAGCGTCGCACGCGCGGATCCGCTTCGCGATGCAGTCTCTGAGAAGTCTTCACGGCAGCCGCTCCAGCACGCGCAGCTTCGCGCTCCGGGCGCGGGGGTTGGCCCGCACCTCGTCGTCCCCGGGCTCCAGGGGCGACGGCTCGAGCGCGGCGAACCCCGCGGCCTCGAGTCTCCGGAACGTCTGCTTCACGATGCGGTCTTCGCCCGAGTGAAACGCAATCACGCCGAGCCGCCCGCCGGGGGCCAGCAACGGCGGCCCCGCCTCGAGGGCGCGTCGGAGGGCGCCCGGCTCGTCGTTCACGGCCATGCGCACGGCCTGGAAGGTGCGGGTCGCGACGTGCAACCGGCGCGGCCAGGCGGCGCGCGGGACCGCCGCCCGCACGGCGGCGACGAGGTCGCCGGTGGTGGCGACCGGGCGGCGGTGGGCGATGGAGCGCGCGATGCGCCGCGCGAAGCGCTCCTCGCCGTACTCGTGGAGGATGCGGGCCAGGTCGGCCTCCGGCAGCCGGTTCAGCAGCGCCGCCGCGGTGGCCCCGCGCGTGGGATCGAGCCGCATGTCGAGCGGCTCGTCGAGCTGGAAGGAGAAGCCGCGGCCCGAGTCCTCCAGCTGCGCGGACGAGACGCCGAGATCCAGCAGCACGGCGCGCGCCTCGGTGAGGCCGTGGGCGGCGGCCACGTCGCCGAGGTCCGCGAAGCTGGCGTGCACGAGGCGCACGCGCTCGCCGAAGCGCGCCAGTCGCGCGCCGGCCTGCTGCACCGCCGCGGGGTCGGTGTCGAGGCCGAGCAGGCGGACCTCGGGCCCGCTCCGCTCCAGCAACGCCTCGGCGTGTCCGCCCATGCCCACCGTCCCGTCGATCACCCAGCCCTCGTGGCGCGGCCGCAGCAGAAACGCGACCTCGTCAACGAGGACGGGAACGTGAACCGCTAGACTCCCAGGCTCGCGAGCTTGTCGTAGAGCGAGGGCAGCTTCGGCTGACCGGTGCGGTCGTACTCGTCGAACCGGCTGCGATCCCACACCTCGAACTTGTCGAGCCCGCCCCCGACGAGCGTGACGTTCTTCTCCAGCGCCGCCTCCTTGCGGATCTCCGGCGCCAGCAGGATGCGGCCGGCGCCGTCGAGCGTGACGTCCCGCGCGCGCGAGACGTAGAGCCGGCTGATCTCCCGCACCTCGGCGCTGAAGCGCGACTGCTCCCGCAGCTTGGACTCCATGCGCTCCCACTCGGCCACCGGATACACCTCCAGGCACTCGCCGTCAGGCACCACGACGAGGTCCCCCCCCTCGTAGCGCGCCAGCACGTCCCGGAACTTCGCCGGGATGCTCAAGCGCCCTTTCGGGTCGATCGTGTGCTGGTAGCGGCCCCTGAACATGTCCTGTGATGGGTCTGGGATGACACTTCATCCCACTTAGCCCCACCTGATGGGCGAGAGTACATTTGCCAAAAAGGCCTGTCAAGGAAAAATCACGGTTTTTTAAGGAGATTCGAGGCTGGGACCGTGATGGGCGACCCGTGGGGCTTTCCCACCTGGAGCCCCACCCCGGATGGTGGGGAGACCGGTTCAGCGGGGCTGGTAGTGCTTCAGGGCTTCCGGGATCCAGGCCTCGATCTGGGCGACGCGGGTCGCCGGAGAGGGGTGGGTGGAGAGGAACTCGAGCTGCCTGCCGCCGCCGGATGCCTCCCCCATTCGCACCCACAGATCCCGGGCGGCCCCGGGGTGATAGCCGGCCTTGGCCATGTAGATCAGGCCGAGGTAGTCGGCCTCGGACTCCTGGCTGCGGCTCCACGGCAGCAGCAGACCCACGGTGGCGCCGGCGCCGAGCGCCGCGCCCACCAGCTGCACGATGCGGGGATCGCGGCCGGCCAGCAGCGTCTGCGTCCCGGCGAGCGTGAGGCCCTCGACCGCCATCTGCTGGCTGAGGCGCTCGCCGCCGTGGCGGGCAACGGCGTGCGCGATCTCGTGGGCCAGCACCGCGGCCAGCCCGGCGTCGTCGCGCGTGATGGGCAGGATGCCGGTGTACACGCCGACCTTGCCGCCGGGCAGGCAGAACGCGTTCGCCTGCGGGTCCTCGATGACCTTGAACTCCCACTGGTAGTCGGCGCGTCCCGTGGCTTCCGCGATGCGGCGGCCCACCCGCGTCACCTGCTCGTTGAAGCGGGGATCGGTGGAGACCTTCGCCTTCTGCAAGATTTGCTGGTAGGAGTCGAGGCCCATCTGCAGCTCGGCGCCCTCGGGGAGCAGCAACAGCTGCGAGCGGCCGGTGATGGGCACGGTCTGGCAGGCGACGAGCACGAGCATGACGAGGACGAGCACCGCGCGAGGCATGGCCGGGATTGTAGCGCACGACCAGCCCGCGTCGCGCCCCGGTCAGCCGGGCCCGGGTGTGGGCGCTGATCACGGAGAGCTGACCAGCATCCGGGCCCGCGGGAATGGGGCCATCACGAGGCCCTCGCGGGCGATCGAGGAGCGTCCCGGCTGCGCCGGGGCGCGACGAGCGTGTGGGGGTTTGGGGGCCATGTCGGGGCCCCCATGTGATGAATCGAGCGCCCCGGCTTCGCCGGGCCGTGACCAGCATCCGGGGCCGGGGGCAAGGGGCCATCTCGAGGCCCCCGGCGAAAATCGAGGAGCGCCCCGGCCTCGCCGGGGCGTGACGAGCATGTGGGGGTTTGGGGGCCATGTCGGGGCCCCCATGTGAGATGAATCGAGCGCCCCGGCTGCGCCGAACCGTGACGAGCATCCGGGGGTCGCGGGAATGGGGCCACCACGAGGCCCACGGCGGTGATCGAGGAGCGCCCCGGCTTCGCCGGGGCGTGACGAGCATGTTGGGGGGTGTGGGGGGCCCACTCGGGGCCCCCCACTCTAACGATTGCGCAGGCGAACGTCGGTGGTGAGCGTGGCGCCGAGGTCGCGCGTGTTGTGGAACCGGGCGTGGTCGGCGCGCGTGGCGAGCGTGATCGTGATGCGCCGCACGGCCAGCGGGTCGGTGGTGGGCCGACCGTCGTCGGCGAAGTAGGCCAGCGTGAGGGCGCGGACGGCGTTGATGACGGGCTGGGCGCCGCCGCCGGCATCGCGCCGCAGGACGTCGCCGGCCAGACGCCAGGTGATCGTCTCCCCGGCGCCAGCCACGACGCCGTCGCGATTGCGGTCGACGTGCAGCACCACGCGCGAGCGCTCGACGGCCGAGAGCGCCGGGATGCCGCGCGGCCCGCTGCTCCCCTGCCCCGCCGCGCGCAGCTCGGCGGTGAGCCAGGTGAGGGCGGCGCGCGCGCTCTGCTGAGCGTCGACGCGGGCCGCGCCCACCGCCCACGCCTGCTGGCCCTGCTCGAGCAGCACCAGCGTGGCGCCGCACGTCATGCCGAGCAGCGCCGTCGACACCAGGAGATCGGCGAGCGTCACGTCGGCAGCGTGCGCCGCCCACGAGCGCCCGTCAACGTCCAACCTCGGCGACGTCACCGGCTGCCGACGTCAAGCGCCGGCCGGTGTCACCAGGAACCCGCGCAGGTGGTAGTGCAGCGGACCGGCCGGCGTGGTCGCCGCGGCCGGCAGCGTGTTGGAAAGCAGCACGCTCTGGCCGGCGGCGAACTCCAGTCCGGTCGACAACCCGAGGTTCAGCGACGTCTGGGCCGGCACGCACAGCAACCCCGTGCCCGACTCGCCGGTAGCCAAGGCCGTCCTGGCGGCGGTCGGCGGGCCGCTGGCCGGCGTGCCCGGTGTGCCGTTGCCGGTCGTGCCGTTGGCCGGCGTGCCGTTGCCGCCCGGGCTGACGGAGGCGCCGCACGCGGGCGCGGTGCCGGGGTTGGTGACGACGACGTCGGTGACGACGAGTTGCCGGCCGGCCGGCACGGTGAACGCGTCGACCGCCGCCACCCCCGCCTCGACCGTGCGCGTGATCGACACGATGCGATCGATCGCCAGCGTGTCCGTCGCGGTCGTGGTGGTGCCCGTCGGCGGCAGGAGCGACGGCGACGTCGTCGTGCCGTTGGTGCTCGGTGCCGTCGCGCCCGGGGGCGCGGTCGACGTGTCCGCCGTCGCGGTGATCGTCGGCGGCGGGCTCGATGACGGCTCCGTCAGCGATCCATTCATGGCGAGGCCGGGTGGCCGAGCGTTCAGCAGCGGGTGGTTGGCCGCGGCGACACCGGCGGCGAGCAGCACGAGCGCGGCGACGAACAGGACTCGAGCGTTGTGCCCCATGCGAACCTCCTGAGCTGGATTGCAGCCCGGGAGGCCCGCAAGGCACGTGCCCGCGAGGCCCGGGTTGAAATCGCTACACGGCGGCGCGCGTCACACGTTCGGCGGGCGGTGCCGGGCCCAGGGGCGAAGGCGCTCGAACGCGGCGGCGGCCCGCAAGACGGCCGCGTCATTGAGCCGGCGCCCGACGATCTGCAGCCCCACCGGCAGCCCGGAGCCGGTGAACCCGCACGGCACCGACGCGGCCGGCTGGCCGGTGAGGTTGAACGGGTAGGTGAACGGGATCCACGCGTACGGGGCGGCCGGCCGCCCGGCGATCTCGGTCGGGTTGTCGAGGCCCACCCGGAAGGGCGGGCAGGCGATCGTGGGCGTCAGCAGCAGGTCGTACTTCTCGAAGAACGCCCGCGCGTGCTGCCACCAGGCCAGGCGATCGAACCAGGCCTGCACGTACTTCGTGGGCGGATTGCGCAGCGTCCCCTCGATGATCTTCAGGAGCCCGGGATCGATCTCCGCGCGGCGATCGAGATAGGGCGCCAGGCGGGTGGCGATCCCGCCCCCGAACAGCTCCATCCACGCGTCGAACGGCGAGGGCCAGCGCGGCGTGACCTCTTCCACGCGACAGCCCAGCTCCCGGAAGGCGCGGGCCGCCCGCGCGCACACCGCGGCGATCTCGGGATCCACGCAATCGGCGAAGCCGAGGTCGTCGGTCCACGCCACGCGCCAGCCCTCGAGGGAGCCGTTCAGCGCGCGCACGTAGTCCGCGCGCTCGGCCGGCAGCGAGTACTGATCGCGCTCGTCGGGGCCGGCGCAGACGTTCATCACGAGCGCGGCGTCGGCCACGGTGCGCGTCATCGGCCCGACGTGCGAGAGGCTCCAGCTTCCGCTCACCGGATAGGTCGGGATGCGCCCGTACGAGGCCTTGAAGCCGACGATGCCGGTGCAGGAGGCGGGGATGCGGATGGAGCCGCCGCCGTCGGTGCCCACGTGCAGTGGCCCCAGCCCGGCCGCGGCGGCGGCCGAGGCGCCGCCGCTCGAGCCGCCGGGCGTGCGGTCGAGGTTCCAGGGGTTGCGCGTGATGCCGAAGAGCAGGTTGTGGGTGGCGCCGATCCAGCCCATCGTCGGCGTGTTGGTCTTGCCGAGCATGATGCCGCCGGCCGCCTTCAGGCGGGCCACGATCGGCGCGTCCTCGGCGGGGACGTTGTCGCGGTAGAGCGGCGAGCCGAAGGTCGTGCGCACGCCCTTGGTGATCACGAGGTCCTTCACCGAGAACGGCACGCCGTGCAGCGGTCCGAGCGTCGCGCTCCGCTTCGTGAGCGCCCGCTCGGCCGCGCGGGCGTCCCGCCGCGCCTGCTCGTCGGCCAGCGTGACGTAGGCGTTGAGCGCGGGGTTGACCTTGTCGATGCGGGCGAGCACGGCGTCGACGACCTCCACCGGCGACACCGTCTTGCGTCGGATCATCCGCGCCAGCGTGGTCGCCGGCAGCCAGCACAGCTCGTCCGCGCGCGCCTCGTTCGCCATTGACCCTCCGTCAGGACGCCAGGTGGAACACCACCATCTTCAGCTCGGTCATCTCCTCGATGGCGTAGGCGGGGCCTTCCTTGCCAAACCCGGATTCCTTGAGGCCGCCGTACGGCATGAGGTCGGCCCGCCACTGTGGGCCCCAGTTGACGTGCAGGTTGCCGGCCTGCACCTCGCGGGCGAACTTGAACGCCCCCTCGAGGTTCTCGGTGAAGATCCCGGCGGCCAGGCCGTAGCGCGAGTCGTTGGCCAGCGCGATCGCCTCCTCGACGTCGGTGAAGGGCGTCACCGCCACCGCGGGGCCGAACAGCTCGTCGCTGGAGACGCGCATGTCGGGCTTGACGTCGGCCAGCACCGTCGGCGTGTACATCGCGCCCTGGCGGCGGCCGCCGGTGACGACGCGGGCACCGCCGGTGACCGCTTCCTGCACCCACGCCTCGACGCGGGCGGCCTCCTTCTCGCGGATCATCGGCCCCACCTTGACGGCCTCGTCGAGCTGGTCGCCGAGCGTCAGGCCCTCGACCCGGGGCTTGAGCGCGTCCAGCAGATCGCCGTAGACGCGGCCGGCGGCCAGCACGCGCTGGGTGGAGATGCAGACCTGGCCCGCGTTGGCGTAGCCGGTCGCCGTCACGGCGGCGGCCACCTTGTCGAGGTCGGCGTCGGGCATCACGATCACCGGCGCGTTGCTGCCGAGCTCCATCGTCAACCGCTTGATGCCGGCCAGCCGGCAGATGCCCTCGCCGACGTCGCGGCTGCCGGTGAACGTGATCTTGCGCACGCGCCGGTCTTGCACCAGCAGGTCGCCCACCTCGCCGCCGGGCCCGGTCAGCGTGTTGATGCCCTCGGGCGGCAACCCCGCCTCCAGCAGGACCTCGGTCAGCTTCAGCGCCGACAGCGGGGTGTCGGTGGCCGGCTTGACGATCACCGCGTTGCCGCCGGCGATGGCCGGCCCGACCTTGTGGGCGACGAGGTTGAGCGGGAAGTTGAACGGGGTGATGGCCACCACCACGCCGCACGGCACCCGCAGGGTGACGCCGAACTTGCCCTGCCCGGCGGGGACCGCGTCGAGCGGCACGGTCTCGCCGTGCAGCCGCCGGGCCGCCTCGGCGGACTCGGTCAAGGTGTCGACGGCGCGAACGGCCTCCAGCCGGCCTTCGGCGATGACCTTGCCCTCCTCCAGCGAGATCGTCCGCGCGAAGTCCTCCCGGCGGGCGGCGACGAGATCGGCGGCCGCGCGCAGGATCCGCGCGCGCTCGTGGGCCGCGAGCTTGCCCATCGCGCGGGCGCCGCGCTCGGCCGACTGCAGCGCTCGCTCGACGTCGCCCCGGTCGGCGCGCGGCACGGTGTCGATGACCGAGTTGTCGTAGGAGTTGCGGACCTCGATCGCCTGCGGCTTGTCGACCCACTCGCCTGCCACGTACATCTTCATGACGCCTCTCCTGCCGGCCGGACGTCCGCCCTCGCGCCGTTTCGTGGCCTCGAGCCCATCTTACGCCCCGCGGTCGACTCGGCCTCCCGTCCGCGCGCCGGTGTCAGCCGGCGCCGTACTCCGGCCCCGCCGCCCCCACGAACACCTCCGTGCGCACCACCGCCGCCTCCCGGCCCGGCGCTCATTCAGCCAGCCGCCACGATGGCCCGCCTGGCGAGTCAGGCTCCACGCAAGCGCGGATCCAGGGTGTCGCGGAGCGCGTCGCCGAACAGGTTGGCGCCGAAGACGGCCAGGCTGATGGCGATCCCCGGGAACAGCACGAGATGCGGCGCCTTTTGGGCGTATTCGGCGGCCGAGACCGACAGCATCCGGCCCCACGAGGGATAGGGCTCGGGCACGCCGAGGCCGAGGAAGGACAGCGCCGCCTCGGTCAGGATGGCCGCGCCCAGCTGGGCGGTGCACAGCACGATGAAGGGACCGACCGTGTTCGGCAGCACGTGACGGAAGGCGATGCGCAGGTGGCGCAGCCCGAGCGCCTGCGCCGCCTCGATGTACTGCATCTCGCGGATCGACAGCACGCTGGCCCGGATGACGCGGGCCGCCCGCGGCACGATCGGGATCGAGATCGCCACGATGACGTTGGGCACCGACGGCCCCAGCGAGGCGGCCATCACGAGGGCCAGCACGAGCAGCGGCAGGCCCTGGAGGATGTCGAGCAGGCGCTGGGCGATCAGGTCGGTCTTGCCGCCCGCGTAGCCCGACAGCAGGCCGATGACCCCGCCGAGCACGGAGCCGAGCAGCGTGGAGCCGGTCCCCACCATGAGCGACACGCGCGCGCCGTGCACGATGCGCGAGTAGATGTCCCGCCCCAGGTGGTCGGTGCCCAGCCAGTGGTCGTCGCCGGGCCGGGCCAGGGTCGCGGCCGCCTCGGTGGCGATCGGGTCGTGGGTCTGCAGCACGTCGGCGAACACGGCGGTCAGCAGGATGACGAGCATGAGCGCGCCGCCGGCCGCCCCCAGCGGCTTCTTGCGCACGAAGCGGGCGAGCGTCGTGACCATCGACGCGCGGCTGACGCTGCGGGCCGGCGCCGTGAGCTCGATCTCGGCGCCGACCGGCCTCACCGCCATGCCGTCCCCCCGCCCGCCGGGCCCGGCCGGGGCCGCCGCGGCCCCCGGCGCGGGCTAGCTCGCATAGCGCACGCGCGGATCGAGGACGCCGTACAGCAGGTCCACGGCCAGGTTGGAGAGGATGACCACGATGGCGATGAACATGACGAGGTTCTGCACGACCGGGTAGTCGCGCCAGAGGATCGCCTCCACCAGGAAGCGCGCGACGCCGGGCAGGTTGAACACCGTCTCCGTGACCACGAGGCCGCCGATGAGGAACGCGAACTCGATGCCAATCACCGTGACGACCGGCAGCACGGCGTTCTTGAGCGCGTGCCGCCACACCACCGCCCGCTCGTTCTGGCCCTTGGCCCAGGCCGTGCGGATGTAGTCCTCGCGCAGCACCTCCAGCATCGACGAGCGCGTGATGCGCATGATGAGGGCCGAGGAACGGTAGCCGACCGCCAGCGCCGGCAGCAGGAACTGCACGGCGTGCAGCCACAGGTTCTCGCGGGGGCTCACGTAGATGAGCGGCGGGATCCATGCCAGCCACGACACCAGGGCCAGGATGATGACCATGCCCAGCCAGAACGAGGGCATCGACAGCCCGGCCAGGCTGACGACCCGCATCACGTAGTCGAGCGTGGAGTCCTGGCGGATGGCGCTGACGATCCCGGCCGGCACGCCGAGCAGCACCGACACGATCGTCGACAGGATCGCCAGCTCGACCGTCACCGGGACCAGCGGCTTGATGATCTGCCAGGCCGGCAGGTCGTACCGATAGGACTTGCCGAGGTCGCCCGAGAAGATCTGGCGGAGCCAGTCGACGTACTGCTGCCAGTACGGCTTGTCGAGGCCCAGCTCCCGGAGGATGGCCTGCTTCTCCTCGGGGTTGACATAGCCGGCGGCCGAGAACAGCACGTCGACGATGTCGCCGGGGGCCAGCCGCAGGAGGATGAAGATCACCACCGACATCCCGAAGAGCGTGAGGACGGCGATGCCGAGTCGCTGCGCGATGTAGGTCTTCACACGAGGCCGTCTAGATGTCGTGCTGGACGTCTTGCATGCGGATGCGCGAAGTCTAACACGCGGCGGATGCGATCACGACACGGCGCTCAGGAGCAGGTGCAGCGCGTAGATCGCGCCGCCCGCCAGCCCTCCCACCACGGTGCCGTTGACGCGGATGAACTGCAGGTCGTCGCCCGCGTGCTCCTCGATGAGCCGCACGGCGCCCTCGGGACCGAGCGCCCGCACGCCGTTCTCGATGAAGGCGGCGATGCGCCCGTGCTGGCGCTCGACCAGCTCGCTCACGCGCGCCTTGACCCAGGCGTCGAGCTGGCCGCGCAGCCCCGCGTCGGCGATCAGCGCCAGGCGCGCGCGGTCCAGGTGGTCCACCAGCCACGCCCGCAGCTCCGAGCTGTCGCCGGCCAGCTCCGCGCGCAGCGTGCGGGTGAGGGCCGCCGCCGCGTCGTCCAGCAGCGCGGCCAGTGCCGGCGCTTCCAGCAGCTCGGCCTTGGCCGCCTCCACGCGCGCGATCAGCTCGGGGTCGGTGGCCAGGCGCCGCTCGAGGTCGGTCAGGGCATCGAGGCCCTGCGTCCGCAACGGGTGCTGGCGGTCCTTGGCCACCTCGCGCAGCCCGGCATGCAGCGCCGCCACCAGCCGGTCACGGTCGATCACCCCGAGCAGCGAGGCCAGCCCGATCCAGAACCGCGGGTACGCCCCCAGCCGCTCGCGGTAGCGCACGAGCAGATCCTCGATCACCTCGCCCACCGCCGCCCGGAACTCCGCCCGCTCCATCGCCTCGGCCAGCACCGTCAGCGCGCCGTCGAGCATGCGCTGGTCCCACTCCTGGCGGCGCGCCACGCGCAGGGCGGTCGCGAGCAGCGGCGCCACCGGCTGCCGGGCCAGGGCCCGCCGCACGCGCGCCAGCAGCTCGGCCACGGTGGCCGGCGCCAGCTGGCCGGCGGCCCAGCCGGCGATGAGCCCGGTGGCGTGCTGGAGATCGGCGCGGGAGATC
Organism: Candidatus Methylomirabilota bacterium; assembly: GCA_036397135.1. Taxonomy (GTDB): domain Bacteria; phylum Methylomirabilota; class Methylomirabilia; order Rokubacteriales; family CSP1-6; genus AR5. The sequence goes on from DASWJN010000283.1 coordinate 11,921, forward strand.
CGCTCGGCGCCACGGGCCAGCAGCTCGCCGAGATCGATGCGGCCGATCTCCTCGCGCACGTATTCCTTGGTGAGGACACGCCCACCGACCATGAGGCCCACCCGCTCGGCCATCAGCTCCCAGTTGCGCGGGATCAGGCCGGTGTGGGGAATCGGCAGGCCGAGCGGGCGCCGGAAGATCGCGGTCACCGCGAACCAGTCGGCCAAGCCGCCGACGACTCCGGCCTCCGCGATCGCCAGGAGGAGGCCGCCCCACGACGTCTCCCGGAACGGGAACACGACGACCGCCAGCCCGGCGGCGCCGAGCAGGACCCCCGTGGCAAGCCGCCGCTGGCCGGCCACGCTCAGCGCCCCGCCAGCAGGAAGTCGAGCATGCGCTCGGTCGTCGACGGGCCCGGCGGCCACGTGTGGGTGGCGCGCACGTCGCCGCCGCTCCACGCGTGCCCCATGCCCGGCACCAGCCACGTCTCGAGCACGTAGTCACCGCGGATGTCGCGGTAGACGGAGTGCACGGCGCCGTCGACGGTCGTGCTGACGCCGGCGGTGACGCCGAGCACCCGCCCGAACATCGCCTCCAGCGCGGTGAGATTCGTCGCGCTGACGACCGAATCGAGGGCACCGTGCCAGAGCGAGGCGCGCACCCCGTGGAGGCGACCGCCGGCGCACGCGGCCGCGGCC
>DASWJN010000284.1:0-29470 GCA_036397135.1 Candidatus Methylomirabilota bacterium
CCCCGCGGCCCGGCGCTGGTCGGCGCGTAGGGATTCGTCACCCCCGCGCGGAGGTACGGCCTGCCCTGGGCGTCGAACTCGATCGGAAGGTTCTTGAAGCACATGGGCGTTCTCTCCGTGTCAGTGAAGCCCGAAGACGCGCGCCGCCCGCCCGACGTGGCGGTCGGCCGACTCCAGCCCGCCGAGCAGCGCGCCCAGCGCGCCGTTGATGGTGGTGAGCTTCTCCGGCAGCGGCCCCGTGTGGTCGCGCACGGCCTCCAGCCCGTCGGCGATGGCGGCCACGCTCCGGCGCGTGTCGAGCAGCGCCCAGGCGATGGCGATGAGATAGCCGGCGAGGGCCAGCACCACGAGGGCGACGGCGATCAGCGTCAGCGCCAGCAGCATGCGCGCCTCCTCACCGGCACCGCTCCTCCAGCACCCCGGCCACCGTGTCGAGCTTGCGCTCCACGGCGCCCGCCGCGCCGAGCATGTCGGTCGCGAGGGCGATGGTGCCGTCCAGGGCGGCGACGTTGCGCGTGTTGCGCTCGATGCCGGCCGCCGCCTGCAGGGCCTCGGCGGCGTACCGCTGGATGGAGCGGGCGGAGCGCCACGTGCGATGGAGCGAGTACACCGCGAGCGGGACGAAGACGACCAGCGTGACGATCAGGCCGACCCACCAGATCGTGTAGACCGCGTCCGGGATCACGGCCGGCCCTGGGCTCATGCCCGCGCCTGGCGCGAGACGGCCGCGATCACGCCGGCCAGGTTCGCGTCGATCGCCCTGAGCCCGTCGAGGATCGCGCCGAGGCCGCCGTTGACCCTCGTCACGTAGGGCGCCAGCGCGTCGGTCTGGCGCTCGATGGCCCGCACGCCGAGGCGGATCTTGGCCAGGTAGTTGACCGGGGCCACGAAGCGGGTGGCGGGCCCGCCGATGTCCTCCAGCGTCCGGTCGATCGCGCGCAGGAACAGGGCCAGGGCCACGAACAGGGCGGCCACGCCCGCGACCGAGAGCGCCGCCAGCACGACGAAGGGGTTCATCGCGAGGTCTCCTGGCCGAGGACGCAGGCCGGACAGCCCGGGCAGCGCTCGGCGTGCGCCTGCAGGGCGGCGGTGGCGGCGACGACGCCCCCGGCGGATTCGAGGATCTCGCCGGCGACGTGGATGGTGGTGTCGAGCAGGGCGATGTGGATGGTGTTGTTGGCGACCTGCTGGCCGACCGTCCAGATCGCGGCGACCCGCGCCAGCACCTGGCGGGCGGCGCCCAGGATGAGGGTCAGGAGCACGGCCACAACGAGCAGCACCACGCCGTAGACGACGAGGGTGATGATCCACATCCGCTGGATGGTGTCGGCGCCGACCTCGGTCATGACTCCTCCTCCCGCCGGCCGCCGGCGGCGGCGTGGCTCTCCAGCGCCTCGACGAGCTTCGTGGCCTTCGTCTCGATGTCGCGGACGGTGTCGCGGATCTGCTCGGCCACCTCGTTGGTGGTCTGCAGCTCCCAGATCGCCCGCGTGTTGTCGCGGATCGCCTCCGCCGCCCGCCGCGCCCGCGCCGCGTGGGCGGCGATGCTGCGCGCGGTCAGCCAGATGGTGACCAGCAGCGCGGCCGCCACGAGGACGACGGCGCCCCCGACGAGCATCCACAGCCGCCACGCCGCCCACAGCTCAGCGCTGGTCATGCCGGTCCTCGCGGCCTGCGCTCTCGTCCAGGTAGTCCTTGCGGTAGCCGGGCCGGTCGACGCCCCAGAAGCGGTCCTGCTGGCCCGGCGGGCGGCCGGGCTTCTTGGAGCCCATCTGCTGCCACTTGGTGTAGAAGAACTTGATCGCCCGGTCGGTCACCGTCTGCGCGGCCACGTGCGCCCAGCCGCTGGGGACGTCCTCCAGGACGTCCCAGCGATGCTCGCGGTTGGCCTCGCGGTTGGAGAGCCGGCGAAGGCGCCGGACCACACCGCCGACGCCGCGCGCCGCGAACGTCGAGAAGACGGCGCCGGGCGGGGTCTTGTAGAACGGGCTGAACTTGTCGGGGAAGCCCGGCATGGTGCACCCGATGCAGATGCCGCCGGCCTTCATGCAGCCGCCCATGTGGTTGATGGCGCCGCGCTGGACGATATTGCAGTTGACGACCGGGCCCCAGCAGCCGATCTCCACGAGGCATTCGGGATCGCCGTACCGCCTCGCGAAGATCCCCTCCTCGTAGTACCCCGCTCGCGTACACCCCTGGTGAACAGTCTCCCGGAACAGCCACGCCGGCCGGCCCAGCTCGTCGAAGGTCGGCAGCGGGCCGAGCCCCTGGAGGAAGAGCAGCACCGCGAAGACGGTCTCGGTGAAGTTGTCGCCCTGAGGCGCGCAGCCGGGGACGTTGATCACCGGCAGCCCGAAGGCGCTGCGGTAGTCCTTGCCGAGGTGGTCCATGACGCTCATGGCGCCGGTGGGATTGCCCTCGGCCGACGGGACCCCGCCCCAGGTCGCGCACGTCCCGATGGCGATCGTCGCGGCGGCGTTGGGCGCCATCCGCTTCAGCCAGGTGGCCGTCGGCACCGGATGCGTGCCCTCGCCGTCGCCGATCGCCTCCACGCCCATGGCCGAGAAGTACCCGCCCGTCCGCTCGGCGATGCGCTCGTCCGCGACCGAGCCCTCGAACACGACGACGTAGGGCGCGCCCAGCGTGCCCTCGGCGGCGTCGCGGAACGGCTTGACGAACTCCGCGCCCGCCTCGGGCGACAGCACCGGGTGGTGCAGGATCACCTTGGGCATGGCGGGAACCGTTCCCGCCAGCAGCCCCTCGATCCCGGGGTTGGTGGCGCCGGCCACCGAGATGGTGCAGCCGTCGCAGCTCATCCCGGCCAGCCAGTAGACGTGGATCGTCTTGATCGGCCCCAGCGGCAACCGCCCGCGCCGGGTCTCCGGCCGCTCCTCGGCGACCGGCGGCTGCCCGCCCTCGACGACCTCGTGCGCGACAACGGCCATAGGATTTCCTCCGGCTAGCAGATACGGGGGAGCTGCTCTCCTTGCAGCATATCCACGATTCTTCGTCCGCCCACCGTCGTCCTCAGGCTCACGAGCGCGGTGGGATCCTCGACGACTTCGCCGACGACCCGAGCGTCACGGCCTTCCGGATGCCGGTGCATGGCGCCGAGGACCCGCGGAGCGTCGGCGGGGGCGACGATCGCGAGGAGCTTGCCCTCGTTGGCGACGTAGAGCGGGTCCAGGCCGAGCAGCTCGCACACCCCGCGGACCGGCTCGCGGACGGCGATGGCCGCCTCGTCGAGGACGATCCCGGCCTTCGATCGCCGGGCGATCTCGTTCAGCGCCGTGGCCACCCCGCCGCGGGTGGGATCGCGCAGGCAGTGGACCTCGGCGCCGGTGGCCAGCACGTCCAGAACGAGCCGGTGGAGCGCGGCGGTGTCGCTCCCGACCGGCGTCTCCAGCTCCAGGTCCGCCCGCGCGGCCATGATGGCCACGCCGTGGTCGGCGATCGGTCCGCTCAGGATGACGGCGTCCCCCGGCCGGGCGCGGTCGGCGGAGATCCGCTGGGCGTGCTCGACCAGGCCGACGCCGGTGGTGGTGATGAAGCAGCCGTCCGCCTTGCCGCGGTCGACGACCTTGGTGTCCCCGGTGACCAGCAGCACGCTCGCCGACGCGGCCGCCGCCCGCATCGAGGCCACGATGCGGTCGAGGTCGGCCAGGGCGAAGCCCTCCTCGAGGATGAAGGCGGCGCTCAGGTAGAGCGGCCGGGCGCCGGCGGTGGCGAGGTCGTTGACGGTGCCGTTGACGGCCAGCGCGCCGATGTCGCCGCCGGGGAAGAACAGCGGCGTGACGACGTAGGCGTCGGTCGTGAACGCCAGCCGCGACCCGTTCACCGTCACCACGGCCTGGTCGTCGAGCCTCTCCAGATACTCGTTGCGGAACGCCGGCAGGAAGCGGCGCGCGATGAGATCGGCCGTCATCTTGCCGCCGCTGCCGTGACCGAGCAGGATCCGATCGCCGCCGGCCAGCGGCGCCGGACAGGTCGGGGCGAACGCCGCGGCGGCGTCAGAGGACATCGTCTTCTCCGAGGGCGACGTGGACCAGGTCCCAGACGACGTGATAGAGCGTCACGTGCGTCTCCTGGATGCGGTGGATGCTGAACGAGGGGACCACGAAGGCATGGTCGGCCAGGGCCGCCAGCCGCCCGCCGTCCTTGCCCGTGAACGCGATGGTGAGCAGGCCCAGCTCGCGGGCCACCTCCAGGCCGTGCACGAGGTTCGGCGACTGCCCGCTCGTGCTGAGCGCCAGGGCCATGTCGCCCGGGCGGGCGAGGGTACGGAGCTGGTCGCCGAAGACCCTGGCGAAGTCGCGGTCGTTCGAGATCGCCGTGAGGAGCGCGGTGTCGGTGGTCAGCGCGACCGCGGGCAGGCGCCGGCGCTTCTCGACGATCGGGTGGCAGAACTCCACGGCCACGTGCTGGGCGTCGGTGGCGCCGCCGCCGTTGCCCATGACGTGCAGCCGGCCGCCGCGCGCGAACGCCGCGGCCATGGCGCGGGCCAGCGCCTCGATGCGGTCGGCCTCCGCCCGGAAGAACTGCTCCTTGACGTCCGCGCTCTCGCGCGCCTTGCGCAGGATGGCGTCCTTCATGGCACGGGGACGGGCTCGCCCGGGTGGCGGCCGTAGACGTAGTAGGCGGCGCAGGCGCCCTCGGCCGACACCATCGTGGCGCCGAGGGGGGTCGCCGGCGTGCACTGGGTGCCGAAGGCCGGGCAGTCGTGGGGCTTCTTGAGCCCGCGCAGGATCTGCCCGCTGATGCAGGCGGCCGGCTCGTGGGTCTCGAGCGCGCCGACGTCGAATCGCCGCTCGGCGTCGTGCTCGCGGAGCTCGTAGCGCAGGCGCAGGCCCGACTTCGGGATGGTCCCGATGCCACGCCACTTCCGGTCGCAGACCTCGAAGGCCGACCAGATCAGCCCCTGGGCGGCGGCGTTGCCGCCCGGGCTCACCACGCGCGAGTACTGGTTCTCGACGCCCGCCGCGCCCGTCTCGAGCCGCCGCACGGTCCGGAGGATGCCGTCGAGCAGGTCGACGGGCTCGAAGCCGGTGATCACGATCGGGATCGCGTAGTGGCGGGCGATCGCCTCGTACTCGCGCGTGCCCATCACCGTGCACACGTGCCCGGGGCCGAGGAACCCGCGCACGCGGTTGCCGGGCGACTGGAGCACGGCCGCGATGGCGGGCGGGACGAGGACGTGGGAGACGAGCAGCGTGAAGTTGGTCACGCCGAGCGCCCGGGCCCGGGTGACGGCCAGGGCGTTGGCGGGCGCCGTCGTCTCGAAGCCGATCGCGAAGAACACGACCTCGCGGCCGGGGTTGTCCTGGGCGATCCGGACGGCGTCGAGCGGCGCGTACACGACGCGGACGTCGGCGCCGGCCGACTTCAGGCGGAGCAGGTCCGTGTGCGAGCCGGGCACCCGCAGCATGTCGCCGAAGGAGGTGAAGACGACGCCGGGCCGGGCGGCGATGGCGTGGGCCTTGTCGATCTGCTCCAGCGGCGTGACACACACCGGGCAGCCGGGGCCGTGCACCAGCTCGATCTCGGGCGGGAGCAGGCGGTCCACCCCGTGCTTCACGATCGAGTGCGTCTGCCCGCCGCACACCTCCATGAGCGTCCACGGCCGGGTCGTCACGCGGCGGATCTCGCCCAGGATCTTCGCCGCCACCCGCCCGTCGCGGTACTCGTCGAGGTACTTCACGGCTCGGCCTCCGGCGCCCGCAGCTCGCCGAGCTGGTCCAGCTCCTCGAGGAACCGGTACGTCCGCTCGGCCTCCTCCGGATCGACCCGGCTCAGCGCGAAGCCGACGTGGACGAGGACGTAGTCGCCCAGCCCCGCCTCCGGCAGGTGCTCGAGGCACACCTTGCGGATGGTCCCGCCGAAGTCGGCGCGCCCCATGCGAAGCCCACGGTCCTCGAAGACCTCGATGACCTTGCCGGGGATTGCCAGGCACATGCTCGTCGTGCTCCCGTCTGCGCGCCGCAGGGTGTGGGCACAGTGTAGGGGCGGGTCCGGAGCGGGTCAAACAACCGCGGGCCGTCGGTTCGAAATTTCGAAGGGGTGCGGCCGACGTCAGCGCGCGTTCGCGGCGGACGGTGCCGAGGCGGTGGGCGATGACGATCAGGGTCTTGAGGCCGTGCAAGGCCTCGAGGGCGTCGATCAGGCCGCGCGGCAGCCCCAGGCAGGCCCGGACGTCGTTCAGCACGCTGGTGATGCTCTCACGCTGGGTGTCCGCCCCCCTACCGCGTTAAGATACGCGCGACGACGTACGGCGCGAGACGGGATCGGCGAACCGCGGACGGGAGGGTGTCATGGCCAAGCGCGGCTGCGAGGATACCGACGCCGACGAGAAGGCGCTGCGGGACAGCTGCGCGCGGCTCTACCCGCTGGCGGCCGGCCGCTGAGGCCGGTGCTCGCCGCCGCCGCGCTGGCGGTGGGCCTTGCGCTGGCGCTGGCGGGGATCGCCGGCGCCCAGACCGAGCCCTCGGAGCTGAGCGAGGCGGCCGTGATCGAGCGCGACGCGGCCGTCGAGGTGTGGGTGCGGCTGAGCCGCCCGGCGAAGTACCAGAGCGACCTGATCGACAGCCCCTGGCGCCTCGTGCTCGACTTCGAGGACACGGCCTACAAGTGGTCCGCCAGCCCGGTACCGGTGGGCATCGATCCCGTGCGCGAGCTGCGGGGAAGCCAGTTCCGCAAGGGCGCCGCGCGCCTGGTGATCGAGCTGCGGCGCAAGGTGGTCTACACGATCGAGCAGGACCGTGAGGGGCTGCGCATCGTTCTGCCGCGGGAGGGCCGCGTGCAGACCGCCCCGGCGCCCAGGCCCGTGGCCGCCTCCAGGCCCGTGGCGGCGCCCACATCCGTCGCCGCGCCCGGACCCGAGCCGATGCCGAAGCCCGCGCCCGCGCCGAAGCCCGCCCCGGCGCCGAAGCCCGCGGCCGAGGTGAAGCCGGCGCCGGCGCCGAAGGCCGTGCCGGCGGGGCCGGCCGTGCGGGGCATCATCGTGCTCGACGAGCAGGCGCACGCCTACATCTTCGATCCCGCCACGAAGCAGGTCCGCCGCTACGCGGTGGGCGACGCCGTCGGCGACGCGGTCGTGGAGACGATCGGCGACCGCCACGTGGTGCTCAAGACGCCCACCGGCCGCGTCGAGCTGCACGTGGGCGACGTCAAGCCCGTCGGCACGCCGGGTGGGGCGCCGCCCGCCCGCCCGCGCTGACGCCTCACCGCCGTTCGTACACCGTCTCCCACTGCGCCCAGAACCCCGACCGGGGCGGCGCGCGGTGGATGACCTCCTCCCGGGGCGGCTGCACGCAGCGGAACGCCGCCCGGGTGAGCGCGTCCAGCTCGGCCCGCGCGTAGAAGTGGACCGCCAGGCCCTGCTTGGGCCCCTCGAGGTACTGCACGGTGAAGCCCCCGTGGGGGTTCTCGTCGACGACGGCGTGCCGGTGGAAGACCTGGGTGCTCGCCGAGTTCACACGGACGAACAGCAGCCCGCCCGGCGCCAGCAGCCCGGCGGCGCGGCGGAAGTAGGCGGCGGCGTCGGCCTGGGTGCCGTGCTGGAACACCTGGATCGCGATGAGGTAGGCGAACGCCGTGGGCGGCTGGAAGTCGCGGAAGTCGCCGAGCAGGAGGCGGCCGGCCTGGGCGGGCCGGCGCGCGGCCAGCTGGCGCAACGCCTCGGCCGAGATGTCGAGACCCCACAGGGTCAGCCCGCCGTCGGCGAGCGGGGCCCAGTTGCGGCCGTTGCCGCAGCCGACGTAGAGGCCGGGGGCGTCCCGCGCGACGCCGCGGCGCGCGAGCACGTCCAGGATCGTGCCGGTGAAGGGCAGCGGCGGCTCGGCGGCGTAGCGGCCCCGGCGGTACTCGGCGTCCCACTGCCGCGCCGCCAGGCCCTCGCTCACGCCGCTCGTTCTCCGCCGCGCGGATCAGGCCCGGGGCGGGATGCCGGCCAGCGCCGCCCGCAGCGCCTCGATCGTGTAGGGCTTGGCGATGACGAAGTCGACGGCGCGGCGCTCGTCGTCGCTCAGCTCGAGCGCGACCGCCCACCCGGTGACGAGGCCGACGGGCAGCCCCGGGTGCTGCGTCCGCACGGTACGGGCGACGTCCCAGCCCGTCATCTCCGGCATGCCGAGGTCGGTGACGACGACGTCGACCGCGGCGCCCTCGGTCAGGCGGGCCAGCCCCTCCCGGCCGCTGGCGGCCTGGATCACGGTGTGGCCCTCGTCCACGAGCGTGTCGGCGAGCGCCTCGCGCACCGACGCCTCGTCGTCGATGACGAGCACCCGCAGCGGGAGCCCCGGTGGCGCCGGGACTTCCTCGACCCCGGACGCGCCGGGCGTGGCCCGGGGCAGGCGCAGCGTGACGACGGTGCCGCCGCCGTCGTTGGGCCGCAGGCTCAGCTCGCCGCGGTGACGCTGCACGATGGTGTGGGCGACGCTCAGCCCCAGCCCGGTGCCCTGCGGGCCCTTGGTGGTGAAGAAGGGCTCGAACGCGCGGCGCCGCACCTCGTCGCTCATGCCCACGCCGTCGTCGGCGATCGCGCAGTAGACCCAGTCGTCGGCCGCCCAGGTCGAGACGCGGATCGTGCCGCCCTCCTTGAGGGCGTCGATGGCGTTGAAGAGCAGGTTCATCGCGACCTCGCGCAGTCCCGCCGCCTCGCCGGCCACGCGGGGGACGCCGCTCAGCTCCAGGCGCACGTCGATGGCGAGCGAGCGGATCTGCGCCTCGTCGCGCCAGCGCGGCCGGGTCAGCTCCACCACCTCCCGCACGATCTCGTTGAGGTCGACGGGGGCGGTGGCCGCCACCGCCTGCACGGCCGTGAACCCCAGCACGCGGCGCACGACCTCGGCGGCGTCGAAGGTGGCGCGCTGCACGACCTCCAGCGGCCGGCGGATCTCGGGCGCGGTGACGCGCGCCAGCAGCAGCTGGGTGCGCCCCGAGATGACGGCCAGCAGATTGTTGACGTGGTGGGCCATGCCGGAGGCCATCTGGCCCACCGCGCGCAGCGTCGCGCCCTCCACCACGCGCGTCTGGGTCGTGTGCAGGTCTTCCATGGCCCGGCGCAGACGGGTGGTCGACAGCTGCGCCTCCTGCAGGAGGCGGGCGTTGTCGACGGCGTAGGCGATGTGGGTCATGAGCGTGTTGAGGAATTGCAGGTCCGTGGGGCTGAAGGCCGGCGAGGGCGCGGCCGCCGCGCTCTTGGCGAGGTTGACCACGCCGATGATGCGGTCCTCCACGCGCACCGGCAGGCACATGAACGCGCCCGAGCCGTACCTGGGATCGCTGGGCTTGCCGAAGCGCGGGTCGGCCGTGATGTCCTCGACCAGGACCGGCTCGCCGAGCTGCACCACCTTGCCGGCGACGCCCTCGCCCACCGGCACCTCGGCGGCTCCCGCCACCCCGTCGGGCAGGCCGCGGGCTACCACCACGCGCAGGACCTGGCGGTCGTGGTCGAGCAGCATGATGGAGCCGATCGTCGCCCGCACCGTGCGCATCGTGCGCTCGAGCACGAGCGCGAGCAGGTCTTGCAGCTGCGGGATGCGCGAGGCCAGCTCGACGACCTCGTTGAGCGTGCTGAGCTTGAAGACGAGATCCTCGAGACGGTCGGTCGAGATGCGCAGGTCGCCCAGCATCCGGCCGAACGCGTCGCCGATCTGACCGATCTCGATGACGTGGCCGAGGCCCGGCACCACCGCCGTGGTCGCCGGCACCGCCGCGCCGCCGGCCCCCGGCTGCGCGAAGCCCTCGGCCAGCCTGGCGATCTCGTCGGTGAGCCGGCGCAGGATGACGTAGCCGAGCAGGGCCAGGAAGATCGCGAGGAGCAGCGCGACCTGGGTGTGCGGGCTGGCCAGCAGGCCGGCCGAGTGGAGCAGCGGCAGCACCGCGAGCATCGGCACCACGGCCACCAGCGCGAAGATAATGGAGGCCGCCCGCCGGAGGCCGACCGTCTGCGTCAGCAGGCGCCCCACTCTCACGCGCGGAATCTCGCCAGCGCCGCGCGGTTCAAGCCGAGCCCGATCCCCGGCCGCTCGGGGAGCACGACGGCGCCCTCCACGATCGGCAGCCGGTCGTCGTAGAGCTCCTGCCACCAGTCCATGTGCTCGAGCAGCACGGCGTGCGGCGCCGCCGCCAGGACCGGGCCCGAGGCCTCCACGAACAGGTGCGAGGATACCGGCGTCTGGTACGCCTGGCAGAGCTCCACGGCCTTGAGGTAGCCGGTGATGCCGCCCATGCGCTGCAGATCCGGCATCAGGACGTCGGCCGCCCGCGCGTCCAGGTAGCGCTTCATGCCGAGCCAGCCGTACTCGGTCTCGCCGGAGGCGATCGGCGTGTCGAGCGCCGCCGCCACGCGGGCGGCGCCCTCGAGGTTCTCGTAGGGGAGCGGCTCCTCCAGCCAGTAGAGGCCGATCTCCTCCAGCGCGCGCCCGGTCCGGATGGCCGTCGCCTCGTCCCACCCCTGGTTGACGTCGGCCAGCAGGCGCACCTGGGGTCCCAGCGCCGCGCGCAGCGCGCGGGCGCGGGCAAGGTCCTCGTCGTGCGAGCGCCCGAGCCGCATCTTCATCGCCCGATGCCCGGCCGCCACGAACGCGCGCGCCTCGGCCACGAGTTCGTCCACCGAGCGGTCGAGCCAGAGCCCGCTGGAGGCGTAGGCCGGCACGCGGTTGGTCGCGGCGCCCAGCAAGCGCCAGAGCGGCAGCCCGGCGGCCTGGGCGGCCAGGTCCCAGCACGCGGTATCCAGCGCCGCCAGCGCCATGACGGCGACGCCCGCGTGGCCGAGGAAATTGATCGAGCGCCAGGTCCGGTCGAACAGCGCGCGGGTGGCGGTCGCGTCCTGGCCCTCGTAGATCGGCGCCAGATCCTCGACCAGCGCTTGCAGCGCGCGGGCCCGGCGCTCGCCGAACGCGAAGCAGTAGCCGCTTCCGACGGCGCCGCCGTCCGCTTGCAGCTCGACCAGGACGGTGTCCACCGCGCGGATGTCGTGGATGGAGGTCCTGAGCGGCCTCGGCAGCGGCAACCGGAGCGGGTGGACGACGGCGCGGCCGATCTTCATCCGCGGCCCACGGTCATGGCCCGGCTATTCTACGGCGGGCCCCATGATCTTTCCGAGCGGTCTCCGCGCCCTCAACCACCCCGACTATCGCCGGTTCTTCCTGGCCCAGCTGGTGGCCCTGGTCTCGGGCTGGATGCACACGGTCGCCCAGTCGTGGCTGGTGCTGCAGCTCACCGACTCGCCCCTGCGGCTTGGGCTCATCGGCACCCTGCAGTTCGGCCCCATCCTGCTCTTTTCCGTCGTCAGCGGCGCCATCGCCGACCGGCTGCCCAAGCGCCGCGTGCTGGTGGCCACGAACCTCACGCTGGCCGTCCTCGCCCTGGCGCTCGCCGGCCTGGTCGCCTCCGGCCAGGTGCGCTACTGGCACGTGGGCGTGGTGGCGGTGCTGGCGGGCCTGGCGCAGACGCTCGACGGGCCCGCGCGGCAGTCGCTGATGGCCGAGCTGGTGGGCAAGGTCGACCTGGTCAACGCCGTCGCGCTCAACTCGGCCGCCTTCAACGCCGCCCGCATCGTGGGGCCGGCGGTGGGAGGCCTGCTCATCGCCCGCTTCGGCGTCGTCCCCGCCTTCGTCGTCAACGCCGCCGGCATCCTCGTCGTGGCCGTCGCGCTGGCGCGGTTGCCCGCGCGGGGCGCCGCCGCCCCGCGACGGGGGACGACCATGGCGCAGGAGATCGCCGAGGGCGTGCGCTACGCGGCGCGGACACCGGTGATCCGCCTGGTGCTGGGCCTGCTGTTCGTCGTCAGCATCACCATCTTCAACTTCACGGTGTACGTCCCGCTCCTGGCCCGCAACGTGCTCGGCCTCGGCGCCGAGGGCTTCGGCTTTCTGATGGCCTCGCTCGGCGTGGGGGCCGTGGCCGGGGCGCTCACCGTGGGCTTCCGGAGCGCGCCGGGGCCGCCGCCGCTCGGCGCGATGACGGGCGCGGCCGCCCTGGCGCTGACCGGCCTGCTCTCGCTCTCGGCCGCGCGCCACGTGTGGCTGGCAGCACCGCTGCTGTTCGCGACCGGGTTCTTCGGCTTGGTGCTGGTGGCCAGCTGCAACACCCGCCTGCAGCTGGCCGCCCCCGACGAGCTGCGCGGCCGGATGATGAGCCTCTACACGCTCGTGTGGGGCGGCTCGTTCCCGATCGGCGCGTTCTGCGTGGGGGCCATCTCGGAGGCGTGGGGCGTGTCGACGGCGTTCTTCGTCCAGGGCGGCGCCGGGCTGGCCGGCCTGGCCGCGCTGGCGTGGTGGTGGCGCCGCCGCTGACGCGCCTGCCTGGTCGCCTCCTTCAGGTCTCGATCGGAGTGTCCGCCCGGCCGCCCCACTCGCTCCAGGAGCCGTCGTAGACGGCGACGTCGGGCCGGCCGAGCAGATGGAGGGCGAGGGCCAGCACCGAGGCGGTGACGCCGGAGCCGCACGTGGTCACGATCGGCCGCCCGAGGTCCACCCCGGCGGCCTGCACGGCGCCGCGCAGCTCGCCAGGCGATCTCAGCGTGCCGTCGGGCCGGTAGAGCGTCTCGTAGGGCAGGTTGAGGCTGCCGGGGATGTGGCCGCCGCGCAGGCCCGGGCGGGGCTCGGGCTCGGTGCCGGCGAAGCGCCCGGCGCTGCGAGCGTCGAGCACCTGGGCGGCGCGGCTGCCGAGGTTGGCGCGCATGGCGTCGAGATCGCGCACCAGCTCCGGACGCGGGCGGGCGCCGAAGGCGCGGGGCGCCGGCTTCGGCGCGCCGCTCTCGACCGGCCGCCCTTCGGCGCGCCATTTCTTCAGGCCGCCGTCCAGCACCGCCACCGCGTCGTGGCCGAACGCCCGGAAGGACCACCACACGCGCGCGGCGCTCACCACGCCGCGGACGTCGTAGACGACCACGCGGTCGCCGCTGCCGATGCCGAGCGCGCCGGCGGCCGCCGCGAACTCCGCGGCGCTCGGCAGCATGTGGGGCAGGCTGGTGCGGTGGTCGGCGATCGCGTCGATGTCGAAGAACACCGCGCCGGGGATGTGGGCCGCCTCGAACTCCGCGCGCGCATCCCGCCTGAGCTGCGGCATGTGCCAGGTGCCGTCCACCACGCGCAGGTCGGGGGCGCCCAGGTGGCTGGCGAGCCACTCGGTGGTGCCGACGGGGTCCATTCTCAACGCTTCTCCGGAAGTAACGGGATGGGGCTCGTTCCTTCGTTGTCGAGGGCTTCCTCCCAGGCCAGGTAGGCCTCCATCGCCGGGCGGCCGCGCTCGTAGGGCTTGGGGACGACGTCGTCGGGCTCGTCGGCCAGGCGGGTGGCGCCGTGCTCGAGCGGGCGGCCGGCCGCCTCCCACGCCCGCGTGCCGCCGTCGAGGACGCGGGCGGCGTGGCCCAGGGTGACGAGCGTTGCCGCCGCCAGCGTCGAGGCGCGGCCGTCGCCGCACGTCGTCAGGATAGGGCGCGCGCGGTCGGGCGCCAGCGTCGCGATGCGATCCTCCAGGCGACTGCGACACACCCACAGCGCGCCCGGCACGTGGCCGCGCGCGTAGGCGTCGCTCTGGTCGACGTCGATGACCAGCATGTCGCCCGGGTCGCCCGGCCGGAGGGCGGTCACCGTGGCCCGCGCGGCCGCCAGACCGAACGGCGCCGGCTCGAAATGACCGGTCTCCAGCTCGCCGCCGGCCTCCGTCCACGCCGGCAGGCCGCCTGCGAGGACGGCGACGTCCGGGAAGCCCATGCGCATCAGCCAGGCGGCGGTCAGGGTCGCCCGGGCAAACCCATCGCACGCCAGCACGATGGTTCCGGCGCGGACCGCGATGTACTCGTCGGTGGCCTGCACGGCCTGACCGCCCGGCGCCCACGCGGCGCCGGGGACGTGCCCGGCCGCGTACTCCTCCCGTGTGCGGACGTCGAGCAGGTGGACATTGCGCTCGCCGCGGCGGGCGAGCAGGGCGCGCAGCTCCGCGGGCGCCACGAAGCGCACGCCGTCCTCGGCGGCCACGCGCTTGGCGACGAGCGCGGCGGCGGCGCGGCTGCGCGGGGTCGCAGCGGGCGCCCACCGGCCGGCGCCGCGTTCCAGCCTGAGACCGGCCAGCTCCCAGCCCATGGTGCCGTTCTCGAGCGCGACGACCGGGTTCGGCAGCCCCATGCGGCGCAGCGACTCGGCGCCGATGTAGGAGCGCGTGCGGCCGCCGCAGTGCACGACGATCGGCTGGTCGGGGCGCCGGATCAGCTCGATGATGCGGAACACCAGCTCGCCGCCGGGCACGCTGACGGCGCCCGGCACGCAGCCCCGCGCGTACTCCTCCGGCGTGCGGGAGTCGACGATGACCATGTCGTCGCCGCGAGCGAGGCGCTCGGCCAGCTCGCGCGGCCCGATCTGTGGAGTCTTGTGCTCGTGCAGCGCGCGCTCGCCGAAGACCTTGCTGGGCACGTTGACGCCCTGCACCGCCGGCCGGCCGGAGGCTCGCCAGCCGGCCAGCCCGCCGGCGAGGACGCGCACGTCGCGGTAGCCGATCGCTTCGACCGTCGCCCGGGCCCGCCCGGCCAGCTCGCCGCCGCCGTCGTCGACCAGGACGAGCGGCGTGCCCGCGGCCGGCACGAGCGCGGCGAGCCGGAACTCCAGCAGCCGGCGCGGCAGCGTGGTCGTGCGGAAGACGTGGCCGCGCTCGTACGCGCCACGCTCGCGGACGTCGAGGACGGCGTGCGGCGCCGCCGAGGTCATCAGGGCGGCGAGGGCGGCGGGATCGATCGTGCTCACGGCGGGCCTCAGACTATCATCACGGGGCTCAGTTGAACCGGACGACCTCGGCCAGCGCCGCTCTCAGGTTCTGGCGCACGGCGGCCAGGTGCGGGTGGACGGCGAGCGCGCGACGGAACATCGCCGCGGCGGGGCCGTATTGCTCGAGCGCCATGTGACAGAGGCCCTGGCCCGACAGCGCCCCGAAGTGGTGGGGCTTGCGGGCGAGCGTCTCCTCGCAGTCGGCGATGGCCCCGGCAAAGTCCCGGGCCAGGTACCGCACCGTCGCGCGCTTGTTCCACGCCTCGGCCCAGTCCGGCGCGCTTTCGACCAGCCGGGTGAGCCGGTGCTCGGCGCCGGCGAAGTCGCGGCCTTCCATGACCGCGATCGCCTCGGCGAGCTGGCGGTCGAGGTCGGGCCGGCCGGAGCGGCACCACATCGCCCAGAGCGCCGCCTCGGCCCGGGCCGCCCGGGCGCGGTCGTCCCCCCGGAGCGTTGCCAGCGCCTCCGCCTCCGTCACCGCCGCGTCCCGTGGTACACCTGGGCGTGCCCCATTCCTCGTGAGGTGATCTGCGATGAGCATCGTGCGCGAATTCGAGGAGGCGTTCAACCGGCAAGACGTCGGCGCGCTGGTGGCCTGCTTCACCCCGGGCGCGACGTACACCGACACGTTCTTCGGCGCCCATACCGGCTCGGCGGACCTCCGGACGATGTTCGAGCGGATGTTCCGCGAGGGCCGCGACTACTCCTGGGTGATGGACGCGGTCGTGGAGAGCGGCGACACCGCGGCCGCCGAGTGGACGTTCGGCTACGTGGTCACCGACGCGATCCCGCGCAGCGCCGGCCGCCGCGTGCGCTTCCGGGGCATGAGCCTGTTCGAGCTGGAAGGCGGCCGCGTCGCGCGCTACCGCGAGTACTTCGACGAGGGCGTGGCGCTGCTGCAGCTCGGCTTCAAGCCCGACTCGATCGCCAGGGTTCTCGCCCGGCGGCTCTGAGGCTCACGCCGCCCGGGCGCGGTCGCCGAGGTCGATGAGGGCCAGGCCGGTCTCGGGATCGGTGCGGCGCCGCAGGTGGCGCGGCAGTTTCTCGACGACGACCTCCAGCGTCGGCCACACGTGCCCCTCGAGCAGGTGGCCGCCGCGGGCGCTGCCGTCGGCCCGGCCCACCACGATGTGCGCGTGTCGCGACAGGCGAGCCATGCGGGCGCGCCCGCGGCCCCCGCGCCCGACCCCCGGCGTCACCGGATTCCACGAGGGTCCCTAGACTAGCGAGCGCCGGGGGGCGTTGGGGCCATATTGGGACCCCGACCCGCGACGGCCTGGTGGAACGCGCGGACGACCGGCACCGCGACGGCCACGATCGCCAGCGTCGTCAGCACGGCGGAGATCGGCCGCTGGAAGAGGATCAACATCCCGGAGTCCGAGATGATGAGGGCCTGCCGCAGGGCGCGCTCGGCCAGCGGGCCGAGGACCAGCGCCAGCACGAGGGCGGCCGGCGAGTAATCGAGCTTCTTCATCCCGTAGCCGACGACCCCGAACACCAGCATCTGGCCGACGTCCCACAGCTTGTTGTTCTGCGAGTACGCGCCGGTGATGCAGAACACCACGATGAGCGCCATCAGGATCGAGTAGGGGATGCGCAGCGCCCGGACGAAGACCGGGATGAAGCCGATGTTGAGGACCAGCAGCATGACGTTGGCGATGTAGAGCGAGGCGATCAGCCCCCACACGAAATCGGGGTTCTTCTCGAACAGCAGCGGCCCCGGCCGCAGCCCCCACATCATCAGGCCGCCCATCATGATCGCCGTGGTGGCCGAGCCCGGGATGCCCAGCGTGAGCATCGGCACCATCGCGCCGGCCGAGGCGGCGTTGTTGGCGGACTCGGGCGCCGCCACGCCCTCGATGGCGCCGCGGCCGAACTCCTCGGGGTGCTTCGAGACCTTCTTCTCCAGCGAGTAGGCGAGGAACGTCGCGATGGTGGGACCGGCCCCCGGCAGCACGCCGATCACGAAGCCGAGCACAGTGCCGCGGGCGATCGCCCAGCGCGAGCGCGCCCAGTCGGCCAGGCTCGGCAGCACGTCGCGCAGGCCGTAGCGCGCGCTGAGGATCTCCATCCGCACCGCCCGCTCGGCGCCGGCCAGGACCTCGCCCAGCCCGAACAGGCCGATGGCCACCGGCAGGAAGTCCACCCCGTCGAGCATCTCGTTGATGCCGGCGGTGTAGCGCGCGTCGCCCGAGATGAGGTCGAAGCCGACCATCGAGAGCATGAGCCCCAGGACCATGCTGATGTAGCCCTTGAGCGCGTTGTCGCCGGTGAGGCCGGTCACCGTCGTCAGCCCGAGCAGCATGAGCGCGAACGTCTCGGGCGGGCCGAACGACAGCGCCCACCGCGCCAGCAGCGGCGACATGCCCATCAGGAGGACCACGCCGACGGTGCCGGCGACGAACGAGCCGATGGCGGCGATGCCGAGGGCGGGGCCGGCCCGGCCCCGCAGCGCCATCTGGTGGCCGTCGATGCAGGTCACCACCGAGGCCGACTCGCCCGGCGTGTTGATGAGCACGGAGGTGATGGTGCCGCCGTACATCGAGCCGGCATAGAGCGCCGCCAGCATGATGATCCCCGACGTCGGCGGCATCCCGAAGGTCAGCGGCAGCAGCAAGGCGATGCCGGAGACCGGGCCGACCCCGGGCAGGGCGCCGATCAGCGTGCCGAGGATGACCCCGGCGGCGGCCATCGCGAGGTTGAACGGCGTGAACGCGATCGAGAACCCGAGAGCGAGGTTGGCGAAGAGGTCCACGGCGGCTCAGAACCCCAGCACGCCGGCCGGGAACGGCACCCGGAGCCACCAGGCGAAGACCGCCCAGTTCACCGCTGCGGTGCCGACGGCGACGCCGATCACGGCCGGCCACGCGTGACCCTCGAGGAGCCGCAAGATGAATACCAGGAACAGCACGGTGCCGAGCGCCATGCCCACCCACGGCATGAGCGCGACGAAGGCCACGCTGGCCCCGAGAACGCCGAGGAATCGCGCCACGCCCCGGCCGCGCGGGACCCAGGCCGGTCCGGCATCGGCCTCGCGGGCGGCCCGGACGAGCAGCAGCGCGGCCAGCGCCGCCATGGCGACGCCGAGCCAGAACGGGAAGAACCCGGCGCCGGGGCCGGTCGCGCTCCAGTACGTGTAGTTCCGGAGCGCGACCGCCGCGAACCAGACGCCGAACAGCAATAGTAGGACCGCGCCGGCGCGGTCGGCCCGTCGCACGGCGCCCTACTTCTTCTTCAGCGCCCCGAGGTCGCCGAGCGCCTTCACGTACTTGGCGTTGAGGCCGTCGAGATACTTGTTGGCCTCCTCGCCGGTCCACTGCACCGGGGTGAGGAAGTTCCGCCGGATGTAGTTCTCCTGCCACTTCTTCGTATCGGTCACCTTCTTGAGCGTGTCCACCCACCACGTGACGGCCTCGGGCGGCATGCCGCCGGTGCCGACCACGCCGCGCATCTGCTCCCAGTAGAACTCCATCTTCTTCTCGGCGAAGGTCGGCAGGTCGGGGGCGTCGGCCAGCCGCTGCTTGGCGGCGACGGCCAGGTTCCTGGCCTTCTTGGCCTCGACCTGGGCCACGATCTCGTTGGGGTTCATCACGCCGGCGTCCACGTGGCCGCCCATCAGCGCGGTCGTGCACTCGCCGCCCGAGTTGAACGGCACGTACTTCACCTTGATGCCGGCCGCCTGCTCGAACAGGTAGGTGAAGATGTGGTCCTCGGAATTGGTGCCGGTGCCGGCGACGGTGAGCTGGCCCGGGCGCGCCTTCGCGTCCTTCACGAACTCCTCGAGCGTCTGGTACTTCGACTCCGAGCGCACCGAGAGCATCAGCTCGTCGATGGCCACGATCATCAGCACGGTCATGTCCCGGTGGTTGCCGGGCAGGCGGCCCTCGATCTTGGCCGACACGATGGTCGGCGCCGCGCCGGCCACCACGTGGGGGTCGCCCTTCTTGTTCAGGAGGTAGGTGTAGCCGATGGCGCCGCTGCCGCCGGCGCGGTTGTTCACGTTGATGGCCACCGGCGACCACCGGTTCTCGTCGATGATCCCCACGATCGTGCGCATCAGGTTGTCGGTCCCGCCGCCCGGCGCGAACGGCACCACGACCTCGATGGTCCGGCTCGGGTAGGTGGCCTGGGCGAAGACGGACGCGGGCAGCGCCGCCACGGCGGGCAGGGCGGCGAGGGCGGTGGTGAACTCACGGCGGGTCAGCATCGGGACGATCCTCCTCAAATGACTCCGTTGGCCTTCAGGGTGCGCTGCTCGGCCTCGGTGTAGCCGAGCTCGGTGAGCACGGCGGCGTTGTCCTGGCCCAGGAGCGGGGCCGGCCGGTCGACGGCGCCGGGCGTGCCGGAGAGCTTGACCGGCACCCCGAGCGCCTTGATGGGCCCGGCGCCGGGGTGCACGAGGTCCACGATCATGTCGCGCGCGAGCGCGTGGGGGTCGGCGAGGGCCTCGGGGTAGGTGTTGATCGGGCCCGCCGGCACGCCCGCCCCGTCCAGGCGCGCGAGCCAGTGAGCGCGCGTCTCCTTGGCGGTGGTGCGCTCGATCTCGGCGATGAGGGTGTCGCGATGGCGCATGCGCTCACGGACGCCGGCGAAGCGGGGGTCGGCGGCCAAGTCGGGCCGGTCGATGACCCGGCAGAACGACTCGAACAGCTTGTCGTTGTTGGCGCCCACGGTGAACCAGCCGTCGCTGGCCCGCAGCGCCTGGTACGGCGCCGCCAGGCGGTGAGCGGACCCCAGGGGCCGGGGCGCGCGCCCGGTCACCCAGTACTCGGTGGCCTCCCAGACGGTGAGGGCCATCGCCGCCTCCAGCAGCGAGGTGTCGACGAGCTGGCCCTCGCTCGTGCGCTCGCGGTGCTCCAGCGCGCAGAGGATGCCGTAGGCGCCGAAGAGCCCGGCCGCGAGATCGCTCAGCGGCACGCCGGCCTTGGCGGGGGGCCCGTCCTCGTCGCCGGTCACGCTGATGATCCCGCTCATGCCCTGGGCGATGAGGTCGTAGCCGCCGCGGCCGGCGTACGGCCCGGTGGCGCCGAAGCCGGAGATCGAGCAGTAGATCAGCCGCGGGTTGAGCGCGGCCAGCGTCTCGTAGCCCACTCCCAGGCGGGTGGCGGCCCCGGGCCGGTAGTTCTGCACGAAGACGTCGGCCGTCTTCACCAGCCGGTGCATGATCTCCACGCCCGCCGGCTGCTTGAGGTCGAGGGTGATGCCGCGCTTGCTGCGGTTGATCGTCAAGAACGTGCCGCTGTGGCCGTTCTTGCTGGCCGAGCCGCGGCGCATGTCCTCGCCGGTGGGCGGCTCCACCTTGATGACGTCGGCGCCCATGTCGGCCAGGTTCATCGTGCAGAAGGGGGCGGCCATCGCCTGCGTGAGGTCGATCACCCGGAGCCCGGCCAGCGCCTTCACGCGATCACCCGCTTGGCGCGGAGCCCGGCGATCTCGTCGTCGCCGAGCCCCAGCTCGCGCAGGATCGCCTCGGTGTCCTCGCCGGGCGCCGGGGCCGTTCGGGCCATCACCGGCGGCGTCCGCGACATCTTCACCGGGTTGCCGAGCCCCTTCACGCGTCCCACCTGCGCATGCGCCAGCTCCTGCACCATGCCGCGGGCCCGCGCGTGCGGGTCGTCGAGCGCCTCCGGCACGCTGTAGATCGGCCCGGCCGGCACCCCGGCCTCCTCGCACTTCGCCAGCCAGTGCGCGCGCGGGTGTCGGACCGTCACCGCCTCGATCAGCGGCTCCAGCGCGGCACGGTTCTGCAGCCGATGGGCGACCGAGTCGAAGCGCGGGTCGTGCACGAGGTGGTCGAGGCCGAGCAGCGCACAGAAGCGGGGGAAGAGGTTGTCGTTGGCCGCGCCCACCGTGAAGTGCCCGTCGCTGGCGCAAAAGGCCTGGTAGGGCGCGTTGAGGCGGTGCGCGGTGCCGAGCCCCCGCGGCACCTGCCCGGTGTACCAGTACTCGGTGGCCTCCCAGGCCGACAGGGCCAGGCCGGCCTCGAAGAGCGAAGTGTCGACGAGCTGGCCGCGCCCGGTGACGTGCCGGGCCCGCACGGCGCACAGGATGCCGAAGACGCCGAAGAGCCCGGCCCCGAGGTCCGTGATTGGCACGCCGACCTTCACGGGGGCGCCGCCCTCGCTGCCCGTCGCGCTCATGATGCCGCTCATGCCCTGGGCGATCAGGTCGTAGCCGCCGCGCCCGGCGTAGGGCCCCGTCTGCCCGAAGCCCGAGATCGAGCAGTAGATGAGCCGCGGGTTGATCGCGGCGAGCGTGTCGTAGTCCACCCCGAGCCGCCGGGCCACGCCCGGCCGGTAGTTCTCGACGAGGACGTCGGCGGTGGCGACGAGCCTCTTCAAGATGGCCACGCCCTCGGACCGCTTGAGGTCGAGCACGAGCCCGCGCTTGTTGCGGTTCACCGCCAGGAACGGCGCCGACACCCCGGGCGCCAGCTCCAGGTCCATGCCCCGGGTGGCCTCGCCGCCGGGCGGCTCGATCTTGATGACGTCGGCGCCCATGTCGGCCAGCAACATGGCGCAGAAGGGCCCGGCCATGACCTGGGTCTGGTCGAGAACACGGAGCCCCTGGAGGGCCCGAGGACGGTCGCTCACACGATCCTCCCGATGGTCCGAACGCCCCAGGAGTCTACGTCAAGCGGGCCGCGATGCAATGCGAGGACTTCACACCATCTCGGCCTCGGCCCGCATCGAGTGGATCTGCTGGGGGAGGCCGAAGACCCGGACCTGGTCGCCCTCGCGCAGCATCGCGTCGGGCGAGGGGTTGAAGACCACGCTGCCGTCGGCCCGCCGGATGGCGACGACGGTGACCCCGAAGCGCTCGCGGATCTGCGACTGGCGCAGCGACAGGTCGGCCAGGCGCCCGCCCGCCAGCGTCAGCTCCTGCACCTCGGGGAGCGCCCCCTCGATCTCCGCCTTGTCGTCGGCGGCGTTCATCGCCTGCCGGAAGCGCTTGAGATAGGCCAGGGCGGCGGCGCTGGGCATGTGCATCGCGGCCAGGGCCTGCCGGATCACCGTGGCCGCCGCCTCCAGCTCGGGCTGGACCACCGCGGTCGCCCCCCGCCGCTTCAGTTCGTCGGCCTCGCTGGTGCGGTGGGCCCGGGCGATGAGCGGCGCTCCTGGGTTCAGGGCCCGCGCCGCCCGCGTGGCCGAGTTGGCGGCGTCGGCGTCCGGTAATCCGACGACCACCAGCGCCGCCTGCTCGGCGGCGGCGGCGTGCAGCACGGCGGGCTGACCGGCGTCGCCGAAGACGCACGGGATCCCGCGGGCCCGCAGCGCGCGGATGACGTCCGGGTTGCGCTCGACCACGGTGTAGGGCAGGCCGAAGGTGTCGAAGGCCTCGCCGACGGCGCTGCCCACGCGGCCGAAGCCGCACAGCACGACGTGCCCGGTGTTCGGCACCGGCACCATCGGCTCGGCGGGGACCGACCGGGGCTCGACCCAGCGCGGCGCCAGCCGCACGAGCGTCGCGTTGATGAGGATGGTCAGCAGCGACGCGGCCAGGGTGGCGTTGTAGACGTCCTCGCCGACGTGCCCGGCGGCGCGGGCGACCTGCACCAGCACGAACGAGAACTCGCCGATCTGGGTGAGGCCCACCGCGACAAGGAACGCCGTGGCCAGGGGATAGCCGAACAGCCGCACGACCCCCGTCCAGATCGCCAGCTTGCCGACGACGACCAGGCCGATGACGGCGAGCAGGAGCGGCAGGTTGGCGAGCACGGTGGCGGGGTCGATCAGGGCGCCGATGGTGACGAAGAAGACGGCCACGAAGACGTCGCGCACGGACAGCAGCCGGGCCAGGGCCTCGTGGGCGAAATCGGAGTTGCTGATGAGCAGTCCGGCCAGGAAGGCGCCGAGCGCCAGCGACAGCCCCACCGCCTGGGTCAGCGCGGCCGTGCCGAGGCCGATGGCGAGCGCGACCATGAGGAACAACTCGTCGTTGCGCATGCGGGCGACGCGGAGGAGGATCCGGGGCACGACCTTCCACGCCAGGTACATGAACGGGACGAGGATGACGGCGGCCTTGCCGAGCGCGGTGGCGACGGCGAGCAGCCGGCCGGGCTCCAGCGCGCCGAGGGCGGGCAGGACCACGGTCAGCACGACCACCGCCAGGTCTTCGAGCAGCGTGATCCCGATCATGATGCGCCCGTGCCGCGAGTGCAGCTCGCCACGGTCGATCAGCAGGCGGGCCAGGACCATGGTGCTCGCCACCGACACGACGAGGCCGACGACCACCCCTTGCAGCAGGGGCCAGCCCAGCAGCGCACCGACGCCCACGCCCAGCCCCGCCGACAGCACGATCCCGAGCGGGCCGCCGAGCAGCGCCACCCACTTCACCCGCAGCAGGTCGGACAGCGAGAACTCGATGCCGATCGAGAACATCAGGAGCACGACGCCGACCTCGGCGACGACCTCGAAGGTGTGGACGTCGGACACGACCGGCCCGGGGGTGAACGGGCCGATGAAGATTCCGCCCAGGACGTAGCCGATGATCAGCGGCTGGCGGGCGAGCCACGCGACCGTCGCGCCGAGCACGGCGGCGACGAAGACGTAGGCGAGGTCGCGGAAGAGGACCGGATCAGCCAGCATGGGGCTCGGCGCCCCTCATGATAGCGCAGCCCCGGCGGCATGCCGCTTGCTGTCCTCCAGCGGCGATGGATTGGTTCACCGGCCCCTCGCTGGTCATCGGCATCACGGTCGTCGTCGGCATCGGCGTCCTGATCGCGCTCGGCGTGCGCTACCTGGAGGCCCGCAGCCGCCGCGACGAGGACGCCGCGCGGCTGCAGCTGGCGCTGACCGAGCCCCTGGCGCGCGAGCCGGCGCTGGCCGCGTGTTCCGTCCGGCCCGTCGTCTCGCTGTCCATGCATGGACAGCCGCGTGTCGAGCTGACAGGGTGGGTGCCGTCGGGCGACGTCCGCGACACCGCGGTGCGGGCCGTGGAGCAGGAGGCTGTGCGGCTCGGCCAGCGTGTCCGCATCGTCGACCGCCTCGACATCGTCGGTCACGAGGGCGGGATGCGGCGGCCGGCCTGACAAACGTGCTAAGGTTCCAGGGCGAGAGGAGCCGCCCATGGCCGACACCATCCGCCGCGTCGACTACTTCTACGTGATGGCCGCCCAGAAGCCCGGGGTGGGCGCCGCCCTGCTCGCCGAGCTGCGGCAGGCCGGCGTGAATCTCCTCGCGTTCTCGGGATTCCCGAGCGGCCGCGGCGCCCAGGTCGACTTCGTCCCCGAAGATCCCGCCGCGTTCCGGGCCGTGGCCCGGAAGGCGAAGTGGAAGGTGACGGGGCCCAAGCGGGCGTTCCTCGCGATGGGCGACGACCGGCCGGGCGTGATCGCCGACCTCATGCAGCGCCTGGCCGACGCGAAGATCAACGTCACCGCGCTGGACGCCGTCTGCGCCGGCTCCGGCCGCTACGGCGCCATCCTGTGGGTGGCGCCGCGTGACGTGACGCGGGCCGCCCGCGCCCTGGGGGCGTCGTGATGCGCCTGGCGCTGCACACCTGGACCCTCGACCCCACGCCGCTGGCCGAGGCGCTCCGCATCGCGCAGGCCACCGGCTGGGACGGCATCGAGCTGCGGCGGCTCGACTTCTGGCGCGCCGAGGAGTCGGGAAAGCCGGCCGACTCCGTGCTCGACCTCGTGCGCGGCAGCGGGCTGCCGGTCGCCTGCGTGGGCGTGGAGTTCGGCTGGATGTGGGCCGACGGTGCCGAGCGCGCGCGCCTGCTGGGCGTCTTCGACGAGCAGTGCCGGCGCGCGGCCGCGCTCGGCTGCGGGACCGTGATGAGCCCGGTCGACAAGGAGCGCGGCGAGCCGGCCCGCGCGGCGGGGAGCGTGCGCGAGGTCGGCGACATCGCCGCCCGCCACGGCGTGCGCCTGGCGCTCGAGTTCAACTCGCAGTGCGCCCAGCTCAACACGCTCCTGTCCGTGCGCGACGTCCTGGCGCGGGCGGCGCATCCGCACTGCGGCCTGCTGCTGGACGCGTATCACCTCGGCCGCAGCGGGGCCACGCGCAAGCAGATGGAGGACGTGGCGCCGGCCGAGATCGCCTACGTGCAGTACAGCGACCCGCCCCGCACCGGACTCGAGCCCGGCAAGGCGCTCGACCGGCTGCCGCCGGGCCAGGGCTCCTTCGCCTTCCGCGAGTTCTTCGCGCTGCTGGCGGCCAAGGGCTACACGGGCTTCGCCTCCTACGAGGCGCCCAACGAGAAGACCTGGAAGCGCGATCCCACCGAGATCGCCCGCGAGGCGCTCGAGGCGACGCGGGCGGTGTTGCCGCGATGAGCTACGACTACCGCGGCCACTTCGGCGAGATCACGCTGACGCAGGACCTCATGAGCCGCCCCGACGACCGGCGCTGGCGCCTGGCCCCGCCGCCGGCATCGGGCGAGCACCACGACGTCGTCCTCTACCTGGGCTGCAACGTGCTCCGCACCTCGCACATGGTGCGGACGGTGACCGCGATCTTCGATCGCCTCGGTCTCGACTACGTCGCGGTGGGCGGTCCCAGCTACTGCTGCGGCATCGTCCACCACCAGCAGGGCGACACCCAGGCCGCCCGCGGCATGAGCCAGGGGACCCTCCGCCTCTTCGAGCGCTTCTCGCCGCGCGAGGTCGTCATGTGGTGCCCCTCGTGCATCTACTTCTACGACGAGGTCCAGCACCTCACGCTGCCGTTCCCGTTCCGCCAGGCCGCCGAGTTCCTGGTCGAGCGCCTGCCGCGCCTGAGCTTCACGCGCGAGGTGCGGCAGCGGGTGGCCCTGCACTACCACGTGCAGAACGACTCGCGCCGCCGTGAGGGCGCGGCCGGACGGCGACTGCTGGAGGCGGTGCCCGGCCTCAGCTTCGTGCCCATCGAGCCCGAGCCGCGCTTCGGCCGGATCTGCACGGCCGGCGTCCAGCAGCAGCTCGGCCCCGACGTCTGGAACGGCCTGGTGCGCGACGAGATCGGCCGCGCCCACGCCGCCGGCGCCGACACGCTGGCGACGATGTACCACGGCTGCCAGCGCCTGATCTGCGGGTTCGAGGCCCGGGGCGCGGTGGCCATCGAGCACTACCTCTCGGTCTTCGCGCGGGGCCTCGGCATCGAGTTCGAGGACACCTACAAGCGCTGGATGCTCTCCGGCGACCCCGAGGCCATCCTGGCGGACGCCACGCCCTGCATGGAGGCCAACGGCGTCGATTCCGCCCAGGCCCGGGCATTCGTCGAGCGCACGTTCGTCCCGCTGCGCCCGCGGGAGGGCTCGGAGGCCGACGCCGCGGCGTCCTGACAGAGTCGTCGGGCCGAGGCCTCTGGCTCGCCCTGGCCACGATGAGCCATGCCCCGCGGTCGAGCCGGGCCAGTTTGCCGACCGGGCGCCGATCGGCCGAGTGCGCTATGATCCAGCTGACTGCCGGACATGCGGGCCGGCGCTCACTCCCACCCTGTCGGACTCGGGGCCGACGTCGGACGACCAACGTGGAGGACGCCATGGCAGAACCCCGCGCTGAGTCCCCGTTCTTGACCGCCTTCGTCGACCTCACGCGATTCGGGAGCCAGAGTCAGCGCGTGAGTGACGGGGAGATCGCCGACACCCTGGACCAGTACTACCGGCACGTCTCGGCCGCCGTCGAGGACGCCCGGGGCCGGGTCGTCAAGTTCATCGGGGACGCCGCGCTCGTCGTCTTTCCCGAGGACGGCGTGGACCGCGGCGTCGAGGCGCTGCTCGGTCTGAAGGTGTCGACCGACCGCTTCATGGCGGGGCGCGGCTGGGATTGCCGGCTGACCGCCAAGGCCCACTACGGGGTCGTGGTCGCGGGCGCCTTCGGGCCGCCGGGGACCGAGCGCTTCGACGTCATCGGCAAGGCGGTGAACACGGCCGCGATGCTCGATGGGGCCGGCGTCATCCTGTCGGTGGCCGCGTTCCGCAAGCTGGGTCCCGACCTCCGGCGCCGCTTCAAGAAACACACGCCACCCGTGACGTACATCCGCAGCGAAGATCCGCATCGATGACGACCAGCCCCGGGAGGATCTCTCATGCCCGATCGCCCCATGTATCACGACGGCTCGCGGCGTCTTCAAGACAGGTTCGCGACGCGCCGGCTCGCCGACCGGCTCGTCGAGGTCGTCGTCCACGGCACGTTCACCGACGCCGACCGGGCGTTCATCGAAAGCCGGCCGATGTTCTTCCTGGCCACCGCCGACGGCGAGGCCCGGCCGGACTGTTCCTACAAGGGCGGGCGGCCGGGGTTCGTGCGGGTGGTGGCGCCGGCGACGGTGGCATTTCCCAGCTACGACGGTAACGGGATGTTCAAGAGTCTGGGCAACATCCAGGTCAACCCGCAGGTCGGGATGCTGTTCATCGATTTCGAGCGTCCCCGGCGGGTTCGCGTCAACGGGCGGGCGTCGATCCACGAGGACGATCCGCTGCTCGCCGAGTTCGTCGGGGCCCAGCTGATCGTGCGCGTGCAGGCCGAGGCGATCTTTCCCAACTGCCCGCGCTACATCCACACGATGCAGCTCGTCGAGGAGTCGCCGTACGCGCCGGGCGAGGGGCACACACCGCCGGTGCCGGAGTGGAAGCAGCGCCCGGCGTTCCGCGACGTGCTGCCGCCGGACGATCCCGCCGTCTCAGCCCAGTAGCGTTTCCAGCGGGGTCAGACGCTCGCCGAGCGCCTCGGCGACCGCCGGGTGCACGGTCCGCCCGCGCCAGATGTTGACGCCCCGGGCGAGGGCCGGATTGCGCCGGGCCGCCGCCGTGACGCCGGCGGCCAGCTCCAGCACGTAGGGCAGCGTGGCGTTGGTCAGGGCGAAGGTCGAGGTGCGCGGGACCAGCGCGGGCATGTTGGCGACGCCGTAGTGCACGACGCCGGCGACGACGTAGGTCGGATCGAGGAGAGTGGTCGGGCGGATCGTCTCCACGCTGCCGCCCTGGTCCACCGCGACGTCCACGATCACCGAGCCCTCCTTCATGCTCGCCACCATCTCCTTGCTGACGAGCACCGGGGCGCGGGCGCCGGCGATGAGCACGGCGCCGACCAGGATGTCGGCACGGCGGAGCACCTGGTCGATGTTGAAGCTGTTGGACATCAGCGTGATGACGCGGCCGAGGAACAGGTCGTCGACAGCGCGGAGGCGGTCGACGTTCACGTCGAGGATCGAGATGTCGGCACCCAGGCCGAGGGCGATGCGGGCGGCGTTGACGCCGACGGTGCCGGCGCCGAGCACGGCCACGTTGCCGGGCGGCACCCCGGGTACGCCGGCGAGCAGAATTCCGCGCCCGCCACGGGCCTTGGTGAGGTAGAACGCGCCCTCCTGCACGGCCAGGCGCCCGGCCACCTCGCTCATCGGCGCCAGCAGCGGCAGGCTGCCGTCGGCGCGCTGCACGGTCTCGTAGGCGATGGCGATCACGCCGGCGGCCTGGAGCGCGCGCGCCAGCTCGGGCACTGCGGCCAAGTGCAGGTAGGTGAAGAGCACCTGGCCCGGCCGCATCCGCGGGTACTCCTCGGCCACCGGCTCCTTCACCTTGAGGATCAGCTCGGCCCGGGCCCACACCTCGTCGACCGCCGCCAGAGCCGCGCCCTCGCGGGCGTACTCCTCGTCGCGGATGCTGCTGCCGCTGCCGGCGCCGCGCTCGACCACGACCCGGTGGCCGGCCTCGCCGAGCGCGCGGGCGCCTGCCGGCGTGAGGGCCACGCGCTGCTCGCCCGGCTTGATCTCGCGGGGCACTCCGATGATCACGACACGGCCTCCTTGTTCACGGGTTCGCCTCGCCTGCGGCGGCGGCTCGCGCTGCCGTGGTCAATGCACGGCGGAAGAAACCGGCGAGGCGTGCCTCGAAGTCGGCCGGCAACTCGCCGTGGCGCCCGCGGTCCATGAACTCGAACTCGGCCTGCGCGTTGCCGGCCAGCGCCACCCGCAGCCGCTCGGCGTGTCGGAAGGGGATCTGCTCGTCCTGGCGGCTGTGCACCAGGAGCACCGGCACCGTCACGCGCGCCGCCGCCGCGGCCGGCGTCGGGCGCGAGATGTCGGCGCCGAAGGCCACGCGCGACCACAGCAGCATCGCCTCCACGAACGGGTAGCGCGCCAGCCACATCCAGGCGTACAGCTCGCGGCCGAGCGCCTTGAGATCGGCGAACGGGGCGTAGGCGGCGATGGCGCGGATGCGCGGATCCTCGGCCGCGGTGAGCAGCGCCACCGCGCCGCCCAGCGAGAAGCCGAACACGCCGACCGCGGCGGCGCCGCGCGACTCCAGGAAATCGACGGTGCGCTTGAGGTCCTGCCGCTCGCGATACCCGAGCGTCGTCGTCCGGCCCTCGCTCTCACCGAAGTAGCGGTGGTCCATCAGCAGCGTGGCGAACTCGGGCGCCAGCGCGGTGGCGATCGGCAGCAGGTCGGCCTTCTCGGCCGGATAGCCGTGCAGCAGCACGATCGCCGGCGCGCCGGGGCGGGGCACGAACCAGCCGGCCAGGCTCACGCCGTCGTCGGCGCGAATCCTCACGGGCTCCACGGCCAGCCCGTAGTCCTCGGGCCGCAGCGGAATGGCCAGGCGCGGCGGCCGCACGGCCAGCCAGAAGCTTCCGAGGCTGGCGACGAGGAACGCCGCCAGGACCAGCGCGGCGTAGAGCGCCGGGCTCACGGGCGCTCGCGCAGCAGCTGGCGGGCGATGACCAGGCGCTGGATCTGGCTGGTGCCCTCGAAGATCGGATAGACGCGGGCGTCGCGGTAGAT
>DASWJN010000285.1:0-3210 GCA_036397135.1 Candidatus Methylomirabilota bacterium
GCCGGTCGCATCTCCTCACGGCTCGCGCCCGGCCCCTGCGATTCCAGCGGCGTGAACTCGCGCGGCGCGCGCGTCGCCACCACCCGGCGCTGGTGGATGACCGCGGGCGGCTTCACAGCCGTGCCGCCGGCCGGCATCACGCTGGCGGCGACGGGCTTGACCGCGAGCGGACCGCGGAACGGCGTCAGCTCGCGCACGCGCGCGGCGTCGATCCGGGTCGGCTTGACGCGTCCGTGCGCGAAGCGGTCGGCGGGCACGGCCACCACGGCGTTGTGGACGTGCACGTTCTTGTAGACGGTGATGTTGGTCACGTTGAC
This sequence comes from Candidatus Methylomirabilota bacterium, assembly GCA_036397135.1. GTDB lineage: Bacteria > Methylomirabilota > Methylomirabilia > Rokubacteriales > CSP1-6 > AR5. Next base: position 318 of record DASWJN010000285.1, read on the forward strand.
GGTGGTGGTGCGGTTGATGACGACGTTGTTCACCACGCGGGGACCGCCCCAGCCGCCCCACCACGCCACCCCGGCGAAGCCCGGCCGGCCCCACCACGGGATGACGGGCTCGCCCCAGCCCAGCGGCGCCCAGTGCAGGGGATGGACGCCCACGCTCACGCTCACCGGTCCACCGAGGAAGACGACGAGGGCGGGAGAGTAGACGGGCCGGACGACGACGGGACCGGGGGCCCACGCCCAGTAGCGGCCGACGAAGACCCAGCGGCCGTAGTGGTAGGGAGCCCAACCCCAGGGCGCCTCGTCGAGCCAGGTCCAGCCGAAGCGTGGATCCCAGATCCAGCGGCCCGTGCTGTAGGGCACCCAGTCCGCAGCCACGCCGGCGGGCACCCACACCGAGCCGTACGTCTCGACCGACCGCCAGGTCCCGTGCTGGGCGAGCGCCTCCGTGCCGTAGACGGACGGCGAGACGTGCTGCGTATTGCTCGGGTGGATCAGGTAGGCCGTGCGCTGGTAGTTCCACTGGTCCCACGCCGTGAGCGCGGGCGCGGGGCCCGTCTCGACCAGCGGCGCGTCGGCGCCGGTGACGACGATCTGCTGGTTCGGCGCGATGGGGGTCGCCGTCCCGCCGGCCGGCGTCATCGTGGCGCTGCCGCCGCGATGGGTCCTGAACGTGGTGGCGTCGTCGGTCAGGGCCACGTGGTAGTAGCCCGTGCGCTCGACGGTGAACGCGGCGTTGGGCGTGGCGATCTCCACCGTGTGGCCGGCCGCCAGCTCCCGCAGGTCGAGCGCGGCGTGACCGGCCGCCAGGCGGAACTGCACGAAGTCCGGCTCCTGGTTGTCGAGGCCGATCTGGGCGCCGTTGCCGGCGCGCACGAAGGCGCGCGGCCCGAACTGCACCTCGACGGTGCCGCTCGGCCCGGCGTAGAGCAGGTCGCCGGGCGCCAGCGGCGTGTTGGTCCTGGCCTCCGCCCACTCCTCGGCGCCGGGGCGCCAGAAGGACACCTCGCCGTGGATGTAGCTGACGCGGGCGGGCGTGGCCTCGCTGGCTTGCCCCGGGGGCGGTGGCTCGTCCGCCCCCACCAGGACAGGACCGCTCACGGCCGCGGCCAGCATCACGAGCGCTGCGACGATCCATCGTGTCCTCATGGCGAGCTCCTGTCCGCGTGCCGGGTCGATTCTTGGCCGGGTCTCTGGTGCTGCGGGCGCAGGCCCCCGGCCGACCCGTCGATTGTGACGGAACTCGAGGAGGAGGCCTCGCACAAAATCGCGCGCGGTGGAGCAGGAGCCTCCGGCGGCCACATCCTGGCGTAAACTCTGGGCGTGCATCGAGTCCCAGCCGACCGACGCGGCCGTGCCCCGGGCGGGCGCTGCCGCCCGATCCTGCTCCTGGCAGCGTGGCTCGTCGCCGCTGGGGCCGCCACCGGCTGCGAGGGCCGCCCCTCCAGCGCGAAGGAGGCCAGTCCGGGCAAGCCGGTGTCTGCCCGCAGTCCGTCCGTCACCGTCGCCCGGGTCGAGGTCCGGCCGGTCGAGCGGACCGTGGACGCGACCGGCAGCCTCCTGCCCTGGGAAGAGGTGATCGTGAACACCTCCGTCGCCGGGACGGTCAGCCGGCTCCTCGTCGACCTGGGCGACCGGGTGCAGGCCGGTCAGGTGGTCGCCCAGCTGGACCCGCGCGAGCTGGCCCTCGGGGTGGAGCAGGCCGAGGCCGGCGTGGGCGCGGCCCGCGACGCCCTGGCCCGGGCGCGCGCCCAGGTCGAGGCCGGTCAGGCCCAGCTCGAGCAGGTCCGCGAGAGCCGTCGCTCGCTCGAGGCCGACCTCAACCGGACCCGCGCCGCGCTCGAAGAGACCCACACCAACCTCGAACGCATGCGCCGGCTGGTCGGGGAATCGCTGATCGCCCAGCGCGACGTGGACATCGCTCGCACCCAGTACGAGGTGGCGCGCGCCCAGCACGAGAGGGCGCAGGTCGACCTGGGGCAGTTCCCGGCCCGCGTGCGCGTCGCGGAGGCGCAGCTCGACAGCGATCGCTCGGCCGTGCGCGTGGCCCAGGCCGATCTCCGCCGCCGCGAGGCCGACCTGGCGCTGGCGCGCAAGAAGCTGTCCGACGTCACCCTGCGGGCTCCCATCACGGGCGCCATCGCCCGCCGGCATCTCAACCCCGGCCAGTACGTGCTGGAGGACAAGCCGCTGTTCACCATCGTCCGCAGCGATCCGCTGAAGTTCACCGGCACGGTCGCCGAGCATGCCTCGCTCGAGGTCCGGCCGGGACAGCTCGTGCGGCTCCGGGCGGAGCCCCTGGGCGGCCGGCAGTTCGGCGGTCGCGTCACGCGGGTGAGCCCGGCGATCGACGTCACGAGCCGCACGACGCAGATCGAGGCCGAGGTGCCCAACGCCCAGGGCCTGCTCAAGCCCGGCCTCTTCGCCCGGGTCTCGGTCGTCCTGCGCACCGACCCGGACGTCGTCTTCGTGCCGGAGACCGCGGTCTCGTACTTCGCGGGGATCACGCGGGTGTTCGTCGTCGCCGGCGGCACCGCCCACGCCCGCACGGTGACGCTCGGCGCCCGCCAGGACGGGCTCGTCGAGATCGTGAAGGGCGTGAAGGCCGGCGAGCAGGTGGCCACCTCCGGCCTCGGGCAGCTCCAGGACGGGGGAGCCGTGACGACGGCGCCCGCCCGCGGGGCACCGGCGAAGGCCGCGCCGGGCGCCAGCCGGCGCCCCGGGCCCCGGGGCTCGGCGGCCGGGGCGGCGTAACCCGTGCAGCGTCTCGCCCAGGTCTGCATCACGCGGCCGGTCTTCGCCGCCATGCTCGTGCTGTCGCTCGTCGTCGTGGGCGGGGTGTCCTGGTTCCGCCTCGGCGTCGACCGGTTCCCGGTCGTGGACCTGCCGACCGTCA
>DASWJN010000286.1:0-24477 GCA_036397135.1 Candidatus Methylomirabilota bacterium
CCGGCGAGCTGGGCATCTTCCAGCGCGGCGACCACTCGGAGATCGGCCTCTTCCCCGGCCACGACCTCGTCAACAACTACTCGGCCAACGTGGTCGACATCTGCCCGGTGGGCGCGCTGACCGACCGCGAGTTCCGCTTCCAGGTGCGCGTGTGGTACCTCGATACCGCCAGGTCCGTCTGCACCGGGTGCGCCCGCGGCTGCAACATCGAGGTCCACACCAACCGCCGCCGCCCCCACCACGCCGAGGGCCGGCGAATCGCCCGGCTCAAGCCGCGCTTCAATGCCGACGTCAACGCGTGGTGGATCTGCGACGTGGGCCGCTACCACTTCGGCTTCGCCGACGCGCCGACCCGGTTGACCTACCCGGTCCGCCGCAATGGGGGGGCCCCGACGGAGGCGAGCTGGGAGGAGGCGCTGGCGGCCATCGTGGAGGCGCTCCGCCGCTGCCTGCCCGAGGAGATCGCGGTGCTGGCCTCGCCGCAGCTGGCCAACGAGGATCTGCGGGCGCTGCGCCGGCTCGTCGAGGTCTGCCGGATCCCCCACGTCGCGTTCGACGTGCCGCCGGCGGTGCCGGGCCACGACGACGACTTCCTGCTCCGTGGCGACCGCAATCCGAACACGCGCGGCGCCGAGCTGATCGGGCTCGGCGGTGACGCCGCCGGCATCCTGGCGGCCGCGCGGGCCGGCCGGCTCCGCTGCGTGTGGGTCTTCCACCACGACCTGCTCGCCGGCGGCTGGTCGGCCGCCGAGGTGGCCGAGGCGCTCGGCCGCGTCGAGACGGTGATCTTCGCCGGAACGAACGCCAATGCCACCAGCGACCGGGCCCACTGGGTGCTGCCGGCGGCCGCCTGGGTCGAGCGGGAGGGCACCTTCACCAACTTCGAGGGGCGGGTCCAGCGCTTCCGCACCGCCGTGGAGCCGCCCGGCGCGGCGCTGCCCGAGTGGGAGATCCTCGGCCGCATCCTGGGGGCGCTGGGCGCCCCGCCGCCCGGCACCCGGGCCGAGCACTGGTTCCGCGAGCTGGCCGGCACGGTCGCCGCCTACGCGGGGATGACCTACCGCAGCATCGGCGACGCGGGGCACATGATCGCCGGCGCCACCTCCGGGGGCGCGCCGGTGCCGCCGGGCCGGCGGGCGCGAGTCCCGGCGTGAGCGCGCTGATGACCGGGTGGGCGGACGCCGGCGGCGAGGCGAGCCGGTGATCCTGGACCTGGGCATCGTGTTCGGCCGGGTGGCCTTCGTGATGATGTTCGTGCTGAACCTGGGCGGGCTGCTCACCTGGGTCGAGCGCAAGCAGTCGGCGATCATGCAGGACCGCATCGGCGCCAACCGCGCCTCGATCCTCGGCTTCCGCGTCATGGGGCTGTTCCACCCGCTGGCCGACGCCATCAAGATGCTCACCAAGGAGGACTTCCGGCCGGCCCGGGCCGACCGCTTCCTCTTCGCGCTGGCCCCGTTCGTCTCCGTCTTCTTCGCGCTCGTCGCCTTCGCCGCCATCCCGTTCGGCGACACGCTGCGGCTCGCCGACCGGGAGATCCCGCTGCAGGCGGTGACGCTGAACGTCGGCATCCTCTACGTGTTCGCGATGCTCTCGCTCGGCGTGTACGGCGTGATGATGGCCGGCTGGTCGTCGGCCAACAACTACGCGCTGCTGGGCGGCCAGCGGGCGGCCGCCCTCATGATCTCGGCCGAGATCGCGATCGGGGCCTCCATCATGGGCGTGATCATGGTCTACGGCTCGCTCGACATGCAGGACATCGTGCGCGGCCAGGGGCACCTGCTGTTCGGCTGGCTGCCGGCGTGGGGCATCGTGACCCAGCCGCTCGCCTTCGTCCTGTTCGTCACCGCCGGCATCGCGGCCACCAAGCGCATCCCGTTCGACATGCCGGAGGGCGAGTCGGAGATCATCGGCTACTTCGTGGAGTACAGCGGGATGAAGTTCGGCATGTTCGCCATGGCCGACTTCCTGGAGACGGTGGTCATCGCCGGGCTGACGACGGCGCTCTTCCTGGGCGGCTGGCAGGTGCCGTGGCTGCTGGCCGACGGCTTCCACGTCCCGGGCGGCCCCGTCCTGCCGCTGCCGCACCTGGCCGTGGTGGGGCTGCAGGTCGGCGCGTTCACCGTCAAGGTCTGCCTGATGATCTTCGTGCTGATGCTGATCCGGTGGACGCTGCCGCGCTTCCGCTACGATCAGGCCATGCGCCTGGGCTGGCTCGGCCTCTTCCCGCTGTCGATCCTCAACATCGTGCTGACGGGGGCGGTGCTGCTCCTGATCGGAGGCCGGACGCCGTGAGGCTCGGGCAGCGCTTCTATCTCCGCGAGGTGGTGGAGGGCGTGGCCCTCACCGCCGGGCACTTCTTCCGCAACATGGGCCGGCACCTGGCCCACGCGCTCGGACGCACGAGCGCGCGGGGCGCGGTGACCATCCAGTATCCGGAGGAGCGCCGGCCCTACTCGCCGCGGCTGCGGTCGCTCCACCGCCTGGTCCGGCGGGAGGACGGCTCGCCGCGCTGCGTGGCCTGCATGATGTGCGAGACGGTGTGCCCGGCCCGCTGCATCTACATCGTGGCCGCCGAGCACCCGAACCCCGACATCGAGAAGATGCCCGAGCGGTTCGACATCGACCTCGGCAAATGCGTCTTCTGCGGCTACTGCGTCGAGGCCTGTCCGGAGGACGCCATCCGCATGGACACCGGGATCCTCGAATTCTCGTCCTACAGCCGCCGGGGCATGATCTACACGAAGGAGATGCTGCTCTCGCTGGAGGCGGCCGGCACCGACGGCCGGCCGACCTCGCCGGTGCCGATCCCGGCGAACCGGACGGTCTGATGGCGCTGGCGGCGTTCGCGCTCATCGCCCTGATCGCGCTGGGCTCCGCCCTCGGCCTCGTCGTCAAGCGCAATCCCATCCACGGCGCCCTGTTCCTGGTCGTGAACCTGGGCTCGATCGCCGCGCTCTACCTGACGCTGGGCGCCGAGTTCCTGGCGGCCGCCCAGGTGATCGTCTACGCCGGAGCCATCATGGTGCTGTTCATCTTCGCCATCATGGTGCTGATCCCGGGCAAGGAGGAGACCGGGCCCGACCCGCACCGCGCGCTGCGCCTGTGGGCGCTGCCGGTCGGCGGTGTCCTGTTCCTGCAGGTCGTGGTCCTGCTCGTGCTCTTCGGGGGGACGCCCTCCGCCGGCAAGCCGGGCGCCAGCGGCAGCGTCGAGACGGTCGGCCGGCTGCTGTTCACCGACTACCTGTTCCCGTTCGAGCTGACCTCGGTCCTGCTGCTGGCGGCGATGGTGGGCGTCCTGCTGCTGGCGCGCCGGCGGGCCTGATCGCCGATGGTGCCCGAATCCTACTATCTCGCGCTGTCGGCGGCCCTGTTCGTGATCGGCGTGGTGGGCGTCATCGTCCGGCGCAATCCGCTGGTGATCTTCATGTCGATCGAGCTGATGCTCAACGCCGCCAACCTGGCGTTCGTCGCCTTCGGGCACCGGCTGGGCAGCCCCGACGGCCAGGTGCTGGTCTTCTTCGTGATGGCCGTCGCCGCCGCCGAGGTCGCGGTCGGCCTCGCGATCATCGTCGCCATCTTCCGCCTCCGCCGGCGGCTCTCAGTCGATGACCTCAGCGTGATGCGCTGGTAAGGTACGGGGATAGGGAGAGGCCCATGGCCCAGAAGACATCGACTCAGCCGAAGACGGCGGCCGCGGCCGACATCGACCCGGGACTGGCCCGCCGGATTTACAACGACATGGTCCTGATCCGCCGGTTCGAGGAGAAGGCGGCCGAGGCCTATGCCCTCGGCAAGATCGGCGGCTTCCTCCACCTCTACATCGGCGAGGAGGCGGTGGGCGTGGGCGCCACCTCCACGCTGCGGCCCGACGACTACGCGATCTCGGCCTACCGCGAGCACGGCCACTGCCTGGCCAAGGGGTCCGACCCCCGGCGGGCCATGGCCGAGCTGTACGGGCGTATCGACGGCCTCTGCAAGGGCAAGGGCGGCTCGATGCACCTGTTCGACAAGACCGTCAACTTCCTGGGCGGGCACGCCATCGTCGGCGCCCACCTGCCGCTGGCCACCGGGGTCGGCTTCGCCATCAAGTACCGCGGCGGCGATCAGGTGATCCTGTGCTACTTCGGCGACGGCGCCGTGCCCGAGGGCGAGTTCCACGAGGCGATGAACCTGGCCGCCCTCTGGAAGCTGCCGGTCGTCTTCATTTGCGAGAACAACCGTTACGCCATGGGCACGTCGCTGGAGCGGGCGCTGGCCGAGACGGAGATCTGGAAGTTCGGGCGCAGCTACAACATGCCGTGCGAGGCGGTGGACGGCATGGACGTGCTGGCGGTGCGCGACGCCGTCGGCCGGGCGGTGGCCCGCGCCCGCGCCGAGGGGATGCCCAGCCTCATCGAGGCCCGCACCTATCGCTTCCGCGGCCACTCGATGCGCGACCCGGCCGGGGCCGTCTACCGCACGAAGGAGGAGGTCGAGCGTGAGAAGCTGCGCGACCCGATCGTCACGTTCCGCGCGCGCGCGCTCAAGGCCGGCTGGCTGAGCGAGGACGATCTCAGGAAGATCGAGAAGGACGTCAACGACCTGGTCGACGAGGCGGTGGCCTTCGCCGACGCCTCGCCGGAGCCGCCGCTGTCCGAGCTGCTCACCGACATCTTCAAGGAGCGCTGAGCGATGGCGGTGATGACGTACCGGGAGGCCCTCAACCTGGCCCTCCGCGAGGAGCTGACGCGCGACGACCGCGTGTTCGTCATCGGCGAGGAAATCGGCCTCTACGAGGGCGCCTACAAGGTCACCCAGGGGCTGCTCAAGGAGTTCGGCCCCCGGCGCATCGTCGACACCCCCATCGCCGAGTCCGGCTTCACCGGCGTCGGCATCGGCGCGGCCATGGTCGGGCTGCGGCCGGTGGTCGAGATGATGACCTTCAACTTCGCGCTGCTCGCCCTCGACCAGATCGTGAACTCGGCGGCCAAGATGCACTACATGTCGGGCGGCCAGTTCAACGTGCCCATCGTCATCCGCGGTCCCGGCGGGCCCGCCCACCAGCTGGCCGCCCAGCACTCGCAGTCGATGGAGGTCTACTTCTATCACGTGCCGGGACTGAAAGTCGTCCGGCCCTCCACGCCGATGGACGCCAAGGGCCTGCTGAAATCGGCGATCCGGGACGACAATCCCGTGATCTTCATCGAGTCGGAGACCCTCTACAGCATCAAGGGCGAGGTTCCCGAGGATCCCGAGTTCACGATCCCGCTCGGCCAGGCGATCGTCCGGCGCGAGGGCTCCGACGTGACGGTCGTCGCCTACATGGGCATGATGTACCGCGCGATGGAGGCGGCCGAGGAGCTGGCCAAGGACGGCATCTCCGTCGAGATCGTGGACCCGCGCACGCTCATGCCGCTGGACGCCGCCACGATCCTGGGTTCGGTGCGCAAGACTCACCGGGCGGTGGTGGTGGAGGCGGGCGCCGGCTTCGCCGGCATGGGCTCCGAGCTGTCGGCCGTCATCACCGAGCAGGCGTTCGACGACCTCGACGCTCCCGTCGAGCGCGTCACCGGGGTGCCGGCCCCCATGCCGTACGCGCGGAACCTCGAGAAGGCCAAGACCCCCTCGAAGGAGCGGATCGTCGACGCCGTCCGCCGCGTCCTCTACGCGAACGGGAGCGGGAACGGGAACGGGAGCCGCTGACCATGGGCGTGACCAAGGTCGTGATGCCGAAGCTGTCCGAGCAGATGGAGACCGGCAAGATCATCAAGTGGCTCAAGCAGGAGGGCGACCGGGTCCAGTCCGGCGACATCCTGGCCGAGGTCGAGACCGACAAGGCCGACGTCGAGATGGAGGCTTTCGGCTCGGGCGTGCTGCGCAAGATCCTGGTGGCAGCCGGCAGTGCCGCGCCGGTGGGCTCGCTCATCGGCGTGATCGCCGAGCCGGGTGAGGACATCGCGTCCGTCGTCGCCCAGGCGGGTGGCGCCGGCGCGCTTGACGGACCGGGGGCTCCCCGGACCCCCCCGGCGGCCACGCCCGTCGCGGCGACCGAGATGGCGCGCCGGCCGTCGACCCCCGAGGCGGCGCGTCCCGGCGCTCCGGCCACCGTCGCCGCGGCCACGCCGGCTGCCGGTGAGACGCCCGGCCGGGTGAAGGCCTCCCCCCTGGCGCGGAAGATCGCGGCGCAGTCCGGCGTCGACCTGCGGCTCGTCCAGGGCAGCGGTCCCGGCGGGCGCGTCGTGCGGCGCGACGTGGAGGCGATGGCGACGGCCGGCGCGGCGCCCGCCGCGGCACGGCCGGCGGTCGAGTTCGAGGACCGGCCGCTGAGCCAGATGCGGGCGGCCATCGCCCGGCGCATGCCGCTCAGCAAGGCGCCGGTCCCCCACTTCTACGTGACGTCCGAGATCGCCATGGACCGGGCGTGGGGGCTGCGCGAGGAGCTGAACGCGCTCGAGGGGCAGCCCAAGATCTCGGTCAACGACTTCGTGGTCCGCGCCTGCGCGGTGGCCCTGCTCGAGCACCCCGGCGTCAACGCGTCGTTTCAAGGCGAGTCGATCCGCGTCTTCCACCGCGCGCACATCGGCATCGCGGTGGCGCTGGAGGACGGGCTCATCACGCCGGTGCTGCGCGACGCCCACGCCAAGTCCCTCGCCCGGATCGCCCTCGAGGCGCGCGACCTGGCCGAGCGCGCGCGCGCGCGCAAGCTGCGGGCCCCGGAGATGAGCGGCGCCACGTTCTCGATCTCGAACCTCGGGATGTTCGACGTGACCGAGTTCTCGGCCATCATCAACCCCCCCGAGGGCGCGATCCTGGCGGTCGGCTCCGTGCGCACCGTGCCGGTGGTGACCGACGCCGGGCTCGGCGTGGGCCGGCGCATGATGCTGACACTCTCCTGCGACCACCGCGCCATGGACGGCGCCATGGGGGCGCGCTTCCTGCAGGACGTCAAGCGGCTGCTCGAAGAGCCGCTCCGGCTGCTCGTCTGATGGCCGCCCGGACGTTCGACGTGGTCGTGGTGGGGACGGGCCCCGGCGGCTACGTCGCGGCGATCCGGTGCGCGCAACTGGGCCTGTCGGTCGCGGCCGTGGAGGACGACCGGCCGGGCGGGGTGTGCCTGAACTGGGGCTGCATCCCGACCAAGGCGCTGCTCCGCAACGCCGAGGTCCTCCACCTGGTGGAGAGCGCCGAGCGCTTCGGCATCAAGGCCGACAACGTCCGCGCCGACTACGGGGAGGCCATCAAGCGCAGCCGCGGCGTGGCCGACCGCATGGCCAAGGGCGTCGAATTCCTGTTCCGCAAGAACAAGATCACGCTGGTTCCGGGCACCGGCATGCTGCGTTCGAAGACGACGGTCGAGGTGCGCGGAGCCGCCGGCCCCGAGACGCTGGAGGCGGGCCGCGCCGTCATCCTGGCCACCGGCTCCGAGCCCAGGTCGCTGCCCGGCGTCACCATCGACGAGAAGCTCGTCATCTCCTCCAACGGGGCCGTCCGCAACGAGACGCGGCCGGCCTCCATCCTCGTCATCGGCGCCGGCGCGGTCGGCATGGAGTTCGCCGACGTCTACGCCGCCTACGGCACCCAGGTGACCGTGCTGGAGGCGCTGCCGCGCGTGCTGCCGATCGAGGACGAGGAGGTCTCGACGCTGCTGAGCCGGCTCTTCTCGCTCCGGGGGATGACGCTGAAGACGGGCGTGAAGGTCTCGGCCGTCGAGCCCGGCGGCGCCGGCGTCCTCGTGGAGACCGACGGCGGGCGGCTCGAGGCCGGGCAGGTCCTCATGGCCGTCGGCCGCGGCGCCCGCACCGCCGGCATCGGGCTCGAAGCGCTCGGGATCCAGCTGGAGCGCGGCTTCGTGAAGGTCTCGCCGACGATGGAGACGTCGGTCAAGGGCGTCTACGCCATCGGCGACATGGCGGGCGCGCCGCTGCTCGCCCACAAGGCGATGGCGGAGGGCGTCGTCGCCGCCGAGGCCATCGCCGGCCGGCAGCCGCGTCCGGTCGACTACGGCAACGTGCCCTCCTGCACGTACTGCCGGCCGCAGGTCGCGTCGATCGGGCTCAGCGAGTCGAAGGCGAAGGAGAATGGCCGCGAGGTGACCGTCGGCAAGTTCCCGTTCACGGCCAGCGGCAAGGCCGTGGCGCTCGGGGAGACGGACGGCTTCGTGAAGGTGGTCGCCGACAAGGCGACCGGCGAGATCGTCGGCGTGCACATCGTGGGCCCCGAAGCCACCGAGATCATCCACGAGTTCGCGGTGGGGCGGACCCTCGAGGCGACCCTCGAGGAGATCGTGCATACCATCCACGCCCACCCGACGCTGTCCGAGGCGGCATTCGAAGCCACGCTGGCCGCGCTGGGCCAGGCCATCCACATCTAGGAGCCCCGATGAGCTTTCCGCTGACCCCCGAGCAGGAGACGCTGCGGGCGCGCGCCCGCGCGCTGGCCGACACGGTCTTCGCCGAGCGCGCGGCGCGCTGGGACGCGATGGAGGAGTACCCCTGGGACAACGTCAAGGACCTGGCCGCCGCCGGCTTCATGGGCATGACGGTCCCGGCCTCCTACGGCGGAGGCGAACGTCCCTTGCTCGACGTGGTCCTCGTCATCGAGGAGATCGCCCGGGCGTGCGGGATCACCGGGCGCATCGTGGTCGAGGGCAACCTGGGCACGGTGGGCGCGCTCAACGCGTACGGCACCGAGGCGCAGAAGCGCCGCTACTTCCCCTGGGTGCTGGAGGGGGAGAAGCCGGCCATCGCGATCTCCGAGCCGGCCGCCGGCTCGGCCGCGACCGACCTGACGACGCGGGCGGACGAGACGCCGGCCGGCTTCCGCCTCACCGGGCACAAGTGCTGGATCACCGGCGCGGGCACCTCGCGCCTGTACCTCGTCTACGCGCGCTTCGGGGGCCGGCCGGGGGCCGAGGGCATCGGCGGGATCTTCGTCGAGCGCGACGCGCCGGGATTCCGGATCGGCCGGCGCGAATTCATGATGGGGCTGCGCGGCATCCCGGAAGGGGAGCTGCACTTCGAGGGCTGCGAGGTGCCGCGGGACAATCTGCTCGTCGGTCCCGGCGACGGGTTCAAGAAGCTCATGAACGCTTACAACGGCCAGCGCCTGGGTGCGGCCACCGTCGCGCTGGGGATCGCGCAGGGCGCCTACGAGCGCGCGCTCGCCTACGCCGCCGAGCGCCGCCAGTTCGGCCGGCCCATCGGCGATTTCCAGGGGATCCGCTGGAAGCTGGCCGACATGGCGATCAAGCTCGACGCCGCCCGGCTCCTGATCCACCGGGCCGCCGCGCGGGCGGGCCGCGGCTTCCCCGACGCCCTCGACGCCGCCAAGGCCAAGACGTTCGCGGCCGAGACCGCCCAGGAGATCACCAGCCAGGCGCTGCAGATCCACGGCGCCGCCGGCTACGGCCGCTCGCTGCCGCTCGAGCGCATGATGCGCGACGCGCGCATGTTCGCCATCGGCGGCGGCACGCTGGAGATGATGCGCAACCTCATCGCCGACCGGCTGCTCCCCACGCGCGCCAACTGGCGCGGATGACCATGCACCTGGGGTTCGCCCTGCCGATGGCCGGCGAGTGGGCGACTCCGGACAACCAGGTGCGGGTTGCCCGGGCGGCCGAGGCGCTCGGCTACCACTCGCTGTGGACCTTCCAGCGGCTGCTCTATGCCCTGAAGCCGAAGAACGACTACCCGCCGCTGCCGGGTCAGCCGTGGCCCGCGGCGTTCGAGCGGGTGCTCGATCCGATCGTGTCGCTGGCCTACGTGGCCGGCGCCACGAGCCGCGTGAGGCTCGGCACCAGCGTGCTGCTCATGCCCTACTACCAGCCGATCGTGCTCGCCAAGCAGCTGGCCACGCTCGACCTCGTCTCGGGTGGGCGCCTGGACGTCGGGCTCGGGATCGGCTGGTCCGAGGACGAGTACGATGCCGTGGGCGTACCGTTCCGCCAGCGCGGCCGGCGCGGCGACGAGTTCCTGCGCTGTCTGCAGGCGATCTGGACCGAGTCGGAGGTCGAGTTCCGCGGCGAGTTCTACCAGGTGCCGCGCTCGAGAGTCGAGCCCAAGCCGGTGCAGAAGCCCCGCCCGCCGATCACGATCGGCGGCTACAGCCCGGTCGTCGTGCAGCGCGCGGTGAGGCTCGGCGACGGGTTCAACGGCGGCAACGTGCCGCTCGACCGCGTGGCGCCGATCGTCGGGGAGCTGCGGCACGCGGCCATCGCCATCGGCCGTGATCCGTCCACGCTCCACGTCGTCAGCCGGGGCTCCTTCCAGGTCCACGACCGCCCGCAGGGCCCGGGCCGGCGGCCGCTGTGGGGCACGATCGAGGAGATCCGCGAGGACATCGGCCGGTACGCCGCTACCGGCCTGACCGAGCTGTTCCTGGAGGCGAACTTCCAGCCGGGCGGCGCCAGCCTCGACCGGACGCTCGCGCAGATGGAAGCGCTGGCGCCGAAAACTTGAATCCCGCCGCGCCGGGGAGTATGACTGGCAGGGTCATGCCAGCGTCGACGCGCGGGCTCGCGTTCCGCCTCCTCGCCTTCGCGATGCTCGTCATCGCCACCGGCACCATCGCCACCGGCGTGGAGGCCGCCCGCCATCATCACGACGAGGGCGGCGTCTACGACGATCGCTGCCCGCTGGAGGCGCTGGCCGCCGTCGATCGCACGAGCGCCGTCCTCACCGTCGTCACCACGACGCCCGTCGAGGTGGCGACCGTGCTGGTCGCCCCACCGAGCGTCGTCCAGCCGGCGCTGGCGCCGGTTGCCGACACCCGCTTCCGCGCGCCGCCCGTCCGCTAGGTCTCTTCCGCGCTGTTCCGCCGAGTAGGGGCGCCGGCCGCGCCCGCCGCTCGGCCCCGACCCCTTTTCGACGCGGGAGGATTCCATGCGTGCACGGATCGTCTCGGTGGTGGTGGCCGTCCTGGTCGGGCTTCCGGCCTGGGCGGCGGCGCAGGAGGCGGACGCCCTCCGGCGCGAGATCGAGCAGATGCGCCAGCAGTTCCAGAACGCCCAGCGCGAGTACCAGAAAACGCTCGACGCGCTCACGGAGCGGCTGCAGCGGCTGGAGTCACGGCCGCAACAGGCGACCACCACACCGGTGATCGTGCAAGCGCCGCCGGGGCCGGCCCCGGCGCCGCCGAGCCTGACCGACCTGGCGCGTCCCCGCCAGCCGTTCACCCTCTACGGCGAGCGGCGGCAGGGGCAGTTCCTGCTGGACTTCGGTGTCGTGGGGGACTTCGTCGGCAACATTACCCAGCGAAACGTCGAGAAAGCGCAAGCCGGCACGTTTGCCGGCCGCGAGAACCGGTTCTTTCCGCGAGAGGTCGAGCTGATGTTCTTCGGGCAGATCGACCCGTACGCCCGCGGCGAGGTCCGCATCGAGGCGGCCGAGGAGTTCGAGGATGGTGAGCGCGAACTGCACCTGGGTCTGGCCGAGGCCCACTTGACGCTGCTGACCTTGCCGTTCGGGACCCAGGCCAGGCTGGGATTCATGCGCAACCGTTTCGGGCTGCTCAACGAGCGGCACCGTGAGGCTCTCCCGCAGATCGACCAGCCGAACGTGCTGACACGCTTCATCGGTGAGGAGGGGTTGCGAGAAAGCGGCGCCGAGCTGACCTGGGTGGCGCCGCTGCCGTTCTACCTGGAGGCGCTGGTCGGCGTCTTCAACGGCGACAACGAGGAGGCGTTCGGGCGCGCCAGCCTCAAGGCCCCGCTCGTCACGGGGCGGTTGCGCACGTTCTTCGAGCTGGGCGACACCGGCGCCCTCCAGCTCGGACTCTCCGGGGCCACCGGCGAGACCGAGGAACGGCGGCGCAGCACGCTGGCCGGCGTCGACGCGAAGTACAAGCTGACGCCGGAGGGCTGGCGGCACGCGCTGCTCACCGTGGCCGGCGAGGCGCTCTACCTCGACCGCCGGCTCGACGTGTTCGACGACGAGGGGGTGGGGGAGCGCCGCACGCGCGAGCGGTTCGGCTGGTACGCCTACGCGGAGGTTCAGCCGTGGCGGCGGTGGCTGGCCGGCGTGCGGTACGACTCGACGCAGTTCCCGGTCGACCCGGGGCGTGAGTGGGCCGTCCAGCCGTACGTTGCCTTCCTGCCCTCGGAGTTCCTGCGCTTCCGGCTGGCCTACAAGCACACCGACCGCTCGCACCGCGTGACGGGCCCCGACGACCGCGGCAGCGCGCGCGTCTTCGACGAGATCCTGTTCCAGGCGACGTTCTTCCTGGGCGCCCACCCGGCGCATGCTTTTTGATGGGGGGCCCCGATATGGCCCCCCATACCCCCCAATCGCTCGTCGCGGCCCGGCGGAGCCTGCATACGCTCGTCGCGCCCCGGGGAGGGTGTGGCGGGCGGCGATTGTCCGTCGCGGCGTGCGTGATGGTCACGCTGGTGGTGGTGGGGCTGGCGGGGGGCGGGGTGTATCCGGCGGACGGGGCGGCGAAGCTGCGGGTGGTGGCGACGATCGCGGACCTCAAGGCGCTCACCGAGGCGGTGGGGGGCGACCTCGTGGAAGTCGACTCGCTGGTCCGCGGCAACCAGAACCCGCACGACCTCGAGGTCCGGCCCAGCCTCATGGTCAAGCTGCGCCGGGCCGATGCGCTGGTGGTGAACGGGCTGGAGCTGGATCACTGGGCCGATGCGGTGATCCGCGGCGCCAACAATGCGCGGGTCGTGCCCGGGTCGCCGGGCTACATCGACGCCTCCCGCGGCGTGCCGGTCATCGACGTTCCGACCGGGCGGGTCGACCGTTCGATGGGTGACGTCCACCCGCTCGGCAACCCGCACTACACGCTCGACCCCGACCTGGCGCCCGTCGTCACCCAGACCATCCTCGACGGGCTCGCGCAGCTGGCCCCCGAGCATCGCCCGGCGTTCGAGCGCCAGCGCCAGGCGTTCGTCGCCCGGCTGGAGCCCGCGCTGGCCCGCTGGCACGCCGCGCTCGCGTCCGCGCAGGCGGCGCGCTTCGTCGTCTACCACAACAACCTCGGGTACTTTTTCAGGCGCTTCGGCCTGACCCAGCTCGGCACCATCGAGGACCGCCCCGGCATCCCGCCCTCGCCGGCCCACCTGGCCCGGCTGGTGCGGGAGATGAAGGACGCCCGGATGCGTGTCGTCGTCGTGGTCGAGCCGTGGAGCGATCAGCGGCTCGCCGCGCGCCTGGCCGAGGAGGCGGGCGCCCGGGTGGCGATGGTCAACGCGAGGCTGGGCGCCCTCAGCGGGCCCGAGGCCTACCTCCAGAGCGTCGATGCCAACGTCACGGCGCTCGCCCAGGCGGCCCGGTAGCGGCATGACCGGCGGCTCATGCTGAGCGACCTGCTGTCGCTGCTGTGGGCGCCGTTCCTCATGTGCCTCGTCCTCACGGGCATCCACGCCTACCTCGGGATCCACGTGATCGCCCGCGAGATCGTCTTCGTCGACATCGCGATGGCGCAGATCGCCGCGCTGGGGGCGACGGTGGCGTTCCTGCTCGGCTGGGCCACCGACGCCTGGCAGTCCTACGCGGGCGCGCTGGCCGCCACCCTCGTGGGCTCGGTGGTCCTCGCGCTCACGCGGAGCCGGCGGCGGCAGGTATCCCAGGAGGCGGTGATCGGCGTGGTGTACGCGGTCTCGGCGGCGGCGGCGGTGCTGGTCGCCGACCGGGCGCCCCATGGCGCCGAGCAAGTGCGCAGCATGCTGGTCGGCAACCTGCTCTCGGTGGCGCCGCTCGAGGTCGCCCGGGTGGCCGGCCTCTACGCGCTCGTCGGCGCGCTGCACTGGCTCTGCCGCCGGCCGTTCTTCCTGATCACCACCGACCCGGCCGCCGCCTACGCGGCCGGCTGGCGCGTGCGGCTCTGGGACTTCCTCTTCTACGCCTCGTTCGGCGTCGTGGTGGCCAGCTCGGTGCGCATCGCCGGCGTGCTGCTGGTGTTCTCGTACCTGATCGTCCCGGCGCTGGCGGGCATCGCGCTGGGCGGCAGCCTGGGCACGCGGCTCATGATCGGCTGGGCCTTCGGCGCGGCCGTCAGCGTGCTCGGCATCACGGGCTCGGCCGCTCTCGACACGCCCACCGGCGCCACCGTCGTGTGCGCGTTCGGCGCCGCCCTCGTCGTCCTGTGGCTGCTGGCGCCGGCGGCCCGATACCGCGCGGCGGCGGCGGCGGCCCGCGAGCCCGCCTCCGTTCGCGACAAGGAGACCGTCCGATGAGACTGCGCTGGATCGGCACCGTCGCGCTCGCCATGCTCGCCGCCGCTTGCCAGCAGGCGCCGTCGCCGCCGGCCAAGCCCCTGGTGGTCGCGTCCTTCTATCCGCCCTACGAGTTCGCCCGGCAGATCGCGGGGGACCGCGCCGAGGTCGCCTCGCTCGTGCCGTCCGGGGTCAACGCCGACCTCTTCGCCATCCTCTTCGGCAGCATCATGACCGTCTCGCCGCTCGACGTCTGGCTGATCGGCGCGCTGGCGGCGGGCGTGGCGCTGACGCTGTGGGCCTGCTACCCGCGCCTGCTCGCCATCACGCTGAGCGACGATCTGGCGCGGACGAGCGGAGTGCCGGTGGGGGCCCTGAACCTGCTCCTGACGGTGCTCACCGCCCTGACGGTCGTCGTGGCCATGCGGATGGTGGGGATCCTCATGGTCAGCGGCATGATCGTGATCCCGACCCTGACCGGGTTCGCGGTGGGGCGCTCGTTCCGCGGGGCGCTGCGGGTGGCGATCCTGACCGCGCTGGCCGCGGTCGTCGTCGGACTCATCGCCGCCTAGTACCTGGCGCTGGCGACCGGCGGCTCCGTCGTGCTCACCGCGCTCCTGATGTTCGCGGGCGCCTCGCTGTGGCGGGGCCGGGCTCCGCGCGGAGGGGCGTCCTGATCGGCCGGGCGCGCAGGGCCGGGGGGGCCGCCGCCCTCGCGTTGCTCGGGGCGCTGCTGCAGGCGCCGGCAGCGGGCGCGCACCCCCACATCATCATCGAGCACGCGTCTGGAGCTGGCCAGCTACGGCCTCATCGCTGCCGCCGGGCTCATGCCGTGCACGAGCGCGATCCTGCTCCTGCTCTTCGCCCTCGCCAACCGCGTGTTCCTGGTCGGCGTGACCACGATCCTCACCCGGCGCGTCGTGCTCGGCTCGGTGACCGGGTATCCGCGCCTGACCCGCTGGGTGACGACCGGACTGTCCCTGGCCGGCGCCGTGTTGATGGTCGTCATCGGCGGTGCGTTTTTCGCCGGCGCCTGGACTCGGCTGTGAGCGGCCGGCAGCAGCCCGGTGGCCGCGCCGAGAAATCAGTACGGGCTGGTGTTGGGATTGGGGCAGCGCGCATCACGTGCTCCCGGACCGCACTCCGCCGGTTGTCCGTCCGGTTGACGCATCTCAATCTCTGAGGCGCAGCCCCCCGTCAGCACTGCTGCCCACAGCAGCCATGCCAACGCTACAGCAGTTCTCATTTCGCGACCCTCCATCGCTCAGTTGTCGCAATCGGCGCCGCCCAGGGAAGCCCGATCGCGAGCGCCACTGCGCAGACAGGCAGTCGTCAGGGTAACGCGGCGGGCTGAACGTGTTGTCACGCGCCGCCTCGACCTCCCCTGGATCCGTGAGCCTGCGCTCAGCCGCGCGGCGGCGTCGGCCCCTTGCGCATCTCGTCGCGCATCGCGTCCTTGCCGGCCTCGAAGGCCCCCATGAGGCGCTGGGTCTGCTCCTCGAACAGCTCGCGGCTCTTGTCCAGCCACTCGCCGGCGCGGCCCTGGGCCTCGGTGGCCGCCTCCTGCGCGCGCCGGGCGAACTCCTCGCTCCGCTCGGCCAGCATCTCGCGCATCTCCCGCCCCGCCCGCGGGGCCAGCAGCAGCCCGGCCGCGGCGCCGATGACGCCGCCCAGCAAGAACCAGCCGAGGTAGCCCGCTCCGTCGTTCCGTTCAGTGGCCATCATGACCTCCTTGTTGCCGTCGCAGCCGGTGCACGAACACGTCCACCCCTCGGCGGAGCCCGGCGGCGAGGCCGACGATCTGCCCG
Organism: Candidatus Methylomirabilota bacterium; assembly: GCA_036397135.1. Classification (GTDB taxonomy): domain Bacteria; phylum Methylomirabilota; class Methylomirabilia; order Rokubacteriales; family CSP1-6; genus AR5. The sequence continues at coordinate 15,949 of DASWJN010000286.1, forward strand.
AGCTTGGTCAGGCCGGCCAGGCCGACCGCGACCCGGCTGAGCCCCTCGGCCACAGTCTGCACCCGCTCGGTGACCTCACCGATCCGCTGCACCTCGTGCCGCGTCTCGCGCGTCAGCTCGCGCCACTCGTCCATCAGGCCGTGCGCCTGCCCGATCAGCGGTCGCAGCTCCTGCTCGACGATCTCCAGGACCGCCTCCGTCCGGCGCACAGCCCGCCGCAGGGCCAGAATGGCCGAGACCAGGGCCGCCGTGAGAGCGACGGCGCAGACGATCAAGACCACCTGGGCCCACGGCTGCACGGGGTCGGATTATCGCCGCAAAGCGCGCCGAGAATCAATGAATCCGTTGACTTTGGGCCGCCTCCCGACGACAGTGGAGCCATGTCGGGGCCGGATCGGTTCGAGGAGCTGCGCCGGCGGCACGCCGAGGCGGAGCTCGGCGGCGGCGAGGAGCGGATCCGACGCCAGCACAAGGCGGGCAAGAAGACGGCCCGCGAGCGGCTCGAGCTGCTGCTGGACCCGGGCTCCTTCCTCGAGATCGACCGCTTCGTCGTCCATCAGAGCCACGACTTCGACATGCAGGGCCAGAAGGTCCTGGGCGACGGCGTGGTCACCGGCTCCGGGCGTGTCCACGGCCGCCCGCTGTTCGTGTTCGCGCAGGACTTCACGGTCTTCGGCGGCTCGCTCTCCGAGGCCTACGCGCGGAAGATCTGCAAGGTGATGGACCTCGCGACGAAGACCGGCGTGCCGGTCATCGGGCTCAACGACTCCGGTGGCGCCCGCATCCAGGAGGGCGTCGTCTCGCTGGCCGGGTACGCCGACATCTTCCTGCGCAACACCCTGGCCTCGGGCGTGGTGCCGCAGATCTCGGCCGTCATGGGGCCGTGCGCGGGCGGCGCCGTGTACTCGCCGGCCATCACCGATTTCGTGTTCATGGTCAAGAGCACCTCGTACATGTTCGTGACCGGCCCCGACGTGATCCGCGCGGTCACCCACGAGGCGGTCTCGGCCGACGAGCTGGGCGGGGCCACCACCCACGCCACCATCTCGGGCGTCGCCCACTTCGCGGCCGACAGCGAGGAGGAATGCCTGGCGCTCATCCGCGAGCTGCTGACGTTCCTGCCGCCGAACAACGTCGACGACCCGCCGCTGCGGCCGACCCGCGACCCGGTGGACCGCCGCGACGAGTCGCTGCAGGCCCTGGTGCCCGAGCAGCCGAACAAGCCGTACGACATGAAGGAGGTCGTCCGCACCGTCCTCGACGACCACGACTTCTTCGAGGTCCACGCCGGCTTCGCGCCCAACCTCATCGTCGGCTTCGGCCGCCTGGGCGGCCGCCCGGTCGGCATCGTGGCCAACCAGCCCGCCCACCTGGCCGGCTGCCTGGACATCAACGCCTCGGTGAAGGGGGCCCGGTTCGTGCGCTTCTGCGACTGCTTCAACATCCCGCTGGTCACGTTCGAGGACGTGCCCGGCTTCCTGCCCGGCACCGCCCAGGAATACGGCGGCATCATCAAGCACGGCGCCAAGCTGCTCTACGCGTACTGCGAGGCGACCGTGCCCAAGCTGACCGTCATCACCCGCAAGGCCTACGGCGGCGCCTACGACGTGATGTCGTCCAAGCACATCCGCGGCGACGCCAACTTCGCGTGGCCCACCGCCGAGATCGCCGTGATGGGGCCCGAGGGCGCGGTGAACATCCTCTACCGGCGCGAGATGGACGCGGCGGCGGACCCGGCCGCCTTCCGCGAGGCGAGGATCCGCGAATACCGGGAGAAGTTCGCCAACCCGTACGTGGCGGCCGAGCGCGGCTACGTCGACGAGGTCATCGAGCCGCGCGACACCCGGGCGCGCCTGTGCGCGCTGCTGGACATCCTGAAATCCAAGCGCGACAGCAATCCCCCGCGCAAGCACGGGAACATGCCGCTGTGAGGGCCGCCGCGTGAGTCCCGAGGAGCGCAAGGCCGCGTTCACGACGTCGTGGGGCGCGCCGCGCGGGCGGGTCTACGGACCGGCCGACCTGCCGGCCGACGGCGCCGGAGCCGAGGCGCCGGGGCGCTATCCGTTCACCCGTGGCGTGCACGAGGCGGGGTACCGCTCCCGGCTGTGGACGATGCGGCAGTACGCCGGCTTCGGCTCGGCCGCCGAGACCAACAAGCGCTACCGCTTCCTCCTCGACCAGGGCCAGACCGGGCTGTCGGTCGCCTTCGACCTGCCGACCCAGATGGGCCACGATCCCGACGCGCCGATCGCCCGCGGCGAGGTCGGCAAGGTGGGCGTCTCCATCGCGACGGTGGAGGACATGGCCGATCTCTTCGAGGGCATCCCGCTCGACCGCGTGCCCACGTCGATGACGATCAACGCCACCGCCGCCATCCTGCTCGCCCTCTACGTCGCGGTGGGGCGGCGGCAGGGCGTGGCCGCCGAGCGGCTGGCCGGCACGACGCAGAACGACATCCTCAAGGAGTACATCGCCCGCGGCACCTACATCTTTCCGCCGCCACCCTCGATGCGGCTCGTCACCGACGTGTTCGCGTGGTGCCGGCAGCACGTGCCCCGCTGGAACACGATCTCGATCTCCGGGTACCACATGCGCGAGGCCGGCTGCACGGCGGTGCAGGAGGTCGCGTTCACGCTGGCCAACGCCGTCGCCTACGTGCAGGCGGCGGTCGCCGCGGGCCTGGACGTGGACGCCTTCGCCCCCCAGCTCTCGTTCTTCTTCAACGCGCACAACGACCTGATCGAGGAGGTCGCCAAGTTCCGGGCCGCCCGGCGCCTGTGGGCGCGGATCGTGCGCGAGCGGTTCGGGGCTCGCGATCCCCGCTCGCAGATGCTGCGCTTCCACGCCCAGACGGCCGGCAGCATGCTGACCGCCCAGCAGCCCGAGAACAACATCGTGCGGGTGACCGTGCAGGCGCTGGCCGCCGTCCTCGGCGGCTGCCAGTCGCTGCACACCAACTCGATGGACGAGGCGCTGGCGCTGCCGACCGAGAAGGCCGTGCGGATCGCGCTGCGCACCCAGCAGATCCTGGCCCACGAGTCGGGCGTGGCCGACACCGTCGATCCGCTCGGGGGCTCGTTCGCGGTGGAACGGCTGACGCGCGACATCGAAGACGAAGCCGAGGTGTACATCAGGAAGATCGACGATCTCGGCGGTTCGGTCGCCGCCATCGGCTTCATGCAGCGCGAGATCCAGGACGCCGCCTTCCGGTGGCAGCGCGACGTCGAGGACAAGGCCCGCGTGGTGGTCGGCGTCAACGAGTTCGTCACCGACGACCCCCCGCCGGCCAATCTCTTCCAGCTCGACCCCGGCGTGGGCGAGGCGCTGGCCGAGCGGCTGGCCCGGCTCCGGCGCGCCCGGGACGCCGGCCGGGCGGCGCGGGCGCTGGACGCCCTGGAGGCGGGCGCCCGCGGCCGCGCCAACATGCTGCCGCTGCTGATCGAGGCGGTGGAGGCGGCCGTGAGCCTCGGCGAGATCTGCGAGCGCCTGCGCGCGGTCTTCGGCGTGCATCAACCCTCGGTGACGTTTTGAGACGTCCGGCCGCCCTGGTCGGCCTGCTGGCCGTGCTGGCCTCGACGCTCCTGCCCGCCGGGCCCGCGGGCGCGGGCCTCGCCGATCGGGTGGCGTCCACGTTCGCCCTCATGGCGGGCGACTTCGTCCAGGCGTTGGCGCCGGTCGAGGCCCTCGTGATCTCGCTCGAGGGGCCCGAGATCTTCCTCGACGTCCACACGGGCTCCGGCGCCCAGATCGGCCAAGAGTACACCGTGTACCGCAAGGGCGACGTCTTCGCCCATCCGCTGACCAGCCGGCCGCTGGGGCGCTACGAAGAGGTGCTGGGGCACGCGCAGATCGTGCGGCTGTACCCCAACTTCTCTGCCGCCAGCTACCTGGCGCGGCCCGACGCCCCGCGGCCGCGGGCCGGCGACGGCGCCCGGATCACGCGAGCCCGCATCCGGGTGGCGGTCACGCCGATGCTCGACCTGACGCCGGGCGGCGCCGACCTGCGCCGGGTGCCGTTCCTCATCGCGGCGGCCCTGGAGGGCTCCAGGCGCTTCCAGGTCGTTGACCCGCTGGCCGTGAGCGACGTGTTCGCCGGCGGCGGCCTCCGGGTGGAGGACATGCTGGCCCGTCCCGAGCGGTCGATGCGCGCCTCGCGCAACCTGGACGTGGCCGGCTGGATCGTGCCCATCCTCATGGAGCGGCGCGGCGTGACCTACCTCGACGTGACGTACATCTCGGCGGTCAGCGGCATCGCGCTGATCTCCCGGCGGCTGCCGCTGGTGACGGCGAGCGCGGCCGAGGAGCAGCGGTTTCCGTGGGAGCCTCGGCCCGAGGACTGAGGGGGTTGTGTTATGGTAGACGCCGCATGAAGGCGGGGTCTCTCGTCTGGTTGCTGGTCGTTGTCCTCGCCATCGCCGGCTGCAACACGGTCCGCCAGGTCTTCGGCATTCCCGCGACGGGCGAGCCCACCATCAACCTCAAGTCGGCGGAGACGCGCTGGCTGCTCATCAAGAACCCGCGCTTCGGCGACGTGCGGAGCGAGCCCGAGTACATCTGGGTCGAGGAGGACAAGCTTCCCACGACGATCACCACGCTGTTGCGGGGCAAGAGCGCGATCATCGCGCCGCCCGAGATCGTGGCGAAATACGGCCCGCCGCCGGGCGGTGGCAAGATCAGCCCCCGGCAGGGCGTGCCCTACCAGACGGCGGAGGCGCCGCGCACGACGGTGGCCGATCCGCGGGCGGGCGGCAGCGCGGCGACCGCCCCCGCCGGGGGCGCCGCGCGGGCGGCGGTGCCGGCGCCTCCGACGCCGGAGCCGCCCAAGCGCGGCTTCGTCGTCTACGTCGACACCACGCGCATCGTCATCGATCTCACCACCGCTGACGGCATCCAGCCGGGGACGGTGCTCAGCCTTCGGCGCGACCGGATCCCGATCGTGCACCCCGTCACCGGCGAGGTGCTCGGCGAGCTCGACGACGAGGTGGCCACCGCCCGGGTGACCGAGACGCGCGACCGCTTCTCGGTCGCCGAGATCCAGTCGGTCACGGCCGGCACCCAGGTCCAGGTCAAGGACCGCGTCGTCCTCAAGTAAGCCGCACGCGCGTGGCCACGCCCACTCTCGAGCGGGTCCTCAAGGAGCGGGTGGCCGCGCTGATCGGCGATGACCTCGCCGCCGTCGAGGCCGAGATCCGCCGCGAGCTGCTCTCGCCGGTGCCGCTGATCCAGGAGATGGGCGGCTACATCGCCGGCGCCGGCGGCAAGCGGCTGCGCCCTATTCTGTTATTGCTGGCCGCCCGCCTGGCCGATTACCACGGCCCCCGCGCCGTGCGCCTGGCGTGCGTGGTCGAGCTGCTCCACACCGCGACCCTCATCCACGACGACGTGGTGGACGAGGCGCCCCTGCGCCGGGGCCGGCCCTCGGCCAACGCGCAGTGGGGGGACGACGCCTCCGTGCTGGTCGGCGACCATCTCTACTCGAAGTCCTTCGCCCTGCTGGTGCGCGACAACGACCGGGGGGTCATGGAGACGCTGGCGCGGTCCACGGTCTCGATGACCGAGGCCGAGGTGTTCCAGCTCCAGCTCAAGCGCAGCGGGCTCACCTCCGAGGCGGACTACATGCGGATCATCACGCAGAAGACCGCCTCCTTCATGTCCGCCTGCTGCCGGATCGGCGCGCTGCTGGGCGGGCTGCCGCCCGCGCAGACCGAGGCGCTCACGCGGTACGGGCTGGACATCGGCGTCGCCTTCCAGATTTCCGACGACGCGCTCGACTTCACAGCCGACCAGGCCCGGCTGGGCAAGGCCATCGGCGCCGATCTCCGCGAGGGCAAGCGCACGCTGCCGCTGATCGCCATGCTGGAGCGCGTGGCTCCGGCCGACGCCGACCGCGTGCGGGCGTCGCTGCGCCGCCGCACGCTGGATGCGGCCGAGATCGAGGACATTCGCCGGCTGGTGCTCGAGCACGACGGCGTGGAGTACGCCCGGGCCCGGGCCCAGGCCTTCGCCCAGGCCGCCAAGACCGATCTCGACTCGTTCGCGCCGTCCGAGGAGCGCGAGACGCTGTCGCTGGTGGCCGATTTCGTGGTGGACCGCGACCGATGACCGCCTGCCCCCGCGCACGCGTGTGGCCGGGATCGTCACGCTGACGACCGACTTCGGCCTCCGTGACGCGTACGTCGCGGAGATGAAGGGCGTGATGCTGGGCGTCGCGCGGGCGGCTCGCCAGTCCCTGCAACTGGTCGACGTCACTCACGACGTCGAGCGCCACGACATCACCGAGGGCGCCCTCGCCCTGGAAGCCGCGGTGCCGTTCTTCCCCGCCGGCACCGTCCACCTGGCGGTCGTGGACCCCGGCGTGGGGACCACCCGCCGCGGGCTGGTGATCGCCGCCGACGGCCAGCTCCTCGTCGGGCCCGACAACGGCCTGTTCACGCCGTTCCTGGCCGGCGACGGCTGGCGCGCCTTCGAGCTGGTGGAGGCCGATTACCGGCTGCCCATCGTGAGCCGGACGTTCCACGGCCGCGACCTGTTCGCGCCGGCCGCCGCCCACCTGGCGATCGGTGTGGATCCCGCCCGCTTCGGCCCGGCGGTGAGCGATCCCGTGCAGCTGGCCTGGCCGGAAGTGCGCGCGGTGGCCGGCGCGGTCGCGGGGGCCGTCGTGCACACCGATCGCTTCGGCAACCTCATCACGTCGATCCACGCCCGCTCGATCGCGCCGCTCGACGCCGATGTGCTCATCCGGGTGGGCGGGCGCGACGTGCCGCTGGTCGGCACCTACGGCGACCTGCCGGTCGGACGGCCGGGCGCGCTCGTGGGCTCGGGGGGGCGCCTGGAGATCGCGGTCAGGGAGGGCAGCGCCGCGGCGGTGCTGCGCGCCCGCCGGGGCACGCCGGTCGTCGTCAGTCGGACGGCTTCGAGGCGGTCGAGGAGGCGCCGCTAGTGCCGCTCGCCCCGCCTCCGTCCGACTTCGCGGCGGCTGCCGCGGGCTTGTCGGACTTCTCCGACTTTTCCGACTTCTCCGACTTCTCTGATTTCTCCGACGTGTCGGACGGAGTCGTCCCCGGCGATTTCTCGGCGCTGAGGGCCTTCTTGCGGGACTCCGACGGGTAGTCGGTCACGTACCAGCCTTCACCCTTGAGGATGAAGGGCGCCGGCGAGAGGAGCCGGCGCACCGCTCCGCCGCAGACGTCGCAGGTGGTGAGCGGCGGCTCGGAGATGCGCTGGCGGATTTCGAAGACGCGCTTGCAGCCGTCGCACTGGTATTCGTAAGTGGGCACGACTGGAGGCTACATGGGAGGGGAAAACGTGTCAACACGCGGGGTTGCGCTGGTGCTGCTGGCGCTCGTGGTATCGGCCTGCGCCTCCACCACAGTTTCCGAGCCCGACCGGCTCCGCGCCCAGGCGGCCTACGAGCGCGCGCTCACGCACATCGGCGAGCGCCAGCCGTCGCCCGCGCTCGGCGCCCTCAAGGAAGCCGTCAGCATCGATCCCACCGTGGCGATTTATCGCGACATGCTCGGACTGGTCTATCTCGAACTGCGGCGCCCCGACCTGTCGATCGACGAGCTGCGCAAGGCCGTGGAGCTGGATCCCAAGCTGGCCGACGCGCATTTCCACCTGGGCACGGCCTACGCGGAAGTGGGACGCTGGGAGGAGGCCGTCGCCAGCTACCGGCGGGCACTGGCGCTGCCGACGCTGACCATCCAGGACTTCGTCCACCAGAACCTGGGGCTCGCCCTCTATCACCTCAAGCGTTACCCCGAGGCGGAGAGCTCGCTGCGCTTCGCGCTGAGCCTGGATCCCACGATGCAAGCTGCCTACTACAACCTCGGCCTGGTCCTGGTTGCGGACAACCGCCACGCCGAGGCCCGGGCCTTCTTCCAGCGGGCTCGCCAGCTGGCTCCCGACACGCCGTTCGGCCAGGCGGCCCTGGAACGGCTCAAGGCCCTGGGAGATGGCGGGTAACCGCCTGCGGTAAAAGAGGGAATCGACCACACCCGGCGTGTCTTTTTCCTTGACGGTTTGCGTCCGACCGGGGTAAAACCGACACGCTGTCTGCGCTCCGGCAACTGTTGGTGATGTCGCTTGGGCAATCGACGTAGCGAAACGCACCACAACTGAGGAGGCAGTGCATGAGACGAACGGTTGCAGTAGTCGTGTGCCTGGTCGCCATCCTCGGATTGCTCGCCCCTGCGGCATTCGCCCAGGCGCCGGCGCCGAAGGTGACGATCAACGGCCTGTTCGACCAGATCACCTCGGGCGGCAAGAACATCTACGACGGTAACTTCTCGCGGAGCAGTGAGTCGGAGTGGTACGCGCGCACACGCTTCCGCCCGGACTTCACGTTCGAGGTGGGGCGCACCAAGGCCGTCCTCGGCCTGGAGATGGACCTGACGTACGGCCTGGCGAACAGCCAGGACGGCAGCTTCGGCGGTGGTTGCGGCAAGGCCGGCGGTAACGGCTGTTTCGATCTGCAGGGGGACGTCGCGGGCATCATCGAGATCAAGTGGATCTACACCGAGTTCGACC
>DASWJN010000287.1:0-6260 GCA_036397135.1 Candidatus Methylomirabilota bacterium
GAAGCACTTGCCCGGGAACCCTCCCCCACTCCCCTCACGCCCTCGATCCGCCACACTGCCCGCCACTCGCGTCGTCCGCGCACTTGCTTTCGCTGGTCTCTTGAGCATCGCCTTCGGCGCGGGGACCGAGGCGGGGCACGAGATGCCGTTCTATCCGTCGTACTACCCGCAGGAGATCACGCTGGAAACGGTGGCGCCGGGGGCGGCAGCGGCGCGCTTCGCGGACAACACGCTGCACGGGTACGTGGGCGGGGATCCGTTCGCGGGCAAGGCGGGGCCGGCCGGGGTGAAGGCCGTGGAGTCGCTGGGGTCGTGGGTCGTCGTCACCTTCAACCCCGCGTCGAAGGCGCTCTCGGCGCCGGAGGCGAGGTGCGCGGCCGCGCGGCGCATCGTGGCCGGCCTCGCGAGCGACGCGCCGGGTTTCAGGCTGCATCCCTATCCGGTCACGCCGTTTCACTCCGACTATCTGCATCAGGCCGATCTGGCCGAGCGGGCGGTGGCGTCGGCGCGCGCGCGGCTGGCGGCCGCCGAGCCGGCGCTTCGCCTCCGCGCGCGGGGCCGACGGGCCGAGGCGCTGGTCGGCGCCCGCCGCGGGCCGGCCGGCGGCGCCTGGGACGCCGTCGTCGAGGAGGTCGCCGCCGCGGACCTGCTGGCCGCCCACGGCACCGCCGTCAACGGCTGGATCGGGCCGCCCTGGATCAAGGAGGGCTGGTTCCACGCGTGGGCGTTGCTGGCGCCGTCGATCGCCGAGGCCGGCGCCCGCCGCCGCGTCGACGACGCGCTGGGGCGCGTGACCGCGGGCAGCGAGCGTCTGGAGGAACGCATCGCCCGCCAGCGTGAGCTGGTGGCCACGCTCGGCTCGGGCTGCGAGCGCGTCGTGGCCGGGTACACCGTGCGGCGCGAGTGGCTGAACGACGACTACTCGGCCGGCGTCGAGAACGTGGCGGCCGACGCCCAGGCCGGGCTCGACTCGCCGATGTTCGTCCGCACGGTGAAGCTCAAGGACTTCCCCTGGAACGGCTGGCTCACGCTCGGGCTGCCCGAGCGACCGGCCGCCGCCTGGAATCCGGTCGGGGGCTTCACCGACGCCGCCGGCCGGCTGATCTGGACGGCCGTCGGCGACCCGGCGCTCTTCCCCGAGCCCTTCAACAACGGCTGGACCGACAACCGCGTGCGGGTGGAGTCGGTGGAGGCGACGGGGCGGCCGATCCCCATCCCGCGCGAGGCGCTGGCGCCCGAGCGCGGCACCGGCGCGCTGCGCGAGGTGGGCGAGGGGAAGACCGCCCGGGCCCGGGTCACCTACCAGGTCCTCACCTCCGCCTTCCACGACGGCACCCGGACGGGCGTGGCCGACGTGCTCTACGCCTACGCGTTCGCGACCGCCTGGGCCACCGGCCAGGGCGCCGGCCACGACGCCCACGTCGAGCGGGCGACCGCGCTGGCCCGCGAGGCGCTCGCCGGCGTCAAGGTGCTGCGCGTGGAGACCAAGACGCTGCGCTTCGGCGAGATCGCCATGCAGTACGAGGTCCCGATCGTCGAGGTCTACCTGGCCCGCGGCGGCCTCGACCCGTACCAGCTGGCCGCCCTGGCGCCGCCGTGGAGCGCGGTGCCGTGGCCGGCGCTGGCGCTGATGGAGGAGGCGGTACGCCGCGGGATCGCCGCGTTCTCCGCCCAGGAGGCGTCACGCCGCGGCGTGCCCTGGCTCGACCTCGTCCGCGACGCGAAACTCCGCGATCGGCTCACCGCGCTGCTCCGGGAGCTGGAGGCGCAGGGGCACGTGCCCCCCGCGCTGCGACGGCTGGTCGACGCGCGCGAGGCGCGCCGGCGCTGGGGTGGGCTCGCGCGCTTCGCGGCGGAGCGCGGGCACCTCCTGGTCACCAACGGCCCGTACCAGATCCACGCCGTCGCGCCCGGGCGAGTGGTGCTGCGGGTGGTGCGCGACTTCAGCTATCCGCTCGGCGTCGGCTCCTGGAACCGCTACCCGATCCCGCTCCGGGCCTTCGCCGGCCGCGCCGAGGTGCGGGGCGACCGGGTGGTGGTGCCCATCGAGGTCGAGCGGCTGGAGCGCTTCGCGCGCGAGTACCGGATCGTCACCGAGCCCCTGGCGGCGCGCTTCGGGCAGCGGGACACCGAGCTGCCGGTCTGCCGGTTCGTCGTCCTCGGGCCCGGCGGCGCGGTGGCGAGGGCGGGAACGGCGCGGCCCGCCGAGCCCGGCGTGTGCGCGGTGGAGCTGCACAACGTCCCCCGCCCGGCGACGGTCCTCGTGTCGCCGTCGCTGAACGGCAACCACGTCGACCCGCAGATCACGGCGATCCGCGTTGACTAGCCCACCGGTCTTGAGGCAAGGTAGCGGCCCGTGGACACGCTCCTCATCCAGACCCTCAACTCGCTCTTCTACGCGTCGATCCTGTTCCTGATCGCCTGCGGGCTCTCCCTCGTCTACGGCGTCATGCGGATCGTCAACATGGCGCACGGCAACCTCTACGCCTTCGGCGCCTACGTGGCGGCCTGGGTCATCGGCCTGGTGGCGGACAGCCTGCACTGGACCCTGCTGTTCGTCCTGCTCCTCAGCGGCGCGATGGCGGCGGCGGCGGCCGGCGCCGTCCTCGAGCCGCTGCTGCTGCGCCCGCTCTACAAGCGGGCCGAGGAGTACCAGCTGCTGATGACGTTCGGGCTGCTGCTCATCCTCGAGGACGTGATGCGCCTGCTGTGGGGGCCGCACCCGCTCACCGCCAGCGCGCTCTCCGACGCGCTGGCCAGCGTGTCCATCCTCGGCGTCACCTACCCGGTCTACAACCTCTTCGTCATCGTCGTCGGCGGCATGGCCGCCGTGGGCCTGTGGGCGTTCGTCTACCGCACGCGCTTCGGCGTGATGCTGCGGGCGACCTCGCAGGACATGCGCATGGCCTCGGCCCTCGGCATCAACGTCAAGCGGGTGTACGTGCAGGCCTTCACCCTGGGCTGCCTGATGGCCGGGCTCGGCGGCGCGGTGGTGATGCCCATCTCCGGCGCCGTGCTCGGCATGGGTGTGGACGCGCTGATCCTGGCCTTCGTGGTCGTCGTCATCGGCGGCCTCGGCAGCCTGGAGGGCGCGCTGGTCGGCGCCCTCATCGTCGGCTTCGTGCGCACCCTCGGCATCACCTATTTCGCCGAGGTCGAGCTGGCCGTCCTCTACCTGATCGCGGCCGTCGTCCTGTTCGTCCGGCCCGCCGGCCTGTTCGCGCGCGCATGAGCCCGGCCCCCGCCCGGCCCGGCCTGCTCTCCCGGCTCGAGCTGGGCGGCGCCGTGGTGGCGGCAGCGGTGCTGGTGGCGGTGCCGCTGGTGGCCGCGCCCTTCCAGACGATCACGGTGTGCTACGGGCTGGTGTTCGCCATCGCCGCGCTGGGATTCAATCTGCTGCTCGGATACACCGGCCTCCTGTCGTTCGGGCATTCGGCGTACTTCGGCATGGGGGCCTACGTCGCGGCCATGCTGGTAAAGTACCTCGGCTGGACCTCGATGGAGGGATTCCTGGTCGCGGGCACCATCGGCTCGGCGCTGATGGCGGGGCTCTTCGGCCTGGTGTGCGTGCGCTACACCCGGATCTTCTTCAGCATCCTCACCCTGGCGCTGTCGCAGGTGCTGTGGAGCCTGGCCCTCAAGCTCTTCTGGGTGACGGGTGGCACCGACGGGCTGCGGGTGCCGACCCCGACGCTGCTCTTCGGCAGCCTGGCGCCCACCAGCGACAAGATGGACTTCCTCGCCTACCGCTACTACTACTACGTGCTGGCGCTGTTCGTGGTGTCGGTGGTCGTCATGTGGCTCATCGTGCACTCGCCGTTCGGCAAGGCGCTGCAGGCCATCCGCGACAACGAGACGCGCGCCGAGTTCGTCGGCGTGCAGGTCCGCCGCTACCGCTGGATCGCCTTCGTCGTCTCCGGCGCCTTCACCGGGCTGGCCGGCACGCTGTGGGTGCCGCTCAACGGGCTGACGACGCCCGACATCCTCTACTGGCCGTTCTCGGGCCGCATCGTCTTCTTCGTCGTCCTCGGCGGCTTCAAGACGTTCTGGGGGCCGATCCTCGGCGCCCTCGCCTACAACTACCTGGAGACGTACGCGGTCGGCTTCACCGTGTACTGGCAGCTCGTGCTCGGCGTCGTGCTGGTGCTGCTCGTCCTCACCATGCCGCAGGGGCTGGCCGGCACCGTGGAGGCGCTGGTGCGCCGGCTGCGCCGGCCCGCGCTCACGTGAGCCTGCTGGAGACCCGCCGGCTCGCCAAGGCGTTCGGCGCCAACCGCGCCGTCGACGGCGTGGACTTCACGGTGCGGGCGGGCGAGCTGCTGGCCCTGATCGGGTCCAACGGCGCCGGCAAGACGACGCTGGTGAACCTCATCAGCGGCCTGGTCCGGGCCGACGCCGGCACGATCGTCTTCGACGGGCAGGACGTCACCCGCCAGTCGATCCACGAGCGGATCGAGGCCGGCATCGCGCGCAGCTTCCAGCTCGTGAACCTGTTCGACCAGCTCAGCGTGCGCGACAACGTGGCGCTCACGATCTTCGCCCGCCAGGGCAAGACCCGGCACCTGTGGGCGGTGGCCGAGCGCGACGGCGCCGTGGCCGACGAGGCGATGCAGGTGCTGCGGCAGTTCGGGCTCGAGCCGCGGGCGCGCATGGCGGCGGCGGGGCTGTCGCAGGGTGAGCGGAAATTGCTCGACGTCGCCGTGGCCTATGCGCTCCGCCCGAAGCTCCTGTTCCTGGACGAGCCGACGAGCGGCGTGAGCACCCGCGAGAAGGCGCCGATCATGGACGTGGTGACCTCGGTGGTGCGGCAGGAGCGGATCACGGCGGTGGTCATCGAGCACGACATGGACATCGTGTTCACCTACTCCGACCGGATCGTGGCCATGCACCAGGGCGGCATCCTGGCCGAGGGCTCCCCCGACGAGATCCGGCGCAACGAGCAGGTGACCACGACGCTGATCGGCAGCCCGCCGCCGTCATGAGCGTGCCCGGCCCCGCCCTGCTCGAGCTGGACCGCATCGACACGTTCCGGGGCGCCGCCCACGTGTTGCGGGGCGTCTCCCTGACCGTCGGCGCCGCCGAGGCCGTCTGCCTGGTCGGGCGCAACGGCGCCGGCAAGACGACCACGCTGGAGAGCGCGATCGGCCTGCTGTCGGTGCGGGCGGGGCGCGTCGCCTTCCGCGGCACCGACATCACCCGGCGGCCCGCCCACGCGCGGGCCCGGCTCGGTATCGGGTACGCGCCGGAGGACGCCGGCATCTTCCCCGACCTCAGCGTGGAGGAAAACCTCCAGATCGGGCGCTGGCTGGCGCCCACCGGGCCCGGCGCCCGCGCGGTGGACGAGCGGATCCTGGCGCTGTTCCCCGAGATCGGGGCGCTGACCGGGCGGCGCGGTCTCAACCTCTCCGGCGGCCAGAAGAAGATGGTGGCCATCGCCCGGGCCATGGCCCTGTCGCCGGCCGTCCTCCTGCTCGACGAGCCGTTCGAGGGCCTGGCTCCCGTCGTGGTCACCCGGTTCATCGAGGCCGCGCGGAGGATCAAGGAGATGGGGATCTCGCTGCTCATCGCCGAGTCCAACGTCACGAACGCGGCCCGGGTGGCCGACCGCCTGTACGCGATCGACCGCGGTGAGATCCTGTTCGAGGGCGAGCCGCGCCGCGCCCTCGACAACCCCGACGTCATGAAGACCCTGCGCGGCTGAGGGAGGCCATGCCGAAACCCGAACGCGAGTTCTTCCGTCCCGACGACCTGCCCTGGGAGCCCGTGGCCGGCTCGCCCACCGGCGGCGCCGGCGGCCCCGGCGTACGCCAGAAGATCCTGAGCCGCGACGCCGACACCGGCGACGTGACGCGCCTGCTGCACTTCGCCGCCGGCGTGGAGACGACCGAGACGATCACCCACGACTTCTGGGAAGAGGTGTGGATCCTGGAGGGCGAGCTGACCGACCTCGGCAAGAAGCAGACGTTCAGCGCGGGCATGTACGCCTGCCGGCCACCCGGCATGGTCCACGGCCCCTACCGAGTCGAGCGCGGCTGCACGACGCTCGAGATCCGCTATGCGCAAAAGGGGCTCATGATCTCGTGAAACGTGGTGACACCGGGGGCCGGGCGCGGGGGCCGCGGGCGCGCCCGCATGGCTCGCCTGTCGCCGTAACTCGCTCCAGGCACGGCTCACTCGGGCCCCCCATCCCCCCGAGGGGGCTCGGGTGCAGACCAGCCGAATCGTTGGCGGCTCGCTCGCCGTGCCCGGAGCGGCAACGG
>DASWJN010000288.1:0-21398 GCA_036397135.1 Candidatus Methylomirabilota bacterium
ATGGAGCGCATCATGGGCGTCTACCAGGACCACGGCTACGTGCAGGCCCGGGTGGAGCGGCACGAGGTGGCGGTGGACCGGGACAGGGCCCGGGTGACCATCACCATCGACGTGGTCGAGGGCGCCCAGTACCGCGTCGGCGTGATCAACCTGGCCGGCGTGAGCTTGGTGCCGGAGGAGGAGCTGCGCCGCCAGCTCCGCTTCAAGGCCGGCGACGTCTTTTCCCGCACCGCGCTGCGGGACGGGGTGCGCAACATCACCGATCTCTACAGCACCATCGGCCGGGCCTCGGCCGACGTCATCCCGCGCACCGAGCAGCAGGCGGCCACCACGACCGTCGACGTGACCATCGAGGTCACCGAGGGCCCCGAGGTCTACGTCGAGCGCATCAACATCACGGGCAACACCCGCAGCGAAGACCGCATCCTCCGCCGGGAGATCCCGTTCGTGGAGGGTGATCTGTTCACCCTCCAGAGGCTCCAGCGGGCCCGCCAGCGCTTGATCAACCTGGGGTACTTCGACCTCGTCAACGTGACCACCCAGCCCGGCACCGACAAGACCCGGATCATCGTCAACGTGGAGGTCACCGAGCGGCCGACCGGGATCTTCTCCATCGGCGGCGGCTTCTCGTCGGTCGACAGCTTCGTGGGTACGCTCGACATCGCGCAGAACAACTTCCTGGGCCGGGGGTGGCTGCTGTCGCTCCGCCTCCGGGCCGGCGCCAACAGCCAGCAGGGAATCATCAGCTTCACCGAGCCGTGGCTGTTCGACCGCCCGCTGTCGGCCGGGTTCGACCTCTTCAACGTCAAGCGGCAGTTCACCGAGTACGACTACGATTCGCTGGGCGGCAACGTCCGTCTCAGCCACCCGTTCGCCGAGTACTGGCGGTGGTCGACGACGTACCGGCTCACCCGCGACGAGATCAGCGACGTGCGCTCGATCGACCCCCTCTTGCAGGACGAGACGGGCGCGCGGACGACGTCGGCCATCACGCTCGGCCTCACGCGCGACAGCCGGGACGCGGTGGCGGCGCCCACCCGGGGCGGGCTCACGGTCCTCACCAGCGACCTCGCCGGCCTGGGCGGCGACGCCCGCTTCATCAAGACCGTGGCGTCGACGACCTACTTCAAGCCGATCTGGCTCGGGCACATTCTCTCGGGCCGGGCCGAGGCGGGGTATGGCTTCGGGTGGGCCGAGGACGGGCT
This sequence comes from Candidatus Methylomirabilota bacterium, assembly GCA_036397135.1. Taxonomy (GTDB): domain Bacteria; phylum Methylomirabilota; class Methylomirabilia; order Rokubacteriales; family CSP1-6; genus AR5. Next base: position 1,206 of record DASWJN010000288.1, read on the forward strand.
GACGGGTCGCACGGAGCTGCCGGTCTTCGAGCGCTTCTACCTGGGCGGACCCAACTCGATCCGCAGCTTCAAGGCGCGCCGGATCTCGCCGCAGGACGACGCCGGCAATCGGATCGGCGGCACCTCGCAGATCCTGGGCAACCTCGAGTACATCATCCCGCTGCCGTTCAACTTCCGGGTGGCCGGCTTCTTCGACATCGGCAACGTGTACGGCTTCGGGACGAAGTTCGACCCGACCGACACCCGGGAGGCGGCCGGCGCCGGCGTCCGCTGGCAGTCGCCGTTCGGGCCGATCCGGGTCGACTACGGCATCAACCTCGACCGGCGCAAGAGCAAGGGCGAGGACTTCGGCGCCATCCAGTTCTCGGTCGGCTCCCCGTTTTGAGGAGGGGTGGGATGAAGGGTTTGGTGAGGCTCATGGTGGTGCTGGCGGCCGCGGTCGTCGCCACCGCGTCGGGGAGTGGCGCCCAGACGCCGGCGCCCGCCCCGGCCGCGCCGGCGCCGGCGGGAGGCATCCAGCGCATCGCCTACATCGACGTGCAGCGGGTGCTGGCCCGCTCGGCGGCCGGCGTGGCCGCCCGGGAGCAGCTCGAGCGCGAGAAGGCGACGATGCAGAAGGAAATGGACGGCAAGCGAACCGAGCTCGAGAAGCTGCGAGACGAGCTCGAGAAGAAGGGCGCGCTGCTCACCGCCGACGCCCGGCGGGAGAAGCAGGAGCAGTTCGAGCGCAAGCGCCGGGACGCCGCCCGTCTCGCCGACGACTTCCAGAAAGAGCTGGAGAAGCGGGAGGCGGCGCTGCTCCAGAAGGTCCTGCAGGACGTTTCCGGCGTCATCGAGCGGGTCGGCAAGGAGAAGAGCTACTATCTCATCGTCGAGAAGCGCGGGGCCGGCGTCGTCTACGCCGCCACCGAGGCCGACCTCACCGACGAGATCATCCGCGTGTATGATCGGGAGGCCGGCACCAAGGGAAAGAAATAGCGGCGATGGTCAGAGCCGGGTTCACGCTCGGCGAGCTCGCGGAGGCGCTGCAGGCGCGGCTCGATGGCGACCCGGCCCGGGTCGTGGTCGGGGTGGCGCCCCTGGACAGCGCCGGCCCCGACGAGATCTCGTTCCTCACCGATCCCCGGTACCGCGACGCCGCCCGCTCGTCGCGTGCCGGCGCCTTGCTGGTGCCGGCGGATACCGCCGATCTGCCGGGCGCTCTGCTTCGTTGCGTCGCCCCCCAGCAGGCGCTGATCGATCTGCTCCGCCTGTTCCACCCGCCGGCGCCCGCGCCGGCCGGCGTGGACCGGACCGCGGTGGTGGCGGCCGACGCCCGGGTGGATCCCACGGCGGCGGTGGGTCCGTTGAGCGTGGTCGAGGCGGGGGCGGTGATCGGACCGGGCGTGCGCTTGCACGCGCTGGTTCACGTCGGCCCCGGCGTCGAGATCGGTGAGGCCACCGTCGTCTACCCCCACGTCAGCCTGCGGGACGGCGTGCGGGTGGGGCGCCGGGTCGTGATCCACGCGGGCGCCGTGCTCGGCGCCGACGGCTTCGGGTTCGCGTTCGACGGCAGCGCCCACCGGAAGATCCCGCAGGTGGGAGGGGTGGTGATCGAGGACGACGTGGAGATCGGCGCCAACACGACGATCGACCGCGCGACGTTCGGTGACACGATCATCCGGCGGGGGACCAAGATCGACAACCTGGTGCAGATCGGCCACAACGTCGAGGTGGGCGCGCACTCGCTGCTGGCGGCCCAGGTCGGCGTGGCCGGCTCTTCGCGGCTCGGCCGCGGCGTGGTGCTCGCCGGCCAGGTCGGGGTTTCCCACCACGCGACGGTGGGCGACGGCGTCGTCGCCGGAGGCCAGACCGGCATTCGCGGCGAGGTCGAAGCCGGTGCCCGCATCTGGGGCACGCCGGCGCGGCCGGCGAGCGAGCTCAAGCGGATCGTCGTCGCCGAGGGCCGACTACCGGAGTTGCTGCGGCGCGTCCGTGCCCTGGAGCAGCAGCTGGAACAGCTGGCGGCGCGGCTGGGCGACGCCGGGCCGGCCGGGGGCCGAGGTGACTGAGGCCATCCACCCCACCGCGGTCGTGGATCCTCGCGCGCGTCTGGGCGCCCGTGTCCGCATCGGCGCCTACACGGTCGTCGGCCCCGACGCCGTGCTCGCCGACGACGTCGAGCTGGGCCACCACGTCGTGGTGGAGGGGCGCGTGGAGCTCGGCGAGCGGGTGCGCATCGGCCACGGCTGCATCCTGGGCGGCGCGCCCCAGGACCTGAAGTTCCAGGACGGCACCCCCTCGGGCGTGCGGATCGGCGAGCGCACGGTGCTGCGCGAGCACGTGACCGTGCATCGCGCGACGGCACCGGAGGGCTGGACCCAGATCGGCCGCGACGGGCTCATCATGGGCCTGGCCCACGTGGCCCACGACTGCCGCCTCGGTGACGGCGTGATCGTGATCAATTACGCGGGGATCACCGGACACTGCGAGATCGGCGACCGCGCCACGATCGGCGGGCTGACCGGCATGGTGCCGTTCACACGGGTGGGGACCGCCGCCTACGTCGGGGGCATGGCCAAGGTGAACGCCGACGTGCCGCCCTACATGATCGTCGACGGCCAGCCGGCGACCGTGCGCGGGGTGAACGTCGTCGGGCTGCGGCGCGCGGGCATCGCCCCGGCGGAGCGGCGGGCGCTGCAGGACGCCTACCGGCTGCTCTACCGCAGCGGGCTGGCTCCCAAGCGCGGGCTCGACCGGGTGCGCGAGGACGTCGCGGCCTGCCCGCCGGTGCTGGCGCTGATCGACTTCATCGTGGCCGCGACCCGACATGGCATCTGTGGCCCGCCGGCCGGCGGCAGCGCCGCCGGCGACGAGCCCGCGTGGCCGGCCGAGGCAGAGGAGAGCGAACGCTGATGGGGCACAACGGGCGACTGCGGGCGGGCGTCGTCGGCGCCGGTCACATGGGGCAGTACCACGTCCTCGTCTACGCCGAGCTGCCCGACGTGGAGCTGGTCGGGGTGGTCGACATCGACGGCGAGCGCGCCCAGGCGGTGGCCGGACGGTACGAGACGCGGGCGTTCACGGACCACCGCGAGCTGATCGGCCGCGTCGACGTGGCCAGCGTGGCGGTGCCCACCGAGGAGCACGCCCGGGTCGCCCATGACCTGCTGGAAGCCGGCGTCAGCGTGCTGGTCGAGAAACCGATGGCGCCCACGCTGGAGGAGGCGGGTGGGCTGTTCGCGGTCGCCAACCGGACCGGCGCCATTCTGCACGTGGGGCACGTCGAGCGCTTCAACGGTGCCGTGGACGAGCTGAAGCAGCTGGTGACGTCGCCGATCCTGATCGAGTCGCGCCGGCTGGGACCGTTCGTGCCGCGCGTGCAGAAGGACACCGTGGTCATGGACCTGATGATCCACGACATCGACATCGTCCTCGGCCTCGTCGACTCGCCCCCGGTGCGGCTGGCCGCGCAGGGCGCCTCCGTGCACAGCGGCGTGGCCGACGTGGCGACGGTGCAGATCCGGTTCGCCTCGGGCGCCGTCGCCACCATCACGGCCAGCCGGGCCACCGAGGAGAAGATCCGCACGCTGGCCATCACGCAGCCCGACGCCTACATCGTGCTGGACTACACCGAGCAGGACATCCACATCTTCAAGCGGGCCGCCCAGGAGTACACGATGAACCGGGGCTCCATCCGCTACCGCCGGGCCTCGTTCGTCGAGCACCTCAAGGTGCACCGCGACAACCCCCTGAAGCTGGAGATCCAGCACCTGCTCGGCGCCGTCCGGCGCCGCCGGGCGGGGGAGCGGGTGGCGCTCGCCGAGCGGGACGACCTGCGTTCGCTGGGCATGGCACTCGAGATCGAGCGGATGATCCGCGATGGCGTCCCCGAGATCGCCTGGCACGAGCCCCTCGCCTGACGCGCCGATGCGGTCGCTGGGACTGATGTGCGGCGCCGGTCCGCTGCCGGCCCGGATGGCGGCGGAGGCGCGGCGGCAGGGATGGCGCGTGGTGGCGTTCGCCTTCCCGGGGGCGGCCGACCTCAGCGGCGTCGCCGACACGATCGTCCCGGCCCGCCTGGAGGCGCTGGTGCCCGTCGTGGAAACGCTGGCGCGTGAGAAGGTCGCCGGCGTGGTGTTCTCGGGCAAGTTCTGGATGGGCGATCTGCTCGCCGCGCGCACCCCCGACGGTGTCCACGCCGCGATCGCCGCGCGGGCGGGCGCGCTCGTCGACGGCAACCTCACCGAGGCCATCGTCGCCACGCTGGCGGGGCTCGGCATCGATCTGCTGGACCAGCGTCCCTTCCTCGGCGACTGGCTGGGCGGCGCGCGGACCTGGACCGCGCGGGCGCCGAGCGACGCCGAATGGGGCGACATCCGTCGCGGTTTCGCGGTGGCCCGGCTCGTCGCCGACGCCAGCGTCGGCCAGACGGTGGTCGTCAAGCGCGGCGCCGTCGGCGCCGTGGAGGCGATCGACGGGACGACCGAGACGATCCGCCGGGGCACCGCGCTGAGCGGCCCCGGGGCCGTCGTCGTGAAGGCGGTGGCCCGGGCCCACGACTTCCGCTTCGACACGCCCGCCATCGGCCCCGACACGCTCGAGGCGGCCGCGGCCGGCGGCGCCACCACGGTGGCCGTCGAGGCCGGGCGGGTGCTGATCCTCGAGCCCGAGGTCACGATCCGGCGGGCCGACGCCGCGGGGATGGCCCTGGTGGCCGCCGATGCCGACGACTGACGGCGATGCCCCCATCATGCTGGTGGCCGGTGAGGCGTCGGGCGACCTGCACGGCGCCACGCTGTGCCGCGCGCTACACGGGCTGGCGCCGGCGCGGCCCCTGATTGGCATGGGGGGCGACCGGATGGCGGCGGCCGGGCTCACGCGGCTCGCCGACGTGACCGGGGCGGCGGTGGTGGGCGGCACCGAGGCGCTCGGTCCGCTGCCCACGCTGCTGCGCGCCTGGCGCCGGCTCACGGCGGTGCTCAAGGGACCGCATCGGCCCGCCGCCCTCGTGCTCATCGACTTTCCCGAGTTCAATCTGCGGCTGGCCCGGGTCGCGCGCCGCGCCGGCGTTCCCGTCGCCTATTTCATCCCGCCGCAGGTGTGGGCGTGGCGGCCGTGGCGGGCGCGGGCCATCGCCCGCCGCGTCTCGCTGGTGCTGGCGGTCTTTCCCTTCGAGTCCGCGCTCTACCGGCGGGCGGGCGCTCGCGTCGAGTTCGTCGGCCATCCCGTGCTCGACGCCCTCGCCGGCGCGCCCACGCGGGCGGAGGCTCGGACGCGGCTCGGTCTCGACGGCGCCCCGGTCGTCGGGTTGTTGCCGGGCAGCCGCACCCACGAGATCGTGCGCACGCTGCCGGTCCTTCGAGCGGCCGCCGTCAGGATCGCGACGGCGCGGCCCGGAACGCGGTTCGTGCTCGCGGCGCTGGATCGGCGCGCGACCGGGCCCGATCCGATCGACACGCTGTGCGGCCCGGCCTCGCCGGTGCAGATCGTCCGGGGCGACACGTACGCGGTGATGCGGGCCGCCGATCTGCTGCTCGTGAACTCCGGGACGGCCACGCTCGAGGCCGGGCTGCTCGGCACCCCGATGGTGGTGTGCTACCGGCTCTCCCGCCTCACCGAGGCGTGGGCCCGGCTGCTCGTCCGCGTGCCGTGGATCAGCCTGGCCAACATCGTGCTGGGGCGGGCCGTGGTGCCCGAGATCTACCAGGCCGCGCTCACTCCCGAGCGGCTGGCCGGCGAAGCCCTTCGCCTGCTCGACTCGCCGGCGGCGCTCGAGGAGCAGCGCGCGGCGTTCCGCGAGCTGGGCGGCGCCCTCGGCGCTCCCGGGGTCGGCCTGCGGGCGGCGCGGCACATCGTCGACCTCATGGGGTCTCGAGCGCGCGTGTCGACCCGGACATGTTGACCGCGCTGGCGCCGCCGGTGGCTGCGGCGGCCGTGCGAGCGCTCGGCGTGACGCTGCGCCTCACCGAAGCAGGGGTGGAGACGATGGCGCCGCTGTGGGCGGCGCGCCAGCCGCTGATCTACGCCGTGTGGCACGGCCGGCTGCTCATGATTCCGTGGCTCAACGCGCGCCTGTGCCGCACGCGGGGAGCCCGCGCCGCGCGGGTGCTGGCCAGCCGCTCGCGGGACGGCGAGCTGGTCGCCCGCTGGGTGGCACGCTTCGGGCTGCCGGTCGTGCGCGGATCCTCGTCGCGCGGCGGTGCCCAGGCTCTCCGCGCGCTGGCGGCGGCGGTGCGGGCGGGCGAGGACGTCGCCGTCGTCCCCGACGGCCCGCGTGGCCCCCGCGAGCGCCTGCAGGCCGGGCTCGTCGTGCTCGGCGCGGCCACCGGCGCGCCGATCGTGCCGCTCGGCTTCGCAGCCCGGCCCGCCCGGCGGCTGGCCTCGTGGGACCGTTTGCTGATCCCATGGCCGTTCGCCCGCGCCGCGCTCGTGTTCGGCAAGGCCGTCACGCTGGCGCGGGACGCCGATCGGGAGGCGGCTCGCGCCGACCTGGAGCGCGCGCTCCGCGAGGTCACCGAGACCGCGGACCGTCTGGTCGGCGCGTGATGTACGCCGTGTACACGGCGGCCTTCGCCGCGGCGTTGACCGGCTACGCGCCCGTGGCCGTCGCCCGCCGCCTGGCGAGCGGGGTGCCGCTCCACCTGCGCGAGCGCCTGGGCCTGGGCCGGCACGAGCCCGCGGCGGCGCCGTGCGGCTGGATTCACGCGGTCTCGGTCGGCGAGGCGATCGCGGCGGCGCCGCTGGTCGAGGGGCTGCGCCGCACGTGGCCCGGCCTGCCGCTGGTCGTCTCCACCGTGACCGAGACCGGGGCGCGCGTCGTGCGCGAGCGCTTCGGCGGCGTCGCCCGCCATCGCTACCTGCCGCTCGATTTCCCCGGGGCGGCGCGGCGGGTCATCGCCTCGCTGGAGCCGGCGTTCTTCATCGGCATGGAGACGGAGCTATGGCCGAACCTCCTGCGCGCGCTGGCTGCCCGCGGCGTGCCCACGATGATCGCCAACGGCCGCCTGTCCGATCGGTCGTTCCGGCGGTACCGCCTGGTGCGGAGCGCCATGCGGCGCGTGCTCGGGCACGTGACCGTGTTCGCCATGCAGTCGGACGAGGACGCCCGGCGGGTGATCGCCCTGGGGGCGCCGGCCGAGCGCGTCGTCGTCACCGGCAACCTCAAGCACGAGCCGCTGCCCGACCCGGCCGGCGTGGCCGATCTCTGGCACCGCCTGCTCGGGCTCGCCCCCGGGCAGCCCGTCTGGATCGCCGGCAGCACGCACCGAGGGGAGGAGGAAGCCGTCCTCGACGCGCACCGCCAGGCACGGGCCGAGCACCCCGGGCTCGCGCTGGTGCTGGCCCCGCGACATCCGGAGCGCGTCGGCGAGGTGATGGGCCTGGTGAGGAGCCGGGGATTCCTCCCAGTCCGCCGCAGCGAGCTGCCGCAGGCGGCGTCACCCCGCAGCTCGAACGGGCCCCCCGTGGAACGCGCCACCCTCGCGCCACTCGCGCCGACCGTCATCGTGCTGGACACCGTCGGCGAGCTGGCCCAGCTCTACTCCATCGGCGACGTCGTGTTCGTGGGCGGCAGCCTCGTCCCGCTCGGCGGTCACAACATGCTGGAGCCCGCGCTGCGCGGCAAGCCGGTGCTGTTCGGCCCCCACACGTCGAACTTCCGCGAGGCGGCGGCGATCGTGCTGGCCGGGGCCGGTGGGCAGGTCGTGAGCGATGCCGATGAGCTGGCCACCGAGTTGAAGCGGCTCCTCGACGATCCCGCGCGGCGGGCCCTGATGGGCGGCGCTGCCCGGGCGGCCGCCGCCTCGCGCCATGGCGCCGCCCGGGCGACGCTGGACCTCGTCGCGCGCTATCTCCGTCCGGACGTCGGGGCGTGAGCACGCGCGGCCGGATCCTCCAGGGCTGGGAGCGCGGGTTCAGCGCCGGCGCCGGCGGCCTGCTGAGCGCCGTGGCCGGCAGCTATCGGGGTCTCCTCGGCGCCCGCGAGTGGCTCTACACGCGCGGCGTGCTGCACTCGAGCGCGCTCGACTGCCCGGTCGTGTCGATCGGCAATCTCACCGTGGGCGGCACCGGCAAGACGCCGGCCGTCGAGCTGGCGGTGCGCACGCTCCAGGAGCTCGGCCACCGGCCGGGCGTGCTCAGCCGTGGGTACGGGCGGCGAGGCGGCGGCGTGCACGTGGTCGCCGACGCCGCCTCGATCCGACTCGACGCCGACGAGGCCGGCGACGAGCCCTTCCTGCTGGCACGCCGCCTGCCCGGGGTGCCGGTGGTCGTGGGCGCCAACCGTTACGAGGCCGGCCGGACGGCCCGGAGCCGGTTCGGCGTCACCGCGATCGTCCTGGATGATGGCTTCCAGCACCGGACGCTGCGCAAGGACCTGGAGATCGTGATGGCGCGCGCGCGCGCGCCCTGGGGCAACGGGCGCCTGTTGCCCGGCGGGCCGCTGCGCGAGCCCCTCGACAGCCTGGGCCGCGCCCACCTGATGGTCGCCACCGGCGCCCACGACGTCGCCGGCGCCGCCGAGGTCACGGCCACGCTCGCCCGCGTGGCGCCCACGGTACCGGTGCTCACGGCCGTGCACGTGCCGACCGAGTGTTTCGAGTCGAGCGCCATGCGCTTCGTGCCGCTGAGCGCCCTCGGCGGCGCCAGGCTCGTCGGCTTCGCCGGGATCGGCTTGCCGGCCGGCTTCCGGCGCACGCTCCAGGAGACGGCGGTGGCCGTGGCCGGGTTCGAGGAGTTCGCCGACCACCACTGGTACACCCGCGAGGACCTCGCTCGTCTGGACCGCCGCGCGTTCGAGGCGCACGCCGACGGCCTCATCACCACCGAGAAGGACTGGGTTCGCCTGCGAGCGCTGCCGGCGCTCAAGCGTCCCGTCTACGTGCTCAGCGTTCGGCTTCGGCTGACATCCGGCGAGGGTGCGTGGCGGGCGGCGTTCGAGCGGCTGGGCCGGCCGTCGTGAACGTCGCGGTCAGGCTGCCGAACTGGCTCGGTGATACCGTGATGGCGGTGCCGGCCCTGGCGGCCGTGCGGGCGGCGTGGCCCGAGGCGCGCGTGCTGGCCGCGGGGCCGTGGGCGGCCCTGCTGGCGGGGCAGGACCTGGCCGACGTGCTCGTGGACTACCCGCGGACGTGGGGCGGCCGCCTGCGAGCGGCCGACAGCGTCTCCCGGTTCGCTCCCGACCTGGCGGTCCTGCTGCCGAACTCGCTGGAGTCCGCCCTGGCCGCCTGGTACTGGGGAGCGCGCCGCCGGGTCGGCTTCGCCGGCGGCGGGCGTTCCGAGTTGCTCACGGAGGCGGTTCCGACACCGCAGCCTCGCCTGCATCAAGTGGACGAGTACCTCACGCTCGTCGAGCGCTGCGGCGCGCCAGCCGGAGGCCGCGTGCCCACGCTGATGCCGCGGCCCGAGCACTCGGACGAGCGGGCCGAGGCGCGGCGCCTGTTCGAGGAGGCGGGCGTGCCTTCGCGCGCGGGCTCGCGACGCGTCGGCGTGCACCTGGGGGCGGCGTACGGCCCCGCCAAGCTGTGGCCGCTCGAGCGCGTCACCGAGTTCTGCCGGCTGCTCGCCGGAACCGGCACGACCGCGGTGCTGCTCGGCGCGCCCGGCGACGCGCCGGCGGCGGCGACGATCACCGCGTCGGCGCCGGTCCGGAGCCTGGTGGGCCGTGATCGTCCCGCGCTGCTGCCCGCAGTGCTCGCGGAGCTGGACGCGGTGGTCAGCGGAGACACGGGCGTGGCCCACCTCGCCGCGGCGCTCGGCACGTCCGTCGTCACGCTGTTCGGCCCGACCGACCCGGAGCGGACGGCGCCGCGCGGCCGCGCCGTCGTCGTCACTCATCCCGTACCCTGCGCCCCCTGCTTCTATCGCGCGTGCCCGATCGAGCACCCCTGCCTGCGCGGCGTGGAACCCGCCCGGGTCTGGAGCGCGGCCGAACAGCTGCTGGAGGGGGCGGCGTGAGCGAACACGGCCTGCGCGTGCTTCATCTGGCCTCCAACCGCTGGTGGACCGGGAGCGCCGATCCCATCATCCAGCTGGTGGGCGGACTGCGCGCCCGCGGTCATCACGTGCTGCTGGGCGTGACCCCCGGTGACCGCTTCGAGGCCAAGGCGCGCGAGGCCGGCCTGCCCCTGGTCGAGGGGCTGAACCTGCGCGCCCGGCCGGCCCCGCTTCCGCTGGCGCGCGACGCGCGGCGGCTGCGCGCCCTCGTCGCGGCCGAGGCCATCGACATCGTGCACGCGCATCACTCGCACGACCACTGGCTGGCGCTGGCCGCCCGCCCGCGCCGCCTCGACGGGCAGCGCGCCCGGCTCGTGCGGACGTTTCACAACGCGCGCTCGGTGAAGGCCTCGCTGTCCGCCCGCCCGCTCTACCGCCGCACCGCCGCGGTGTTCGCGGTGTCGCGGCAGATCGAGGGCCGCTGCCGGGCGGTCGGCATTCCCGCCGAGCGCGTCACCTGGATCCCGGGCGCCGCCGACCTCTCGCGCTTCGGCGGCGTCGACGGCCGGGCGATCCGCGAGGAGTTCGAGCTGGGCGGAGTGCCGGTCGTCGTCTCGGTGGCCCGCTTTGCCGCCAATCGCGGTCACGAGCTGTTGCTGGACGGCTTCGAGCGGCTGCTGGCGCGCCTGCCCGAGGCTCGGCTGCTCCTGGTGGGCAAGGGTGAGCGCCGCAGCCGGCTCGAGCAGCTCGTCGCCGACAAGAGCCTCGGCCACCGCGTCGTCTTCACCGGGTATCGCGACCACGACCTGCCCCAGGTGCTGGCCGCCGCCGACTGCTTCGCGCTCATGGCGGCCGGCTCCGACGAGTCGTGCCGGGCGGCGCTGGAGGCGATGGCGGCGGGACGCCCGGTCGTCGCCCGCCACGTCGGCGCGCTGCCCGAGACCGTCGCCGACGGCGAGACCGGGCTCCTGCTCGCCGACGCCAGTCCCGACGCCCTGGCGGCCGCGCTGGCAACGATCCTGGCCGATCCCGGCCGGGCCCGCGCGATGGGGCTGGCCGGGCAGCGCCGGGCGACCACGGAGTTCAGTCCCGACCGCTCGGTGACGATCGTCGAGGCCGTCTACCGCCGCCTCGTCGGCTCGTGAAGATCCTGCAGCTCGTCTCCTGCCGGGGCTGGTCCTCGGACGCGTACTGGGCGGCGCGAGTCACCCGCGAGCTGGAGCGCCGCGGGCACGCGGTCACGCTCGGCTGCCGGCGCGGGACGGACCGCGCGGTCATCGACCGTGCGCGCGCCGAAGGCGTGGCCCGCGTCGAGACGTTCCGGTTCGCCGGCGGCCTCCGCCCCGGCGCCGATCTCGGCGATCTTCGCCGGCTCCGCGCCGCCGTGGCCGCCGCCGACGTCGTCCACGTCCATCGAGGCAAGGAGCACTGGCTGGCGGCGACGGCCGCCCGCCTGGCGGGTGGCCGGCCGATCGTGCGCACACGCCACATCGTGCAAGCCGTGCGGCCGCACGCGGGCAACCGCTGGCTCTACGGCCGCGCCACCGCGCTCGTCGTGGCGGTGACCGAGGCGATCCGGGGGCAGTGCCTGGCGGCCGGGCTGCTGGCGCCGGACCGGATCGTCACGCTGCCCGGCGGCGCCGACGCCGAGGCGTACCGGCCGCGGCCCGTCGATCCGGGCGTCCGCCGCGCGCTCGGGGCCGAGGACGACCGCCCCCTGGTCGGCCTGGTCGCGGGGCTGCGCGTGATGAAAGGCCACCGCGTCGTGCTCGAGGCGGTGGCACGCCTGGCCCGCGAGGGCGTGCGGCCGCACATCGTGTTCGTCGGGCGCGGCGGGATGGAGGCCACGCTGCGCCAGGCCGTCAGCCGGGCCGGGCTCGACGGGCAGGTGACGCTCGCCGGGTTCGTCCCCGACCTGCCGGCGGTGATGGCGGCCCTCGACATCGCCCTCTACGTGCCGCTCGAGTCGGAGGGCATGTCGCGCGTCGTCTTCGAGTACCTGGCCGCGGGCCGACCGCTGGTCGCGGCCCGGGTCGGCGTCGTGCCGGAGGTCCTGGGCGACGGCGAGCACGCGGCGCTGGTCCCGGCCGGCGACGCCGGCGCGCTGGCCGCCACGCTGGCCGCGCTGCTCGACGATCCCGCCCGCCGAGCCCGCCTGGGCGCGGCGGGCCGCCGCCTCCTCGTGGAGCGTTTCTCGGGGGCGCGGCTGGCCGCCGCGCTCGAGGCGCACTACGCTCGGCTGGCTGCCGCATGAAGATCTCGATCCTCAGCTTCGACCTGTCCGACAACGCCACCGGCCGCGCCGACCTGCTCGCGCGATTGCTGGCGCCGCGCTGGCAGGTCGAGGTCGTCGGCCCGCGCTTCGGCGGCAGCGTCTGGAGACCGGCGCGCGACGGCGTCGTCCCGTATCGCGACCTCCCCGTCGATGGCGCCCGGCGGTACCCGCGCTTCGCCCGCGTGTGGACCGACCTGGCCGCACGCGCCGACGGCGACGTGCTGTACGCCTCCAAGCCGCGGGCGACGAGCTACGGCGCCGCCCTGCTGGCGCGCCGAGGGCGACGGCGCCCGCTGCTGCTCGACATCGACGACTGGGAAGTCGGCTTCTTCCGGCGCTCCGGCGCGTGGGGCACGCTCGGTCGCAGCCTCAACCTCGCCAATCCCAACGGCCTGCCGTGGACGTGGCTGATGGAGCGGCTGGTCGGCCGCGCCGACGTCATCACGGTGGCGTCGCGGTTCCTCGAGCGCCGCTTCGGCGGCACGCTCATCCCCCACGTGCGCGACACCGAGGGCTGGGACCCGGCCCGCTACGACCGCGCCGAGGCGCGCGCCCGGCTCGGTCTCGGCCGCGAGCGGGTCGTGATGTTCCTGGGCACGCCGCGCGCGCACAAAGGGGTCGACGACCTCGTGGAGGCGGTCAGCCTGATGAAGGGCGACGTCCGGCTCGTGCTCGTCGGGACCGCCGGCGGGGAGGCGGCGCGCCGGTGGGCCAGCCGCCCGTGGGTGCGGGTCGTCGGCGAGATCCCCTTCGACGACGTGCCCCGCTACCTGGTCGCCGCCGACGCCGTCGCCGTGCCGCAGCGGGCCACCAGCGACACCATCGGCCAGGTGCCGGCCAAGGTCTTCGACGCGATGGCGCTGGCCCGGCCGATCGTGTCGACGGCGGTGTCGATGATCCCCGAGATCCTGGACGGCTGCGGCGTCCTCGTGCCCCCCGGCGACGTCGTCGCGCTCGCCACCGCGCTGACGCGGCTGCTCGACGACCCGGTCGCCGCCGCCGAGCTGGGCCGGCGCGCACGCGAGCGCTGCTGCGCCCACTACAGCTTCGCGACGGCGCGCGCCGCGCTGTTTCCGCTGATCGAGCGCGCGGCGGCGGCGCGATGAAGATCCTCGTCATCGCGCGGCCGTTCGTCTTCCACGGCGGCGTCGAGCGGGCCACCGCCGGTTTCCTCGCGTCGCTCGTGGCCCACGGCCACGACGTCCACCTGCTGAGCCCCCCCGGCCAGCCGCCGCTGGCCGGGGTCACGCTCCGCACCCTCGCCCTGCCCCCGGTGCCGGCGGCGGCCCGCGCGCTGGTGCTCCCGCTGGCCGCGCGGCTGGCGGTGCGCCGGCGCGACTGGGACGCCGTGCAGAGCCACGAGCGCACGCTCTGCCAGGACGTGTACCGGGCGGGGGAGGGCTGCCATCGCGCGTACCTCGAGGCGATGCCGCCGCGGGTCCACCGCCGCGCCGCCTATCACCGGTTGCTGCTGGCGCTCGAGCGGCGCGTGTTCGCGACGACGCCCGAGATCGTCGCCATCTCGCGGCTGGGCGCGCAGGAGATCGCGCGCATCTACTCGGTGCCGGCGGCGCGGCTGAGCGTGGTGTACAACGGCGTCGACCTCGCGCGCTTTCATCCGGACAACCGCGGGCGGCACCGCGGGGCCGCCCGCGCCGAGGCCGCGATCCCCGCCGACGCCTGGGTGGCGCTCTTCGCCGGCAGCGGCTTCGAGCGCAAGGGGCTCGCCACCGCCCTCGAGGTCCTCGCGGCGATGGACGATCGCACGAGCCGGTTGCTGGTCGTCGGCAAGGGGGACACCCGGCCGTACCGCGCGACGGCCGAGCGGCTCGGGCTGGGCCACCGGGTCGTCTGGCTCGGCGCCCGCCCGGACATCGAGCGCTGGTACGCCGCGGCCGATGCGCTCGTGCTGCCCACGCGCTACGAGCCCTTTGGCAACGTCCACCTCGAGGCTCTGGCCTCGGGCGTCCCGGTGGCGACGACGACCGCGTCCGGGGGCGCCGAGGCGCTCGGCCCGGACAGCGGCGCCGTGGTGGCGCCCGGCGACGCGAAGGCGCTCGCCGCCGCGCTCGATCGGCTGCGCGCCATGGACCCCGCGCGCCTGCTCACCGCCGCCCGGGCAGCCGCCGAGCCGTTCACGCACGCGCGACAGGTGGCGGACTTCCAGCGGATCTACCGCCGCGTGCCGGCTTCTCGTGCGGCTTTTACCTTGAGAAATCGCTAGCATCGGGCTTACACTTCGCTCGTGGCTTCACGGCCCGCCCTGTTCATCGACCGCGACGGGACGCTGACCGAGGAGGTGGGCTACGTCAACCATCCCGCCCGCCTCCGCTTGCTGCCCCGCTCGGCCGAGGCGATCCGCCGGCTCAACGCCGCCGGCGTGGCGGCGGTGGTCGTGACCAACCAGGCCGGGATCGCGCGGGGATACTTCTCGGAAGACGTCCTGCACGCCGTCAACCACACGCTGACCACGGAGCTCCAGCGGGCGGGCGCGAAGCTCGACGGACTGTACGTCTGCCCGCACCACCCGAGCGAGGGCGAGCCGCCGTTTCGAGCGCAGTGCGAGTGCCGCAAGCCCAAGCCGGGCCTCCTGCTGCGCGCCGCCGCGGAGCTGGGCCTCGACCTCGCCCGGTCCACGATGGTCGGCGACAAGCCGAGCGACCTGGCGCCGGGCCGCGCGGTCGGCGCCGCGGCCGTGCTGGTGCTCACGGGGTATGGCCGGGGCGAGTGGGAATACCGCCGCCAGCGCTTCGCGGTCGAGCCCGATCACGTCGCCGCCGATCTGCTCGAGGCCGTCGAATGGGCGCTGGCCACGCGAGGCGCCGCGTGAGCGACCGCCGGCGCCGGCTGGCCGAGACCGTCGAGACGTTCCGCGGCCGGACGATCGTGGTCGTGGGCGACCTGATCGCCGACGAGTACCTGTTCGGCAAGCCGGCGCGCATCTCGCGCGAGGCCCCGGTGCTGATCCTGCGCTTCACCGAGCGCGAGGCTCACCTCGGCGGTGCCGCCAACGCCACCCACAATGTGCACGCCCTCGGCGCCCGCGTGGTGCCGATCGGCGTCGTCGGCCGCGACCCGGCCGGCGACGAGCTGCTGGCGCTGTGCCGCGCCGCCGGCATCCCGACCGACGGCATCGTGACCGAGAACGGCCGCATCACGCCGGTGAAGACACGGATCATGGCGGGGGGCTACCAGGCCACCCGCCAGCAGGTGGTCCGGCTCGACCGGGAGCCGGCCGCCGAGCCGCAGCCGATCACCGAGGACGCCCTGGTGGCGCGGCTGGCGGCGCTGGCGGAGCGTCCCGACGCCATCCTGGTCTCCGACTACGGTTACGGCGCGGTCACCCCGCGGGTGTTCGAGCGGATCCGGGCGATCGCGCGGCGCACGGGCGCCGTGGTGAGCGTGGACAGCCGCTACCAGCTGCCGCGCTTCGTCGGGGTGACCGCCGCCACGCCCAACGAGGCCGAGTTGGAGCAGCTGGCCGGCGCCGCCGTCGACGACGAGCGTGCCGTGGACAAGGCCGGGCGCCAGCTGCTCGAGCGGCTCGACGCCCGGATGCTGCTGGTCACGCGGGGCAGCCGCGGCCTGGCGCTGCTCGAACGCGACGGCGGCAGCAGCTTCATCCCCATCCACGGCACCGACGAGATCGCCGACGTCACCGGCGCGGGCGACACGGTGATCGCGACCTTCACCGTGGCCCTGGCCAGCGGGGCGGCGCCCATCGACGCGGCCGTGCTGGCCAACATGGCCGGCGGTATCGTCGTCATGAAGCGCGGCACCGCCACGGTATCGCCGGAAGAGCTCGGGCAGGCCCTCCGCGCGTGACGCCCGAAGAGGCGGGCGCGCTGGCCGCGCGGCTCCGGGCCCAGGGCAAGCGCGTCGTCCTCGCCAACGGCTGCTTCGATCTGCTGCACGTCGGCCATGTCCGCTACCTGAGGGCCGCCCGGGCTCTCGGCGACGTCCTCTTCGTGGGGGTGAATTCCGATGCCGCGGTGGCCCGGCTCAAGGGACCGGGCCGCCCGCTGATGCCCGCCCCCGAACGGCTCGAGCTGCTGGCGGCGCTGCGGGCCGTGGACCACGTGGTCGTCTTCGACGAGGACACCGCCGACCGCCTGGTGGCGCTCGTGCGGCCCGACGTGCACGCCAAGGGCACCGACTACACCGAGGCGTCGGTGCCGGAGGCGGCGGCGGTGCGCGCGGCCGGCGGGCGGGTGGCGATCGTCGGCGATCCCAAGGACCACGCGACGCGCGATCTGATCACCCACATCCGGGAGCGGTTCGGTGCCCGCTGAGAGACCCCGGATCGCCCTGGTCAAGCTCTCCTCGCTGGGGGACGTGATCCACGCGCTGCCGGTCGCCGCCACCCTGCGCGCGGCGCGCCCCGAGGCGCGCCTGAGCTGGATCGTCGAGCGGCGCGAGGCGACGGTGCTGCGCGGTCATCCCGCCCTCGACGACGTCATCGTCGCCGACACGCGCGGCTGGCGGCGGGCCCGGCGGCCGGCGGCGCTGCGGGCGGCGCTCGGCGACGCGCTCGCGCTCCGCCGGCGGCTCGTCCGGGCGCGCTTCGACGTCGTGCTCGATCTCCAGGGCCTGATCAAGAGCGGCGTCCTCGCGGCCGCCACCCGGGCGCCGCTGCGCATCGGCTTCGCGGCCGGCTTCCGGCGCGAGCCGCTCAGCGGCCTCTTCGCCAACCGGCGCGTGGCGCCGCCGGCCGCCGCCCGCCACGCCGTCGAGCAGTACCTGGCCCTGCTGGAGCCGCTCGGCGTCGGCGAGCGGCGGCTCGAGTTCCGGTTGCCGGTGACGCCGGCCGCCGAGGCGGCGATCGAGGAGTGGCTGGCGACCGCCGGCTTCAAGCCTCACCGCCGGCTCGTCGTGCTCAACCCCGGCGCCGGCCGCGCCGACAAGCGGTGGCCGCTGGAGCACTTCGCCACGCTGGCCCGGGGGCTGGTGCAGGACGCCGGCGCCCACGTGCTGATCACGTGGGGGCCGGGGGAGGAGGCCGCCGCCCGGGCGATCGGGGCCGCCGCCGCGGTGACGCTGGCGCCGCCGACCGATCTCCAGACGCTGCCGGCGCTGCTGCGGCGGGCCAGCGTGATGGTGGCCGCCGACACGGGCCCGCTGCACATGGCCGCCGCCCTCGGCACGTCCTGCGTCGGTCTCTACGGTCCGACGTCCACCGCGCGCAACGGCCCCTACGGGTCCGGCCATCGTGCGCTGGCCAGCCCTGACGGCACGATGGTGTCGCTGTCGCCGGCGACCGTGCTGGCCGCGGTGGTGGAGGCGCTGGGGTGACGAAGGTGGGATTGTCCGTCGTCGTCGTGACCCTGAACGAGGAGGAGCGCATCCGCGAGTGCCTGGAGTCGGTCGCGTGGGCGGACGAGCTGATCGTGGTGGACGCCGAGTCGCGCGACAAGACGGCCACGATCGCGCGCGAGCTGACCGATCACGTGTTCGTGCGCCCGTGGCCGGGCTTCGCGCCCCAGAAGAACTTCGGCCTCGAGCAGGCCCGCGGCGACTGGATTCTCTCGCTCGACGCCGACGAGGTCGTCTCGCCGGCGCTCCGGGAGGAGATCACGGCGATCGTGTCCGGCGGCGGCGCGCACGCCGGCTACGCGATGCCCCGGCGCAACGTGTTCTGGGGCCGCTGGGTTCGGCACGGCGGCCTCTATCCCGACCGGCAGCTCAGGCTGTTCCGGCGCGGCCGCGGGCGGTTCGTCGAGCGGAACGTTCACGAGTCGGTGCGCGTGGACGGCAGCGTGGGGCGCCTGGCGGGCCACCTCGAGCACCGCTCCTATCGCGACGTCGCCGACTTCCTGGAGCGCGCCGACCGCTACTCCACGCTGGCGGCCGAGGCGTGGCTGGCCGCCGGCCGCCCCGCCCGGCCGCTCCTCGATCTGGTCGGGCGCCCGGTCGGGCGCTTCCTCGGGATGTACGTGGTGCGGGCCGGATTCCTGGACGGCTGGAGGGGATTCCTTCTCGCCGTGCTCTATGGCTACTATGTGCTGATGCGGTCGGCCAAGATCTGGGAGAGGATGAAGCGCTGATGGCGACACGGGAGCGCGTGCTGTCGGGAATGCGGCCGAGCGGACGGCTGCACCTGGGAAACTACCTGGGGGCGCTGGCGAACTGGGTGACGCTCCAGGACGACTACGAGTGCTTCTATTTCTCCGCCGACTGGCACGTCCTGACCGACCGCGCGGACGTGAGCGACGTGCCGGCCAACACGATCGAGATGGCCGCCGACTGGCTGGGCGCCGGCCTCGACCCCGGGCGCTCGACGCTGTTCATCCAGTCGCTGGTGCCGGAGCACGCCGAGCTGCACCTGCTGTTCTCGATGGTGACGCCGGTGAGCTGGCTGGAGCGGGTGCCCACCTACAAGGAGCGCATCGAGCAGCAGGGGATCACGTCGCCGTCGTACGGGCTGCTCGGCTATCCGCTCCTCCAGTCGGCCGACATCCTCATGTACAAGGCCGCCTGGGTGCCGGTCGGCATCGACCAGGTGCCCCACGTGGAGCTCACGCGCGAGGTGGCCCGGCGCTTCAACGCCGCGTTCCGCCCGGTCTTCCCCGAGCCCGACGCCAAGCTGACCGAGATTCCCAAGGTGCCCGGAACCGACGGGCGCAAGATGTCGAAGTCCTACGGCAACGACATCGAGCTGGCCGACAGCCCCGAGACCATCCGCACCAAGGTGCGCACGATGGTGACCGATCCCGCCCGCAAGCGGCGCACCGACCCCGGCAACCCCGAGGTGTGCCCCGTCTTCGACCTGCACAGGATCTTCACGCCGCCGGCCGACCGCCAGTCCTGCGCGACCGGCTGCCGCACCGCCGGCATCGGCTGCCTGGACTGCAAGGAGGTGCTGCTCGGACACATGCTGCCGCCGCTCTCGGCGATCCGCGAGCGCCGGCAGGCCTACGCGGAGAAGCCGGACACGATCAAGCAGATCCTCGTCGAGGGCTCGCGGCGGGCGCGAGCGGTCGCGCAGCAGACGATGGCGGAGGTCCGCGACGCGGTGAAGCTCACCCCATGAGCACGGAGCTGCGGCTGCGCGTCGGCGACTTCGAGGGGCCGCTCGACCTGCTGCTGCATCTCTGCCGCACCAACGAGATCGACCTCGCCGCCCTGCCGGTGCGCGCGATCACCGACCAGTACCTGGTCCACCTGGAGGCGATCGAGTTCCGCGATCTCGAGACGGCGGGCGCCTATCTCGTCATGGCCGCCACCCTGATCTACCTCAAGTCCAAGCTGCTGGTGCCGCCCGACGAGACGGTCGAGGAGCAGGTCGACGACGAGGCGCTGGCCCTCAAGCAGGAGCTGGAGGAGCGGCTGCGCGAGTACGCGCGCGTCAAGACCCAGGGGGCCTGGCTGGCCCGTCGCGAGGCCGAGCAGGCGCTGATCTGGGGGCGGTCGTCGAGCACGCTGCCGCCGCCGGAGGACGTTCCGCTGGAGGATCTCTCGGTCCACTGGATCGAGCGGGCGATGAAGCGGCTGATCGAGGAGCAGCAACGCCGGTGCCCCCGCGAGGTGGAGCCCAACCCGCCCTCGGTGCTGGAGCGGATGACCGAGATCCTGGGGCTGCTGCGCGACACCTGGTCGCTCCTCTTCTCCTCGATGACGGGCGGCGAGCGCCGCCGCTCGGAGATCGTCGTGAGCCTGCTGGCGGTCCTCGAGCTGTGCCGCCAGGGCAAGCTCCGCACGCAGCAGACCGAGCTGTTCGGCGACATCGTGCTCGAGCGCCGGACCACCCCGCTTCCCGCCGACGCCGAGAACCCTCCCGCTGGGGCCGAGAACGCTCTTGCTGACGCTCCCGCTGACGCCGAGAACGCTCTCGCTGGCGCCAAGACCGCGCCCGCTGACGCCAAGACCGCTCTCGCTGGCGCCGAGAACGCTCTCGCTGGCGCCAAGACCGCGCCCGCTGGCGCCAAGACCGCGCCCGCTGACGCCGAGAACGCTCTCGCTGGCGCCAAGACCGCGCCCGCTGGGGGGGTGTCGGGGGGGGGGGG
>DASWJN010000289.1:0-20385 GCA_036397135.1 Candidatus Methylomirabilota bacterium
CCCCCCCCCCCCCCCGACTATCGGTTGGGGGACGAAGTCCCCCTCCGGGTCAAATGCTTCTTCGCATCGCCGTGCGCTCGGGCAGCGTGAGGCCGCGGTCGCGGGCGGTGTTCGTCAGCTCCGAGGGCAGCGCGAAGCGGACGTCCTCCTCCACCACGTGCACCTCGCGCACCTTCACGCCGTCGTCGCGCAGCGCCTCGACGGCCTGGGCCACCAGGATCTCGGGCGTCGAGGCGCCGGCGGTGATCCCGATCCGGGAGGCCCCGGCCAGCCACTCGGGCCGGATGTCGCCGACGTCGTTGATCAGGTAGGCCCGGGTGCCGGCCGTCTGGGCCACCTCCACCAGCCGCTTGGCGTTCGAGCTGTTGGCAGCCCCGATCACCAGCAGCACGTCGACGTCGTCGACCAGCCGCTTGACGGCCGTCTGGCGGTTCTGCGTCGCGTAGCAGATGTCGTCCCGCGAGGGCCCGACGATCTTGGGGAACTTGCGGCGCAGCGCGTCGATGACGTCGCGCGTGTCGTCCACCGAGAGCGTCGTCTGGGTCAGATACGCGACCTTGTCGGGGTCGGGCAGCGTCAAGCGTTCGACCTCCTCCACGCTGTCCACCACGACGATGCGCTCGGGCGCCTCGCCCAGGGTGCCGATCACCTCGTCGTGATCCTCGTGGCCGATCAGGATGATGGAGTAGTTCTCGCGGGCGTAGCGGATCGCCTCCAGGTGCACCTTGGTCACCAGCGGGCACGTGGCGTCGATCACCGTGAGCCCGCGCCGGCGCGCCTCCTCCCGCACCGCCGGCGAGATGCCGTGGGCGCTGAAGATCACGGTGGCGTCGTCGGGGACCTCGTCCAGCTCGTCCACGAAGATGGCGCCCTTGTGCCGGAGCGTCTCCACCACCAGCCGGTTGTGGACGATCTCGCGGCGGACGTAGACCGGCAGCGGGCACACCGACAGCGCCACCTCCACGATGTCGATGGCGCGCTCGACGCCCGCGCAGAAGCCGCGGGGCCCGGCCAGGAGGATCTCGGCGATGGGCGCTTTCATGCTGGCCTCACTCGAAGAAGAACGACACGCCGAACACGCCGGTGTGGGACTCGAACCCCCGGTTCGGCCGCTCGATGTTGCCGTTGGACACGTGCTGGTAGCGGTAGCCGCCGTAGACGGCGGCCTGGTCGGTGACGAAGTAGGAGACGCCGGCGCCGCCCCACAGCAGGAACGTGGACTCGGAGCGGATCTCCTTGATCCTGAGGTCGGTGCCGCCCGCGAACGCGGCGAGGTCCAGGAAGGGCACGAGACGGCCCGCCCCCAGGAAGTGGTACCGGGCGGTGAGGCCGAGGCCGGCGAAGAACGCGTCCACCGGGTCGAGGTAGCGCTGGTAGAGCGGCTGCAGGCCGAGCTCGAGCGACCCGTACAGGGGGCCGGGTCCGGCGGGGCCGAACGGCAGCCAGCCGAACCGCACCCCCGCGTTCACGAATTCCAGGTCGGTGAAGCCGGACTTGCCCTCGAGGTCGAACTGGCGGCCGTACCCCACCTCCGGCGACACCACGAGCGAGCCCTGCATGAACGTCTGGCTGGGGTCGTAGGCGTGCGCCGTGGCCGCGAGGGCGAGCAGCCCGAGCGCGGCCAGCGCTCCGATCAGTCGGTGGCTCACGGCTCGATGAGGACCTTTTGGGCCTGGCCGGCGGCCATCAACGCGAGCGCGTCGGGGACGCCGCCGAGGCCCATGCGGTGGGTGATGAGACCCTCGGGCTCGACGGTATTACTCTCGAGCAGCTCCACGGCCCGCCGGACGAGGTCGGGCGTGTGATGAAAAGCGCCGAGCAGGGCCAGCTCCTCGTAGTGCGCCCGGCGGGTGTCCACCGAGATCGTCGTGCCGGGCGCGCAGCCTCCGAAGAACACGACGCTGCCCCCGCGCCCCACGGCATCCACGGCGTGCCGCCACACCTCCGGCCGCCCGGTCGCGTCGATCGTCACGTCGGCGCCGCGCCCGCCGGTGGCGGCCCGCACGGCGGCCACCACGTCGTCCGTCGCGGTGGCGTCGATGACCTCACCGATGCCCAAGCTCTGCGCCAGCGTCAGCCGCCAGCCCTGCTTGCCGACCACGATCACCCGCGCCTTGCGGCCGGCGGCGATCATGGCCAGCATGCAGCCGAGCGGCCCGTGCCCGAACACGACGACCGTCTGCCCACCTTCGACCCGCGCCCGCTCGACGCCGCCCAGCGCGCAGGCCAGGGGCTCGGCGAAGGCCGCCCGCGACGCCGGCGTGGCGGGATCGAGCCGTACGAGGTTGACCGCGACCAGCCGGGCCGGCAGCGTGATGAACTCCCCGTAGGCGCCGTTGACGAACAGCAGGTCCTCGCAGAGGTTGGGGCGGCCGGCCGCGCAGAGGGGGCAGATCCGGCAGGGCGCGGAATTCGCCGCCACGGCCCGGTCGCCCTCGCGCACGCCGTGCACGCCCGCTCCGACCGCGGCCACCGTCCCCGCGAACTCGTGCCCGAACACGGTGGGCACGCGCGGGATCATCACCGGATGCCCCCGCCGGAGCGTCTTGACGTCGGTGCCGCAGGTGAGCGCGGCCTCGATCCGCAGCACGACCTCTCCGGCGCTCGGCGCGGCGACCGGCACCTGCTCGTCGCGCAGATCGCCGGGGCCGTAGAACACCATCGCCCGCATGGTCGTCACGGCGTCACGTAGACCTTGAGCGCCTCCCGGCGGCGCATCAGCTCGACGCCCTCGGCCAGCCGCTCCAGCGGCACGCGATGCGTGATGAGCCCGTCGACCTCCATCTTGCCGGCCGCGAGCAGCCAGAAGGCGCGTGACAATGTCGCGGGGGAGGAGGAATAGTGTGACATCACGCTGAGTTCCCGATGATACAGCGTCCCCAGCGCGATCGGAAGGACTTCGCCGGGGCCACCGGCGAAGCAATGCAGCGCGCCGCCGTCGCGGGCGACCGCAACGGCCCACGGCAGCGCGTCGGGGCCGCCGCCGGTGAGGACCACGTGGTCGGCCCCCCGCCCCTCGCTCAGCTGCCGCACGGCCGTGGCGGCAGCCTCGGGATCGCCGGCCGCGTGGGCCCCCAGAGCCAGGGCGCGCGCGGTCCGCTCGGGTAGAGGATCGGCGCCGAGCACGGCGGCGCCGGCGCGCCGCAGGAGCTGGATGAACAGGCAACCGATCGAGCCCAGTCCGACCACGACCGCGGTGTCGCCGGGCTCGACGCGCGCCCGGTCGACGGCGCGCACGCAGCAGGCCAGCGGCTCCACGAACGAGGCCTCCTCGTCCGTGAGGTGGTCGGGGATCCGGAACGTCGCGTGGCGCGCGTTGGCGGGCGGCACGCGTACGTACTCGGCAAAGCCGCCGGGGTCCAGGTTGGAGGTCTTGAACGCCCGGCACATCGACTCGCTGCCCCGCCGGCAGTAGTGGCAGTCCCCGCACGGCACGTGGTGGGCGGCCACCACCCGGTCGCCCGCGGCGAAGCCGGCGACGCCTTCCCCGGCCTCGACGACATCGCCCACGATCTCGTGGCCGAAGACCGCGGGGCCGCGCGTGTCGGGCGCCACGATCTTGGCGATGTCCGAGCCGCACAGCCCGCAGCCGCGCACGCGCAGCAGCAGCTCGCCGGGGCCGGCGGCCGGCCGCGGCCACTCCCCGGGCGCGATGCGCCCGCTCCCCCGGAAGACCGCGGCTCTCATGCCGTCCTCCGGCCGAGGCGGGCGGCGGCCCAGCAACGCAGCGCGATGGAGATCTTGCGCCGGGCGGGCAGCGTGATGCGCTCGCCGAAGACCGCGAACCGGCGCGCCTCGATCTCCTCGAGCAGCGCGCGGTAGATCCGTCCCATGATCTCGGCAGCCACCAGCGAGCGCGCATCGGCGGCCGGAAAGGCCGCGGCCGCCGCGGCGTAGAACTGGCGGGCACGCGCGGCCTGGTGCTCCATGAGGCGGACGAACCGCTCGTCGTGGCGCCCGGCGACGAGGTCGTCCTCGCCGAGGCCGAACGCCTTCAGATCCTGCCGCGGCACGTAGACCCGCCCGTCGCGGGCGTCGGTGCCCACGTCGCGGATGATGTTGGTCAGCTGCAGCGCGGTCCCCAGGTGCACCGCGTAGTCGCGCGCGCGGGGATCGGTGTAGCCGAAGATCTCGATGCAGCAGAGTCCCACCGCCGAGGCGACCCGGTGGCAATACGGATAGAGGTCCTCGGCGGTCTCGAAGCGGACCCGCTCGAGATCCATCTGGCAGCCCTCGATGACCGCCTCCAGAGCCGGCCGCGGGATCGGATAGGCCTTCACGGCGGCGGCGAGCTGGCGCCCGATCGGATGTACGGGCGGCGGCCCCGGCTGAAAGCAGCGGGCCACGTCCTCGCGCCAGCGGGCCAGCTCGACCCGCTGGGCGTGGGGATCGCGGCCAAGGTCGGCCACGTCGTCGACGGTGCGGCAAAAGGCGTAGACGGCGTAGAGCGCATCACGTCGCGCCCGCGGCAACGTCAGGAAGGCGTAGTAGAAATTCGAGCGGCTGCGGCGGGTGAGCCTGGCGCTCAGGCTCCGTAGGCTCACGCGGCGTACCCGTGCGCCCTGAACCACGCCACGGCCTCGGCCAGCGCCTCCCCCACGTCCGTCTGGGGCAGGCCCAGCTCGCGCACCGCCCGGGCAGGACTGAAGTACATCCGCTTGCGCGCCATGCGCACGGCCGTCAGGGGCACCGCCGGCGGCCGGCCCGTCACGCGCGACAGCCCCTCGCAGCAGGCGGCGCCGAACCAGGCCAGCGCGTACGGCACCCGGAAGCGGGGGGGCCGGCGGCCGGTGAGTTTCGCCAGGAGCCCGAAGATCTCGTCGAGGGCGAGATTGCCCTGCGCGTGGCCGAGGATGTAGCGCTCGCCGGGCTTGCCGCGCTCGGCGGCCAGCAGGTGGCCGCGGGCGACGTCGCGCACGTGGACGACGTTGAGGCCGGTGTCGACGGTGGCGACCATGCGCCCGCGCATGAAGTCCACGATCATCTGCCCCGTCGGCGTCGGCTTGACGTCCCACGGACCGAGCGGCGCCGACGGGTTCACCACGACGACCGGCAGGCCCCGCCGCGCGAGGTCGAGGGCGACCTGCTCGGCCAGGAACTTGGAGCGCTTGTAGTGGCCCACCATGTCGGCCAGCGTGACCGGCGTCTCTTCGGTGCCCGGCCGGCCGTCCCCGGGGATCCCGAGCGCGCCGACGCTCGAGGTGTGCACGATGCGGCTGACGCCCGCCTCGCCGGCCGCCTCGAGCACGGCCCGGGTACCGTCGACGTTCGTGCGATAGAGGGTGGCGGGGTCGCGTGTCCACAGCCGGTAGTCGGCCGCGACGTGAAAGACCACCTGGACTCCGGCGACCGCGCGCCGCAGGGAGCCCGGGTCGAGCAGGTCGCCCTCGACGACCTCCACGGACACGCCCGCGAGCGCCCGCCGGTCGCCGCGCGGCCGCGCCAGCACGCGCACGGTCTTGCCCGCCGCGACGAGCTCCCGGGCGACGTTGGCGCCGACGAACCCGGTACCGCCGGTCACTAGTGCATCGATGGCGCTAGCTCGGCCCGGGGGGGCTTCATATCGTCCTGGCCAGTGTACCCAGGGCGGTGGCCACGGATTTCAGGGCGGCGGCGGTGCCGGCGCGCAGGGCCATCGCGTCGGCGAGGGCCCGGGGGCGAGCCAGCATGGCGCCGACGGCGCGCAGGGGCCGCACGCGGCCGTCGTCGACGACGCGGGCCAGGTCGGCCGGCACGCCCCGTCCCGCCGGATCGGACACCCCTCGCACGACCATGCCGGGCACGCCACGAGCCGCCGCCCACGCCAGGATCGCCGCCGATTCCATGTCCACCGCCAGCGCGCCGGTCGACAACCACAGCCTCGACTTGGCCGCGGCGTCCTCGAGCACGCGCTCCGTCGTGAGCAGCGTGCCGTGGCGCCGCAGGCCGCCGGCGACGGCGGTGGGCTGACGGCGCCCGTCCGGGGCCAGCACGGCCTCGGGCACGACGAGCGCGCCCACCGCCAGCTCGGGCGCGAGCGCGCCGCAGACGCCGGCGGAGACGACGAGCCGGGCCACCGGTGCGGCGTCGAGTCGGGCAGCGAGGTGGATGGCGCCGAGGCCCACGGCAGCGATCTCGATGGCGCCGCCGGTGAACCGGGGCCAGGCGCTGGCGGCGACCGGCGCCAGGCCGAGGTGGCGCGCCAGGTCGCGCGCCTCCAGATCGACCGCGGTCAGGACGAGCAGGCGGGTCACGCCCGTCGGCTCAGCCGCCGGCGTCCGCCCTGGCCGCCTGTCGCAGCCGCAGCCACGCGGCGTAGGAGTTGCCCGCCGCCGTGTCCTTGCCGGTGAAGCGGATCGCGCGAATGCGGGCGTAGGGGATGGTGATCGGGCCGCCGCCCGACCGCTCGAACATCTGCACGAACGGCTCGGCCACGTCGGCGTTGCGGTTGAAGAGGTAGCCGTCGAGCTGGCGGCCGTCGGCGAGCGCGAGCGTGACGTCGCCCCGGTAGTCGAAGGCCCGATCGACCGCCTCGGCCAGCGTGGCGGCGTCGGGGATCTCCGGCGCCCAGCCCTCGAGGCTCTGCCCCTCGTCGTGCATGGCCGCCAGCTATTGACTCTCGTGGCGTCCGGTGACGCCGGGGGCGGGGCACGGGAGCCCCGGGTGCGCCATGGACGGCTCGCCGGTCGCCGTGCACTCGCTCCGGGCTCGGCGAGCGTGAGCCCCCCATCCCCCTGAAGGGGGCTGGGCCGGGGTGAGTCGAATCGCCGATCGCACGCTCGCCGAGCCCTGCGCTCGCCCCGGCGACGACGGCTCGCCATCAACGTGGCGCACCCGGGGCTCCCGTGCCCCGCCCCCGACGTCACCACGTTTCACGAGAGTCATCAGAACCGGCCGGTGACGGTGGCCACCACGGAGTCCCGGAAGCCGCGCCAGGAGCCGAACGTGGCGTCGACCGCGCTCGGCTCGTGGCCGCAGTGGACCATGCAATCGCGGCACTTGTCGTTGCCGCTCCGGCGCCCGTATTGCTCCCAGCGCGTCGTCTCCAGCAGCTCCTTGAAGGAGGCGGCGTAGCCCTCCTGGAGCAGGTAGCACGGGCGCTGCCAGCCGAACATGTTGTAGGTGGGGTTGCCCCACGGGGTGCACTCGAAGTCGCGGCGTCCCATCAGGAACTGCAGGAACAGCGGGGACTGATTGAACCGCCAGCGCTTGTCGGGATGCGCCAGCATGGTCGAGAACAGCTCGTGGGCCCGCCGGCGCCGCAAGAAGTGCTCCTGGTCGGGCGCCTTGGAGTAGCTGTAGCCGGGCGAGACCATCATGCCCTCGACCCCGAGATCCATCATGGCGTCGAAGAACTTCCGCATCCGGTGGGGGTCGGCGCCGTCGAACAGCGTGGTGTTGGTGGTGACGCGGAAGCCGCGCCGCAGGGCCTCGCGGATGCCCTCCATGGCGTCGTCGAAGACCCCCTCCCGGCACACCGCCTCGTCGTGCTCCTCGCGCAACCCGTCCATGTGGACGCTGAACGACAGGTACTTGGAGGGCTCGAACAGGCCCTCCTCGAGCTTCTGCTCGAGGAGGATGGCGTTCGTGCACAGGTAGACGTACTTGCGGCGAGCGGTCAGCTCGCGCACCAGGCGGCCGATGTCGGGGTACATGAGCGGTTCGCCGCCGGGAATCGACACCATCGGCGCCCCGCACTCCTCGACGGCGGCCAGGCACTGCTCCACGCTCAGGTGCTTCTTCAAGATGTGGGCGGGATACTGGATCTTCCCGCAGCCGGCGCAGGCGAGGTTGCAGCGGAACAGCGGCTCCAGCATCAGCACCAGAGGATAGCGCTTGCGTCCGCGAAGCTTCTGGCCGAGCACGTACGTCGCCACGGTCCACATCTGTGACAGCGGAACACTCATGCGCGCTGCTTCTCCATACCCAGCCGGACAGCGGGTCGCTGGACGAGCATCCGGAGCCCGGCGGCCGTCAGCACGTGCACCGCAGCGCCCACCCCCAGCAGCAGCCACTCTCCGATCCAGGCGGTCACGCCCAGGTTGAACGCGAGCACGGCGTAGTATAACGCGATCCCCGGCCACGCCCGCCGCCCGTAGGGGTCATCGACGCTTCCCCGCACCCGCCGAACGGTACGACCGGACGTGTCCTGAACGGTATGACTGGACGTGTCGGAGCCCCGGGGCCCTCGATCGGGCCACCCGCGCCTCGAGCCGGCCTCACGCCACCCGCTCCAACAGACATAGGCCCCGGTGCCCACGGCCCCGACGAGCACCCATCCGGCGAAGTTGCTCACCGGCACCCCGAAGTAGGCCCCGGCCTCCGCGTAGTGAAAGATCCGGCCCAGGAACCAGCGGTCGCCCCGCACCGCCACCGGATCGATCACCACGTCGAGGAGCATCATGAGAATGCCGGTCACGAGGGCCAGCACGGGTACCGGCGCCGGTCGCCCCCGCAGCGCGGCCCTGGCCAGGCAGAACGAGGCGTAGGCCAGGAACGAGAACGACAGCGGGTCCATGAACGGCACGTTCGCCACGAACAGTTCCTGCCCGCGGGTCTCCCCGGTGTAGTGGTAGAGCCCGAACGGGACGCCGGTCCGGGTCGAGCTGAACTCGGCCAGCCAGGCGACCGGCGACACGCAGGCGCCGAACAGGAGCGACCGGCGCCAGCCGAGGTCCGACGCCCCCGCCGCCAGGAACGCCGCGAGGAACCCGAAAACGTAGGGCCGCAGCACGAAGGTGCCCAGCAGGAGATCGATGCTCACGCTCAGGTGGTCCAGGGCCGAGTGTGCATGTTACCATCTGCGCTCGTGACGGCCGTTCAGGACGCCATTTCCCGCGCGCAGGCATGTCTGCTCTCCCTGCAGGCGCCCGACGGGCACTGGACCGGCGAGCTGGAGGCCGACCGGGCGCTCACCGCCGAGTACCTGCTGCTCTGCCATCTCATCGACCGCGTGGACCGCAACGTCGAGCGGCGCGCGGTGCAGTACTTCCGCCGCCGGCAGGGCCCCGACGGCGGGTTCAGCCTGTTCGAGGGCGGCCCGGCCGACCTGTCCGCCACCATCAAGATCTACTTCGCGATGAAGCTGGCGGGCGTCCCGCTCGCCGACCCCGCCATGCTGGCCGCGCGCGAGCGCATCCACGCGATGGGCGGGCCGGCCCGGGCCAACGTGTTCGCCAAGATCCAGCTGGCGCTGTTCGGCGAGTACGACTGGAACGGCGTGCCCGCCATGCCGGCCGAGATCATGCTGCTGCCGCCGCCCTTCTTCCTGTTCAACATCTACGAGGTCTCCTACTGGTCGCGCTGCGTGATCGTGCCCCTGCTGATCATCATGGACCGCAAGCCGATCAAGTGGCTGCCGCCCCACCAATCGCTGGACGAGCTGTGGCCGGAGCCGCGCGAGCAGACCAGCCTGCGCTTCCCGCGCGTGCCCGAGCCCTTCTCGTGGCGGGGCCTGTTCTGGAAGAGCTTCTTCATCGCCGTCGACGACGGGCTGAAGATCTGGGAGCGCTTCTCCCCGCGACCGCTGCGCAAGCGCGCGATCGAGGCCGCGCGCCTGTGGCTGGAGGAGCGGCTGGCGGTGCCGGGCGGGCTCGGCGGCATCTATCCCGCCATGGCCAACTCGGTGCTGGCCCTGCGCGTGCTCGGCTATCCCGACGACCACCCGCTCATCCTGGGGCAGCTCAAGGAGATCGAGGCGCTGGCCGTCGAGCACGACGATGAGATCTACTTCCAGCCCTGTCCCTCCCCGGTCTGGGACACCTCGCTGGCCGTCAACGCGCTGATCGAGAGCGACCTCCCGGCCGACCATCCCGCGCTCGTGCGCGCGGTCGACTGGATGCTGGCCAAGCAGGTGGCGTTGCCCGGGGACTGGCAGGTGAAGCGGCCGCACGTGCAGCCCGGCGGGTGGGCGTTCCAGTACGACAACCCCTACTACCCCGACCTCGACGACACCGCGATGGTGCTGATGGCCCTCGAGAAGGTCAGGGCGGCCGACCCTGACCGCACGCGCCTGGCCAAGGAACGGGGCCTGGGCTGGTTCCTCGGGATGCAGAACCACGACGGCGGCTGGGCCTCGTTCGACGCCGACAACAGCCGCCTCTACCTCAACAACATCCCCTTCGCCGACCACGGCGCCCTGCTCGACCCGTCCACCGAGGATCTGACCGGGCGGGGTCTCGAGCTGCTGGGCACGATCGGCTACGGGCTCGACTTCGAGCCGGCCGACCGCGCGCTCGACTTCATCCGCCACAGCCAGCGCCACGACGGCCCCTGGTACGGGCGCTGGGGGGTGAACTACATCTACGGCACGTGGTCGGTGCTCCGGGGGCTGGGCGCGATCGGGGTCGATCCGCGCCACGAGTTCGTGCAGCGCGCCGTGCGCTGGCTCCTGCGGCGCCAGAACCCCGACGGCGGCTGGGGCGAGACGTGCGAGAGCTACACCAAGCCGGAGCTGGCCGGGCGCGGGGCGTCGATCCCCAGCCAGACGGCGTGGGCGCTGCTGGCGCTGTTCGCCGCCGGCCATACCGCGGGGCCGGCCGTCGACGCCGGCGTCGACTACCTGGTAGGCACCCAGCGGCCCGACGGCTCCTGGGAGGACGCGTCGTGGAACGGCACCGGCTTCCCGCGGGTCTTCTACCTCAAGTACCACCTCTACGCCGGCTACTTCCCGCTCTGGGCCCTCGGCGTGTACCGCACGCTCCGCATGCATGACTGAGCCGGGCGTCGCACCGGCGCTGCGGCCGCTGGAGGGCCTCGGCCGGTGGGCCATCGGAATCGTCGAGTCCCTCGGCCGGTTCGGCGGCTTCCTGATCCAGGCGGTCGTGGCGATGCTGACGCCGCCGTTCAAGCTCGGGGCGCTGCTCGGCCGCATCCACTACATCGGCTTCCGCTCGCTCCTCATCATCCTGCTCACGGGCGCGTTCACCGGGATGGTGCTGGGGCTGCAGATCTTCATCACCCTCTCCCGCTTCGGCTCCGAGGCCTTCCTGGGCCCGGCCGTGGCGCTGTCGCTCATCCGCGAACTGGGGCCGGTGCTGGCGGCGCTCATGGTGACCGGGCGGGCCGGCTCGGCTCTCACCGCCGAGCTGGGCATCATGCGCATCACCGAGCAGATCGACGCCCTCACCGTCATGGCGCTGTCGCCCATGCGCTACCTGGTGGCGCCGTCCATCCTGGCCGGCATTCTCACCTTCCCGCTCATGACCGCGATGTTCGACGTGGTGGGCATCCTCGGCGGCTACCTGGTCGGCGTCGAGCTGCTGGGCCTGAGCGAGGGGACGTACTTCGGCGAGATGCAGACCTTCGTGGACTTCGAGGACATCATGACCGGCTTCTGGAAGTCGCTCTCGTTCGGGATCATCGTGACCTGGGTCTGCACTTACAAGGGCTTTCACGTGGCCCGCGGCGCCGAGGGCGTGGCCCGGGCCACCACCCAGGCGGTCGTGCTGTCCTCCGTGCTCATCCTGATCTGGGACTACTTCCTCGGCTCGGTCCTCCAGTAGATGGGCCCGTGATAAAGATGGGCCCGTGATAAGAGTCCAGGGGCTGCGGAAGTCCTTCCACGGCCAGCCGGTGCTCCAGGGCATCGATCTCGAGGTGCCGGACGGCTCCATCACGGTCATCATCGGCCGCAGCGGCGGCGGGAAGTCGGTCTTCCTCAAGCACCTGCTCGGGCTGCTGCGACCGGACAGCGGGCGCATCGAGGTGGGCGGCGTCGAGATCACGCGCCTGCGGGGGCGGGCCCTGGACGAGGTGCGCAAGCGCTACGGCGTCGTGTTCCAGGGCGGCGCGCTGTTCGATTCCCTAACCTGCCGCGCCAACATCGCCTTTCCGCTGCGCGAGAAGCTCCGGCTGCCCCGCCCCGAGATCGCCAAGCGGGTGGAGGCGGCCCTGGAGCAGGTCGGGCTGGCCGGCATCGGCGACAAGTACCCGGAGGAGGTCTCGGGCGGGATGCGCAAGCGGGTGGCGATCGCGCGGGCGCTCGTCACCGACCCCGAGATCGTCTTCTTCGACGAGCCGACCACCGGCCTCGACCCGGTGCTCGTCAACACGATCCACCACCTGATCCTCGACCTGCACCACCGCTTGCGCTTCACCGCGGTCATGGTCAGCCACGAGATCCCGGAGATCTTCGAGATCGCCGACCGGGTCGGTATGCTGCACGAGGGGCGGATCGTGGAGCTGGGGCCGCCGGCCGCCATCCAGGGGTCGACCAACGCGATCGTCCGGCAGTTCATTCGAGGCGAACCCGACGCCCGGGCCTGAGCGTTTTCGGGAGGAGGAGCGGCGATGGATCGGCGTGTCAACATCGGGGTTGGGCTGTTTCTGGTGCTCGGCATCTTGGCACTGGGCTACCTTTCGATTAAACTCGGGCGCGTTTCGCTCCTGGGCGCCTCCGGCTACCCCGTCACGGTAGACTTTCCCTCGGTGGGAGGGCTGAAGTCGGGGTCGACCGTGGAGATCGCCGGGGTCGAGATCGGTCGCGTCGAGTCGATCGGCCTGGCCGATTATCAGGCGCGGGTCGTCCTCCGGCTCCAGCGCGAGGTCAAGCTCCAGGAGGACTCGATCGCCTCGATCAAGACCAAGGGGCTGATCGGCGAGAAGTACGTGCGGATCAGTCCGGGGGGCTCCGACAAGATCATCCCGCCCAACGGGCGCATCCGGGAGGTCGAGGCCCCCGTCGACTTCGAAGAGCTGCTATCGAAGTACATCTTCGGCAAGGTCTAGGTGAGGAGGGTTCGGATGACCGCGTTGCTCCGCCGCGCCGCGCTCACGCTCGCCCTGGCGCTCGTCGTGGGCGGGCTGGCCGCCCCGCCCGCCGCCGCCGGCGCGCCGAGCGATCAGCTCAAATCGCAGATCGATCACGTGCTCAAGGTGCTCGACGACGCCGAGCTGAAGAAGGAGGGCAGGGCCCCGGAGCGCCGGAGCGCCGTCCGGAAGATCGCCAACGAGATCTTCGACTTCGGCGAGACCGCCCGCCGCTCGCTGGGCCCCCACTGGCAGGGCCGCACGCCGGCCGAGCGCGAGGAGTTCGTGCAGCTCTTCACCGACCTCCTGGAGCGCTCGTACATCTCCAGGGTCGAGCTGTACGGCGGCGAGAAGATCCAGTTCCTGGGCGACACCACCGAGGGCGACCAGGCCCGGGTGCAGACCAAGCTGCTGACCAAGAGCGGCAGCGACATCCCCATCGAGTACCGCATGCACCGCAAGGGCGACCGCTGGCTCGTCTACGACGTGATCATCGAGGGCGTGAGCCTCGTCGCCAACTACCGGACCCAGTTCAACAAGATCATCCGGACCTCCTCCTACCAGGAGCTGGTCCGGAAGATGAAGACCAAGCAGGACGAGCTGGCGAGCGGGCAGTCGTGAACGCGGTCATCCTCATCGCCGGCGTCGCGCGCCGGCTGGCGCCGCTGACCGACACCACCCACAAGGCCCTGTTGCCGGTGGGCGGCCGGCCGGTCCTCAGCCGCATGCTGGAGGCGCTGAACGCCGCCGGCATCCGCCAGGCCACGCTGGTCGTCGGCCACTGCGCCGATCAGGTCCGCGGCGCGGCCGGCGAGCGGGTGGGCCGCATGGCGATCCGGTACATCCACAACCCCGAGTACCCCCGGGGGTCGGTGATTTCGCTCTACGCGGCCCGCCAGTGCTTGCGCGAGCCGGCGCTGGTGATGGACGCCGATGTGATATTCCCCCGGGAGTTCCTCGTCCGGCTGCTGGCGCTCCCGGCGCCGAGCGCCCTGCTCGTCGACCGCGGCTTCAGCGACACCGGCGAGGAGGTCAAGGTCTACACCCGCGGCGACCGGGTGATCGCGCTCGGCAAGAAGGTCGTGCCGGAGGCGTGGGACGCCGTGGGCGAGGGCATCGGGTTCTTCAAGTGCGGCGTCGAGGCCGCCCCCGAGCTGGTGCGCTGCCTGGGCAAGGTGATCGAGGACAGCGACGGCCTCGGCGAGTGGGAGGACGCCATCCACCTGCTGGTCCCCCACCGCCACGTCGGCTGGGCGGACGTCACCGGGCTGCCGTGGACCGAGATCGACTTCGTCGAGGACCTGCGCCGCGCCGAGACCGACGTGCTGCCCCGCGTCGTCCGGCTCGACGGCGCGTGATCCGGCAGGCCGCGCTCTACTTCGCCACCGCCGACGACGTCCAGGCCGCCCGCCTTCGCGTGATCGGCCGCCCGCTGGCCTTCCGCGTCATCCTCGCCGCCGTCCGGGCCGGCGCCCGCCGCGTCGCGCTGCCGCCGGCGCTGCGCAGTCCCGATCTCGACGCCGCGCTGGCGACCTCCCCCACCGCGCGGGCGGCGGTGGCCTGGCTCGACACGCCGGAGGCGCTCGCGCCCGAGCCGGCGCTGCTCTTGCCCGCCGCCGCGCTGGCGCCGGCCCCCGCGCTGCGCCGGCTGCTGCAGGCGCCCGCCGGGCGGGTGCTCGCCGGGTCGCAGGCGACCGGGGCGCCGGCCGTCACCGTTGACGGCGGCCTGCTCGAGGCGGTGCGGGCGCCGCTGGGCGCCGGCGCGCCGATCGGCGACGCCCTGGAACGCGAGCTGAAGGCGCGGGCGTCGGCCGCCGTGGGTGGCGACGAATGGTTCGTCCGGGTGACCGGCCCGCGAACGGCGGCCGACGCCGAGGCGCGCCTGTGGCGCGACCTCGGCTCGCCGATCGACACGCGCCTGGACGTGGCCGTCCACCGGCGGCTCTCCAAGCCGGTGACGCGCGCCGCGGTGGCGCTGGGCCTCACCCCCAACGCGATCACCGTGGCCAGTGGCGCGGTGGGGCTGGCGGCGGCCGCCGCGTTCTCGCGCGCCGACATGGCCGCCGTGGTCGCCGGCCTCGCCCTGTACTTCGTGGCCGTCGTGCTCGACCACGCCGACGGCGAGGTGGCGCGGCTGACGCTCACGGAGTCGAGGCTGGGTGAGTGGCTCGACATCATCCTCGACACCGCCGTGCACGCGGCGCTGGCGCTGGCGCTGGGCCACGCCGCCGCCCGGATCACGGGCCAGGGGCTCGGCGCCGGTGCCGTCGCGGCCGCCGGCGTGATCGCGAGCGCCGCCGTGGGCAAGCTGTGGCCCCCGGCGCCGATCGGCCGCCGCGGGCTCCTCGACGGGCTGACCTCGCGCGACGGCTTCTACGCGATGCTCGTCGTCTTCATCGCGCTCCGGATCGCCGCGCCGGCCTGGCTCCCGGTGCTGATGATCGCCGTCGCCGCCGGCACCCACGCCTACTGGATGGCGCGGCTCACGCTCCTCCGGCGCGCCCGGGTCTCCGAAACACGGCCCTGAAGCCGAAGTACGCGACGGCGTCCTTCAGGTTGGACACGAACCGCTTGACCGGGTGCATCGAGGGATCCGTCACGTATTCCAGGGTGAGGCTGACCCGCTCCTCGCCCTCTCCCAGCGGCGTGATCGCGTGCCACAGCTTGTCGCCGTTGAAGAGGATGAACGTCCCCGGATGGGTGGCCAGCCGCACTTCGACCGGCGCCTGGGCGGGGTCGTCCTTGTAGAGCTCGCAGACGAGGCGGCTCGACGAGCGCTCGACGAGACCGACCAGGACGGTGTAGCGGGCGCCGCGATAGTACGACGTGTCGAAGTGGAAGCCGATGTGATCGCCCGGCTCCGTGTAGAAGTAGAGCGCGCACGCGTGGGGGTCGCCGGGCGGGCACGGCTGCAGGCGGCGTCCGGCCAGGCCTTCCAGAAACGCGATGAAGGCGGGAGCGCGGTAGAGCGCCAGGATCGTGGGGGCCTGCTCGAGCAGCGTGTGGAAGCTGACGCTGCCGCCCTTCTTGTGACGCGGGATGTAGTTGCGGTTGATGGCCGGCCGCACCCGCTCGACCTCGGCCACCATGCGCTCCACCAGCGGAAGCGGCAGCCACCGCTCGAGATAGACGAACTCGTTCTGCTCCCAGTACGTGCGGCGCAGCGCGTCCAGGTCGACGCGCTCGAGCGCCCGCGCCACCGAGTCGGCCACCGACGTCAGCGTCTCGTTCACCGAGGACCTCCCGCGCCCGTGTCGCGGCCCAGGATACTACAGGGGGCGTGGTAGACTGGCCTCGCCATCGCATCGCGCCCACCGCCGGTTCGCCGTGCGCTCCGGCGGATCTCGTCTCGAGCCAGGAGGCCGGCTGTGGGATCCGTTCGAGTCGCCATCATCGGGGTCGGAAACTGCGCGTCGTCGCTCGTCCAGGGCATCCATCACTACCGGCAGGCGCCGCCCGATGCCTTCATCCCCGGGCTGATGCACGCCCGGCTCGGCGACTACCACGTGGGCGACATCGAGTTCTCGGCCGCCTTCGACATCGACGTACGCAAGGTCGGCCGCGACCTCGGCGAGGCCATCTTCGAGGCGCCCAACAACACCATCCGGTTCGCCCCGGTCCCGCGGCTCGGGGTGCCGGTGCATCGCGGGATGACCCACGACGGGCTCGGCACCTACCTGGCCCAGATGATCGACAAGGCGCCGGGGGCGACCGCCGACATCACCGGCATCCTGCGCGAGACCGGCACCCACGTGGTGGTGAACTTCCTGCCGGTCGGCAGCGAGATGGCCACCAAGTGGTACGTCGAGCAGGTGCTCGACGCCGGCTGCGCGTTCGTCAACTGCATCCCGGTGTTCATCGCGCGGGAGGCCTACTGGCGGCGGCGCTTCGAGGAGCGCGGCCTGCCGATCGTGGGCGACGACGTGAAATCGCAGGTGGGCGCCACGATCGTGCACCGCGTGCTCACCCGGCTCTTCATGGAGCGCGGCGTCCGCCTCGAGCGCACCAGCCAGCTCAACTTCGGCGGCAACACCGATTTCTACAACATGCTGGAGCGTGACCGGCTCGTCTCCAAGAAGACGTCCAAGACCGACGCCGTCCGCTCCCAGCTCGCCCACGACCTGCCCGCCGAGGCGGTCCACATCGGGCCCAGCGACTACGTGCCGTGGCTCGAGGATCGCAAGTGGGCCCACATCCGCCTGGAGGGCCGCGGCTTCGGCGAGCAGCCGATCACCGTCGAGCTGAAGCTCGAGGTGTGGGACTCGCCCAACTCGGCCGGCGTCGTCGTCGACGCCATCCGCTGCTGCAAGCTCGCGCTCGACCGCGGGCTCAAGGGCGGCCTGCTGGCCCCCTCCGCCTACCTCATGAAGTCGCCGCCCGAGCAGTGGTCGGACGACGTCGCCCACGACCGCCTCGAGCGGTTCATCGCCGGCGAAGAGTAGGCTTGACGGCGACCTCACGGACCGGGCGCCTCCTGCGCCGGCTGGTGCGGGCCTCGTGCCGGCGTCCCCTCCTCACGATCCTGGTCGCGGTGGCGCTGGCCGCCGCCGCGGTCCTCTACGCGCTCCACGCGCTCACCTTCGCCACCTCGACACGCGCGCTGCTGCCCCGCAACGAGCCCTACATCGAGCGCTACGTCCAGTACGAGCGCGAGTTCGGCGAGCTGGACGACCTGGCCATCGTGGTGGAGGCGCCCTCCCTGCCGGAGGCGACGGTGTACGCCGGGCGGCTCGTGCGCGAGCTGAAGGCCGCGCGAGTGCCGCTGACCCGGATGGCCTACCGGATCGACCCCAAGCAGTTCGAGGGCCGCGCGCTGCTCTACCTCTCCCTGGAGCGTCTGACCGAGATCCGCGAGCGCATCTTCGACTACCAGGAGTTCATGGAGGCCTTCGCGGCGCGGCCCACCCTCGATCAGCTGGTGGACGGCGTGGCGACGCAGATCGCCAACGCGTTCCTGGGGGGCTTCCTGGACCTGGGTCTGTCGGAGGGCAAGGGCTCACTCGACCTGCGCTTCGTGCGCGACCTGGTGGGCCAGATCTCCACGCGGCTCGACCGGCCGGCGCCCTACCATTCCCCGTGGGGCTCGCTCTTCGCGGTCGGAGGCGACAGCGCCGGCGCCGGCTACTTCCTCTCCGACGACCAGCGCCTGCTGTTCATCCTGGCCGAGCCGGAGAGCCGGGAGGGCAGCTTCACCGGCAACCGGGCCGCCATCGAGGGTGTGCGGGCCGTGGTGGCCGGCCTCGCGGGCGAATTCCCCGACGTCAACGTCGGGGTCACCGGCAAGCCGGCCCTGTCCAACGACGAGATGACCGCCGCCTTCGACGACAGCCAGCGCGCCACCTACCTGGCGTTCGGGCTGACGCTGGGCCTGCTGGTCCTGGCGTTCCTGCGGGTGGGCAAGCCGGTCCTCATGCTGGTCGTGCTGGCGCTGAGCCTGTGCTGGTCGATCGGCGTGACGACGCTGGTCGTGGGCCACCTCTCGCTGTTCTCGGTGATGTTCATCTCGATCGTCATCGGCATCGGCATCGACTACGGCATCTACTTCCTCTTCCGCTACGAGGAGGAGCTGTTCCTCGGGCGAAATCTCAAGGAGGCGCTCGAGATCACCGCCGCCCGCAGCGGCCCCGGCATGCTGCTGGGGGCCGTCACCGCGGCGGGCACGTTCTACGTGCTGATGCTGACCGACTTCCGGGGGGTGCAGGAGCTGGGCTTCATCTCCGGCACCGCCATCCTGCTCGCCTGGGTGGCGACGATGACGGTCCTGCCGGCCGTGCTGGTGGTGGTCGATCGCCGCCACGCCGCCCGGCCCCGCGGCACCGTCCCGCGCGCGATCGCGCTGGAGTCCGTCCACGTCCCCCTGGTGGACCGCCTCACGGCCTACCCGCGCACCGTGCTCGCCGGCGCCGCCGCGCTGGCCGTCGCCAGCGCGCTCGCGCTCGGCTGGGTGGAGTTCGACTACAACCTCCTCAATCTTCAAGCCGACGGCACCGAGTCGGTCGACTGGGAGAGGAAGATCCTGGCGACCTCGGGCCGCTCCGGCTTCGCGGCGCTGTCCAGCGCCGACACGCTGGATGAGCTGCGCCGCAAGCAGGAGGCGTTCCGCCGGCTGCCGACCGTGTCCGAGGTGGACTCGGCGCTCCTGTTGATCCCCGACCAGCAGGCCGAGAAGCGCAAGGTCATCGCCGACTTCGCGCCGATCGTGGCCCCGGTCCGGGTGAACCGGGCGATCCGCCTGGACCTGGGGCGGCTGGTCACCGCGCTGGAGACGCTCAAGCGACGGTTCGAGATCGCCGCCAACGAGGCGCCGGCCGGCGACGCCAAGCGCGAGCTGACCCGGACCGCGCAGGACATCGGCCGTCTCGTGATCAAGGTGCGCCAGAGCGATCCCGACACGGCGACCGCCGCGCTCACCCTGCTCCAGCGCCAGGTCTACCGCGACTTCCTCACCAGCTTCCAGCGGCTGCAGGGCAACCTCACCCCCCGCCTGGTGGGGCTGGCGGACGTGCCGCCGGAGATCCGGCGCAAGTTCATCAGCGACCAGGGCCGGTTCCTGCTGCAGATCCATCCCGCCGTCGACATCTGGGACCGCGACGGCGCCGGCCGCTTCGTCGCCGACCTCCGCGCGGTGGATCCGCAGGTGACCGGCACGCCGATCATCACCCACGAGGCCATCTTGTTGATGGAGCGGGCGTACAAGCAGGGCACGGTCTACGCGATCATCCTGGTGTCCGGGCTCACGTTCCTCATGCTGCGCCGGGTGCGGGAGACGCTGCTGGCGCTGCTGCCGCTCGGCCTGGGACTGCTGTGGACGATCGGGCTGATGTACGTCTTCGATCTCAAGTTCAACCTCGGCAACGTCTTCGGCCTGCCGCTGATCCTGGGCGCCGCCGC
This sequence comes from Candidatus Methylomirabilota bacterium, assembly GCA_036397135.1. Taxonomy (GTDB): domain Bacteria; phylum Methylomirabilota; class Methylomirabilia; order Rokubacteriales; family CSP1-6; genus AR5. The sequence continues at coordinate 19,621 of DASWJN010000289.1, forward strand.
CGAGTACGGCCTCAACATCGTCATCCGCTTCATGGAGGGCCGCGAGCACGGCGGCCCCCTCATCGCGCGCTCGACGATCATGGCCGTGCTCGTCAACGGGCTCACCACCGTCGTGGGCTTCGGCAGCCTCATGCTGGCCCACCACCGCGGCATCTTCGGCCTCGGCCTGCTCCTCACGCTGGGCACGGCGGCCAGCCTGATCGCCGCGCTGATCGTGCTGCCGGTGCTGCTGCGGCTGCTCCACCGGCCGGTGGCGCCGCCCGCGCCGCCGCCGCCCGAGCGTCTGGAGGCCGTCCGCGCGGGGTGAGCGCGACGCCCAGCGCCTTCGTCGTCGCGGCTGCCAGCCGATGAATCTCGTGAAACGTGGTGGCGCCGGGGGCGGGGCACGGGGGCCCTGCGTGCGCCACGTCGATGGCGAGCCGTCGTCGCCGGTGCGAGCGCAGGGCTCGGCGAGCGCGCCATCGGCGATGCGACTCACTCCGGGCCAGCCCCCTTCAGGGGGATGGGGGGCTCGCGCTCGCCGAGCCCGGAGCGAGCGTACGGCGACCGGCGAGCCATCCGTGGCGCGCGCAGGGCTCCCGTGCCCCGCCCCCGGCGTCACCGGATTCCACGAGAGTCATCAGGCCCGCGTGACCTCCACCAGGTTCGAGTGGAACGCCGGGCCGCCGCCCATGTCGGTGGTGCGGTCGTCGGTCAGGACGTTGACGCCGCGGCCGCCGGGGTGGAAGCGGTGCCACCAGATCCCCTCGATGACGGCGACGCCGG
>DASWJN010000290.1:0-2886 GCA_036397135.1 Candidatus Methylomirabilota bacterium
GCTGCTCCTCAGGCTCGACGACCCGGAGGCGGTGGCGTGGGGCGACGAGCCGATCTCTCGCGACGGCCGTCCGGTGGGCACCCTGACGTCGGCCGCCCACGGCCACACCGTTGGCCGTCCGGTGGCGATGGGCTATGGTGCTTGTGAGCCCGGGGCGGCCCCCGAGACGCTGCTGGGCGGACGTTACGAGATCGACGTGGCCGGCCTTCGCGTGGCGGCGACCCCGTCGCTGCGCGCCTGGCACGACCCGGAAGGCGCGCGGCTGCGAAGCTGAGCGAGGGAGACGACGATGAGAATCGAGACGCTCGCAGTCCATGCCGGCCTCCGGGCGGATCCGACCACGGGGGCGGTGGCGCCGCCGATCCACCCGGCGACGACCTTCGAGCACGAGCCCGACAGCACCGCTCCCCGCGGCTACATCTACAGTCGCACCGAGAATCCGAATCGAAACGCCCTCGAGGACTGTCTCGCGGAGCTGGAGGGGGGCGCGGCGGCGGCGGCGTTCGCCTCGGCCTCGGCGGCGACCGCGGCCGTGCTCCAGGCGCTGGGGCCCGGCGACCACGTGCTGGCACCGCTGGACGCGTACTTCGGCACCGGCAAGCTGTTGCGCGACGTCTTCGCGCCGTGGGGCCTGGCGGTGGATTTCGTGGACATGACCGACGTCGCCGCCGTCAAGGCGGCGCTGCGGCCGGCGACCCGGATCGTCTGGGTGGAGACCCCGTCGAACCCCCTGTGGCGCGTCACCGACATCGCGGCGGTGGCGGCGCTGGCCCACGGCGCCGGCGCCCGCTGCGTCTGCGACAACACGGCGACGACGGCGGTGCTCCAGCGCCCGTTCGCCCATGGCGCCGATCTCGTCGTCTACGCGACGACGAAGTACCTGGGCGGCCACGGCGACGTGATGGGCGGCGCGGTGGTGGCCCGGCAGCGCGACCCGTTCTTCGACCGCATCCGCGCCATCCAGGGCGCGGGCGGCGCGGTGCCGTCGCCGTTCGACTGCTGGCTCGTGCGCCGCGGGATCCGCACGCTGCCCTGGCGCATGCGCGCGCACTCCGACAACGCCCTCCGGGTGGCGACGGCGCTGGCGGCGCACCCGCGGGTGGCGGCGGTGCACTACCCGGGGCTGCCGTCGCATCCGCAGCACGCGATCGCGCGCCGCCAGATGGCCGGCTTCGGCGGCATGCTGTCGATCCAGGTCGAGGGCGGGCGCGACGCCGCCTTCGCGGTGGCCGGCACGGTGCGGGTCTTCACCTGCGCGACGAGCTTCGGCGGGACCGAGAGCCTGCTCGAGCACCGCGCCTCGGTCGAGGGCGCGGCCACGCGCTCGCCGGATGACCTGCTGCGACTGTCGATCGGTCTCGAGCACCCCGACGACCTGGTCGAGGATCTCGTCCAGGCGCTGGGATAGCGGCGTGGACGAATTCGTCATCGAGGGCGGCGCGCGCCTGCAGGGCACGCTCACGCCGAGCGGCAACAAGAACGCCGCGTTCCCGCTGATCGCCGCCGCGCTGCTGACGGACCAGCCGGTGACGCTGCGCAACGTGCCCGACATCTCCGACGTGCGCACGATGCTGGAGGCCGTCGAGGGCCTGGGGGTGGAGGTCGCGCAGAGCGACCGGCACACGGTGACGCTGCACGCCCGCGTCCTGCGCTCGACCGCGCCCGACCCGGCGCTGCTCCGGCGGATCCGCGGCGCGCTGGTCCTCATGGGCCCGCTGCTGGCCCGGGAGGGGCGGGCGCGCTTCGGGGTCAGCGGCGGCGACCAGATCGGGCGCCGCCGCCTGGACACCCACGTGGTCGGTCTGCAGGCGCTCGGGGCCGCCGTGGAAACGGGGCCCGATCTCGGCCTGCGCGCCGCCCGCCTCCGCGGCGCCGACCTGCTCCTCGACGAGGCGAGCGTGACCGCCACCGAGAACGTCCTGGCGGCCGCCGCGCTCGCCGAGGGCACCACGATCATCCGGAATGCCGCCTGCGAGCCGCACGTGCAGGACCAGTGCCGGTTGCTCGTGCAGATGGGCGCCCGCATCGAGGGCATCGGCTCCAACCTGCTGGTCATCCATGGCGTGCGCGCGCTCGGCGGCGCCGATTTCACGCTGGGCCCCGACTTCATGGAGGTCGGCAGCTTCATCGCGCTGGCCGCCGCCAGCGGCGGGGGGATCGAGATCCGGGGGGCCGGGGTCGAGCACATGCGGATGTCGCTGATGGTGTTCCGGCGGCTCGGCGTCGAGGTCCAGGTGCGCGGCGACGATCTCGTCGTGCCGGGCGGCCAAACGCCGGCCATCATGCCCGACCTCGGCAACGCCATTCCCCGCATCGACGACGGCCCATGGCCGGCGTTTCCCGCCGACCTGATGAGCGTGGCGCTGGTGACGGCCACCCAGGCCAGCGGCACGGTGCTCTTCCACGAGAAGATGTACGAGAGCCGGCTGTTCTTCGTGGACCGGCTCATCGGCATGGGCGCCCGCGTCGTGCTCTGCGATCCCCACCGCGTGCTCGTGCACGGACCCACCCGGCTGACCGGCGAGCCACAGGGCCTGCCGAGCCCCGACATCCGGGCGGGCATCGCGCTGGTCATCGCCGCGCTGTGCGCCGCCGGCCGCACCGTGATCCGCAGCGTCGAGCAGATCGACCGCGGCTACGAGGATATCGACGACAAGCTGCAGGCGCTGGGCGCGCGCATCAAGCGAATCCACGGGTGACGACGGCGCGGCGTCGGCGGCCCCATCCCGGGGCGCTGGCCAAGGAAGTCGCCACCCACGGCATCCCGGTGCACGCCGTGGCGCTCGGCACCGGGCTGCTCCGGCACAGGACCAACGGGACGGTGCTGATGAGGCTCGTGAACCGTGGTGACGCCTGGGGTCGGGCGCAGAGGCCGCGGGCGCGCCG
>DASWJN010000291.1:0-2423 GCA_036397135.1 Candidatus Methylomirabilota bacterium
CGGCCACGAGACGACGACCAACCTGATCGCCAACGCGGTCGTCTCGCTGCTCGAGCACCCGGCCGAGCACGCCCGGCTGCGCGCCGCCCCCGGCCTGCTGGCGAGCGCGGTCGAGGAGTTCCTGCGCTACCAGAGTCCCAACCAGCTCGGCAACCGGGCGGCCGTGGCCGAGGCCACGGTCGGCGGCGTGACGATGCCGCCCGGGACCCTGGTGACGCTCGGCATCGGCGCCGCCAACCGCGATCCCGCGCAGTTCCCCGACCCCGACCGGCTCGACCTCGCCCGCGCCCCCAACCGCCACCTGGCCTTCATCACGGGCATCCACGCCTGCGCCGGCATGTGGCTGGCGCGCATGGAGGGCCGCGTGGCGATCGGCCGCCTGGTGGCGCGCTTCGAGCGCCTGCGCGCTGCCGGCAAGCCCATGCGGGCTCGCCGCGCGCGCTTCCGCGTCGTCAGCACGTTCCCCGTCTCGCTAGAGTGAGAACGCGGCCTCGACGCGGCCATGGCGTCCGAGCGCCGCGAGGACGACCCGGTCCACCGTCATGGTGTGACGGCGGCTGGCCACCCAGGCCCCGGCCGGTCGATCGCCGAGCCGGGGATCGAAGCCCAGCGTGATGTGCGGCAGGTAGCGCTCCCCGGCCAGCGCGTAGCCGTGCGTGCGGGCGTTGCCGACGAGCACGGGGTCATCCGCGAACGCCCGGGCCGTCGCCTCGACGATCGAGGTAGTGGCCGCGGGGTCCAGGAAGCCCTCGGCCAGCGTCACCGCGAGCTCGTGAGCGGACTGCAGCGCGCGGCGGGCGGGGCCGGCCGGCTCGGCGCACCAGAACAGGAACCCCGCGCCGAAGGTGACGACCGCGTCCAGCGGGACCGGCCCGCCGCGCAGCTGGTCCTCCAGCCGGGCGACGCACTGGCGCAGGCGCTCGCGGGGCGCGTCACGGAGCGCGCACTGGGTGAGCGTCAGATGGGGCAGGGAGCCGGGGCCGGCCACGTGCTCGGAGGCCGGAGGCATGAGCGACGCCGCCAGATCCCACGAGGTCCGGATCGTCGCTGCATCGGGCTGGATCACCAGGGCGACGAAGCCGGTGATCCGCTCGCCGGCCGGAACGCGCGCAAGCTCGAACGTGGCAGGCTCCTCGCCGGCTCGCCGGGCGTCGATCACCAGGCGGTGTCGAGCGGCCTGTGCATGCGCGCGCTCGATGGTGTCGCGGGCGAGGCTCGAGAGGAAGAAATCGTGGTCCACGAGGCTCAGAATCGCTTCGACGGCGCCCGGGGCCAATTCTCCGCGAGGTAAGTCGCGTCGCCGGACGCTTACCCCGTAGGTCATTGTTCCGCCGCCGGCATCTCGTAGACTGTCGGCGATGCGACGCGTCACCGGCGCGCCCGGGACGTCAGCCCCTGCGGTGGCCTTCGGGGCATTGCTCAGACACTGGCGCCTGGCCCGGCGGATGAGCCAGCTGACGCTGGCGACCGAGGCGGAGGTGTCGGCTCGCCATCTCTGCTTCCTGGAGACGGGACGCGCGCAACCCAGCCGGGAGATGATCCAGCTCCTCGCCGGTGTTCTCGACGTCTCCCTCGGCGATCGCAACGCCATGCTGCTCGCGGCCGGCTACGCGCCCGCGTACGGGCAGCGCAGCCTGGATGCGCCCGAGGTTGCGCACGTCCGACGGGCCTTCGAGTTCATCCTGCGCCAGCAGGAGCCGTATCCGGCGATCGTCGTGGACGGGGCCTGGAACACCGTAATGCGGAACACCGCGGCCGGGCGAATCTTCGGCCGGTTCCTGGAAGGCGCCGCCCTGCGGCCCGAGCACGCCCGCAACGCCATGCACGCGGTCTGTCACCCGCACGGCCTGCGCCGGTTCATCGTCAACTGGGAGGCGTTTGTCGGACCGCTGATCCAGACGGTCCACCGAGAGGCGGCCGGCGGGCTCGAGGCGAGCGCGCGACTGCGGGACGAGCTGCTCGCCTACCCGGGCATGCCCGCGCGGTGGCGGATTCCCGAGCCGGGCGCGCCCGTCCCGCCCGTGCTGGCGATGCGCCTGCGGAAGGACGATGTGGAGCTGGCGTTCTTCTCGACGCTGACGATGCTGGCCACGCCGCGCGACGTCGCGCTCGAGCAGTTGCGCATCGAGTGCTTCTACCCGGCCGATCCCGAGACCGAGGCCGCGGCGCGCCGCCTGGCGAGCGGTCCAGGCGAGCGCGCACTATTCGCGAATGTCCACCGCGCGCAGACGGGCGCTGGCGGCGGGGTGCGGGGGCGCCGGCGGCGCCGGCATGGCTCGCCGGTCGCGGCAGGCTCGCTCCGGACGGGGGCGAGCGCGATCCCCCCATCCCCCAGCTGACAACTCCCCACAAACGACACCGTGGGTTAGGGGCCATCGCGCTGCCGGTGGAGGAGCTGGGCAAGCCTGTAGCCTGCCACCATG
>DASWJN010000292.1:0-15431 GCA_036397135.1 Candidatus Methylomirabilota bacterium
GAACGTTTGTGCCGGACGAGCACAAGGCGCTACCTGCAGACACTGGCGTCAGACCCGCGCTATGAGATTCGCGACGGTGACTTTCTCCTGACTCGTGCAAACACACCTGATCTCGTCGGGGATGTCTGTGTCGTCCGCAGCGTACGTCGCCGGTTAATGCTCTGCGACCTCGTGTATCGCATCCAACTTCGGGGCGACCGGCTCGCGCCAACATTTCTCGCTTACTGGCTCTTAAGCCAGATTGGTCGATACCAGATCGAGGTCGATGCGCGGGGGTCAAGTCAATCCATGGTGAAAGTCTCGCAGGGGCACATTCGAGCGTGGACAGTGGTTCTGCCACCGGTCAATGAGCAAGTCACGATCGGGGCCGTCCTCGATCGGGAGACAGCAGGGATCGACGCGCTCGTGGCGAGGATCCGCGAGGCCATCGACCGCCTCAAGGAGTTCCGCATCGCCCTCATCTCCGCCGCAGTCACCGGCAAGATCGATGTCCGGGAGGAGGGCGTGGGCAAACAGTCCTTGTGATCTGCAGCTACAGTATTTAGACTTGGCCTGCCTAGTCTGAATAGTCGGCGGGGCTATTCAGCGTTGCTGAAAGCACCGGGAGGCCAGACCGGTTGAAGCGAGGCGAAACAGGTAGATACGAGGTCACCAGCACTGGCGCCGAGCAAATCCGCGCCTTCATCCCCGCCCCCCTGCCCCCGGTCCCGCCGCTCGCGTTCGAGGGCGACCTCCAGAAGGCGCTCGAGGCGGCCGTCCTCGCCGTCGGCCGGCTGGACGGCGTCTCCGCCCTGCTGCCGGACAAGGCGCTCTTCCTCTACGCCTATGTCCGCAAGGAGGCCGTGCTCTCCTCGCAGATCGAGGGGACGCAGTCGTCGCTCTCGGACTTGCTGCTGTTCGAGCTCGACGAGGCGCCCGGCGTGCCGCTGGACGACGTGGTGGAGGTGTCGAACTACGTCGCGGCGCTCGAGCACGGCCTGGCCCGGCTGCGCGAGGGGTTCCCGCTCTCGAACCGGCTCATCCGCGAGATCCATGGCGTGTTGCTCTCGCGGGGGCGGGGAAGCGGCAAGGATCCGGGCGAGTTTCGCCGCTCGCAGAACTGGATCGGTGGGACCAGGCCGGGTAACGCTCACTTCGTTCCGCCGCCGCACACCGCGGTTCAGGACTGCATGGGCGCACTCGAACGCTTCCTGCACGCCGACGACGATGGCATGCCGGTGCTGGTCCGGGCCAGCCTGGCCCATGTCCAGTTCGAGACGATCCACCCGTTCCTCGATGGCAACGGCCGGGTCGGCCGCCTGCTGATCACTCTCTTGCTCTGCCACGCCGGCCTGCTACGGGACCCCCTGCTCTACCTGAGCCTCTATTTCAAGCAGAACCGCGCCACTTACTACGATCTGCTGGACCGCGTGCGGCAGGACGGCGACTGGGAGGCCTGGCTGGCCTTCTTCCTCGAAGGGGTGCAACACACGGCCGAGGGCGCCGTCACGACGGCCCAGGAGCTGGCGGGGATGTTCCGTGCGGATCGCGCGAGGATCGAACCGCGGGGCCGCCGCGCTGGCTCGGCGCTCCGCGTGCACGAGGCGATCAAGCGGCGACCGATCTCGTCCATGCAGGAGGTCTGTCGCATCACCGGGCTGTCGTTCCCCGCGGCGGCCTCGGCGATAGATCTGCTCGTCGAGCTGGGGATCGCCCGGGAGCTGACCGGCAAGCGGCGGAACCGGCTGTTCGTGTACGAGCGTTATCTCGCGATCCTGAGCTCGGGAACGGAGATCCCATGAGCGCCGAGGTCTTCGAGCGCAGTTTCGAGGACGCGATCGAATGCGGCCTGCTCCAGCACGGGCCGGACGCCTGCGTCGGCGATACGAAGGCCGTCCACGAGACGCCGGCCCCCTATGGCACCACCCTGCCGGGCGGCTACCGTAAGCGGGCCCCCGGGGACTACGACCGGGCGCTCTGCTTCCTCCCCCGCGACGTCGTGGACTTCGTCCTTGCCACGCAGCCGAAGGAATGGCAGAGGCATCCGGACCCGCTTCCGCGGCGCTCCGGGACTGTCCGGTGCCGAGCCGAACGCGGCTGGCTGAGGCCACGGCGTCGATCCAGCGCCCCGGGGTCCAGGGCGTCGTGACGCCGGCGCGGGCGTGATATCGTCGGCGCGGTCGCAGATCCGTCGGCGGAGGGGCCTCATGAACTACGGAGTGGTGCTTCCGATCTGGCAGCTCACGGTCGCCGAGGCCGACGCGCTCACGCTGCGCGCGGAAGAGCTGGGCCTCGACGGCGTCTTCGTCCCCGACCACATCCTGGCCAAGCCGGCCACCACCCAGCACTACGGCGGCCACTGGCCGGACCCGTTCTCACTCCTGGCGTTCCTGGCCGGGCGCACGCGGCGCATCCGCCTCGGCGCCAGCGTGATCGTGCTGCCCTACCGCAGCGCGCTCGTCGCGGCCAAGGCGGCGGCCACCGTCGACCAGGCCTCGGGCGGCCGCTTCATCTTCGGCGTCGGCGTCGGCTGGGACGAGGCCGAGTTCGTCGACCTGCGGCTGCCGTTCCGGGAGCGCGGGCGGCTCAGCGACGACTACATCCGCGCCATCAAGGCGGCCTGGGCCGCCGACGTCCCCGAGTACAAGGGGCAGTACGTGAGCTTCTCCGGCGCCACCTTCTCCCCTCGACCCTCCCAGCAGCCGCACCCGCCGATCTGGGTCGGCGGCGCACCGGCCGCCGTGTCCGCCCCGGCCGTCCGCCGGTGCGCAGAGTTGGGCGACGCCTGGCATCCGCTGGCGCTGAGCCTCGACGACATCGAGAAGGGCTACGGAACCGTGCGCGACCTCGCCGCCCGCGCCGGGCGGCGCGACGCCGTCGGGCTGGCCCCGCGCAACGCACTCGACCTCACCGACGCGCCGAAGGGCAGCGGCCGCGCGGCGTTCCAGGGCTCGGTCGGCGAGGTCGCGTCCGACGTCCGGCGCGTGAGGTCGCTCGGCGCCGCGTGGATGACGTTCGACCTGCCGCGGGCCGGCGTGCCGGCGATGATGGGGGCGATGGAACGCCTCGCCCGCGAGCTGAAGCCGGCTGCCGCGTAGAGCCGCGACGGAGGGCTCAGGCTCGGAGCGATCGCGCGAGCGGCGCGCGCAGGCGGTGCGGCGTCACGCGCCGGAGCGCAATGGCGCCGGCGCCGACGAAGACACCGAGCGAGCGGAGCGCGTCGGCCACGCCCTCGAGCGCTTCGTCTCGCTCGGGCGCATCGCCGCCGCCCGGGGGCGCCGCCGCCGCGGCGAACCACGGCTCGAAGTGCACGTGGCGGACCTCCAGCCGGCGCTCGGCCCGGTGGGTCTTGGCGTCGACGCGGCCGATGAGGTGGCCGTGGTGGAGGATCGGCAGCGTGTAGTAGCCGTGGACGCGCTGCGGGCCGGGCGTGTAGACCTCGATGCGGTAGTCGAAGCCGAACAGGCGCGCCACCCGCCCGCGGTACCAGAGCAGCGAGTCGAACGGCGACAGCAGCGTCGTCCCCCTCGCGCCCGGCGCCCGCGCCGCCCGGGCCAGCGCCGGCAGGTCGCGCGTCAGCGCCAGCCAGCGGCCGGGCCGCCCGTCGATGTCGATCTCGGTCACCTCCCCCCGCTCCAGCATGGCGCGCAGCGCCGCCCGCCGCATCCCGGGCCCTGATCGGGGAAAGGTCAGGTAGCCGGCCACGTCCTGCTCGGTGGCCGCGCCGAGGGCGTGGAGCGAGCGCTCGACGTGCCAGCGCCGGAACTCTTCCGCGGGCACGGCCCGACACGCCCCCGCGCTCGGGATCGCGCGCTCCAGCAGGTCGTAGCGCTTGTGGAAGTGCTGGCGGGAGTGGATCGTGAGCGCGCCCGACATCCACAGATGGTGCAGCGCGTGCTGCACCGGCCGCCACGACCACCAGCCGCCGCCGCCGGCGGGGCGGCGCCCGTCGAAGTCGGCGTTGCCCATGGGCCCGTTGGCGGCCACGGCCTCCCGCACGCGGGCCAGCACCTTCGCGTTGCGGCGGAGCCAGTCCGACCAGCCCGTGTGGCGGCCCCGGTAGTCGAGCATCGCGCGGCGCCACCACGGCAGCATCGTGGTCGGCACCAGGCAGGCGGCGTGCGCCCAGTACTCGAACAGGAGCCGGCGGCGATAGACGGCGCGGTCCAGCCACGCGCGGTCGTAGGGGCCGAAGCGGCTCCACACCGTGAGGTAGTGGGCCCGCTCCAGCACGTTGATGGAGTCCAGCTGGAGCCCGCCCACGTCCTCGACGAAGCGGGCGAGCCGCCGGGGCGTCAGCGCCGCCGTCCGGGGGCGGGCCAGGTGCTGGCGCTCGAGGAAGAGCGTGGTGACGGCGCGCAGCGGCAGCGTCCGGCGTGGCATTCGCAGGGAGACTACACCCGGCGTCGAGCCAACCGCGGTAGGATACGGGCGATGCCCGCCGTCATCCGGACCATGGCCGAGGCCGCCGCGCTCGTGCGCGACGGCGATCATCTCACCTACGTCGGCTACATGCAGATGGAGCCGGTGGCCTTCTTCCACGAGCTGCTCCGCCAGGGCCGGCGCGACCTGCGCCTGAGCCTGGCGCCCAGCAGCGGCTACGTGGCCGACATGCTCATCGGCGCCGGCGCGCTGGCCGACCTCGAGTTCTCCAGCCTGTCGTTCATGGAGTTCGGCTTCGCGCCCAACTTCCGGCGCACCGCCGAGGCCGGGACGCTCACCTATCGCGAGCACACCTGACCGGCCATCATGAGCGCGCTCCAGGCTGGAGTGATGAACGTGCCGTTCGTGCCGGTGCGCGGGCTGCTCGGCACCGACTATATGAAGGTCCGGCCCGACTTCAAGGAGATCGCCAACCCCTACGACCCGCGCGAGCCGATCGCCATCGTGCCGGCCATCGCGCCCGACGTCGCGGTCTTCCACGGCTGGCGGGGGGACCGCTCCGGCAACGTGGTGGCGAGCCAGGCCGCCGACGCCAAGCTCATCGCCCAGGCGTCGAGGCGCGTGATCGCGACGGTCGAGGAGCTGGTGGACGACAACCTCGCCGGGCAGCCGGTGCGCGGGGCGCTGGTGCCCGGCATCCACATGACCGCGGTCGTCCACGCCCCGCGCGGGGCGCACCCGACGGCGTGCCACGGGCGCTACCCGGTCGACCGCGCGCACCTGCAGGAGTACATCGAGGCCGCGCAGAGCGACGCCACCTTCAAGCGCTACCTCGACCGCTACGTCCTCGGCACCGGCGACCACGCCGGGTACCTGGCCCGGGTCGGCGGATGAGCGACGCGCCGACCGCCGCCGAGGTGATGGCCGTCGCCTTCGCGCGGCGGCTGCACGACGGCGAGACGATCGCGGTCGGCTCCGTCTCGCCGATCCCCGCCAGTGCCTGCCTGCTCGCGCGGGCCACGCACGCGCCGGGCGCGCGGCTGATCCTGCTCGGCAATCCCGACCACTTCCCCTTCAACGGGGGGATGCAGGAGTTCTACAATTTCGCCATCCGCGGCAGGATCGACGTCTTCTTCGGCAGCGGTGCCCAGATCGACCAGCACGGGAACTTCAACCTGAGCGTCATCGGCGACTACGCGAAGCCGAAGGTGCGGCTGCCCGGCGGCCGGGCCCAGGGCGCGCTGCCGTTCGTCGTCCGACGCTTCTACCTCTTCCGCACCGACCACACCCGCCGGGTCTTCGTCCCCCGCGTGGACTTCATCACCGCCCCCGGGACGTCGCCGCCGGAGGTCTACCGGCCGGGCGGCCTGGCCGCCGTGGTCACCGACCTCTGCGTCCTGGAGCTGTCCCGGGAGCGCCGCCGGCTGGAGCTGGCGAGCCTGCATCCCGGCGTCAGCCTGGACGACGCGCAGGCCCGGACCGGCTTCCCGCTCCACGCGCCGACCCCGGTGCCGGCCACGCCCTCCCCGACCGAGCGCGAGCTGGACCTGCTGCGCGGTCCGGTGCGCGAGGAGCTGGAAGCCTTCTACCCGGAGTTCGTTCGCGCGCAGGCGTAGTCGGCCGGTGGCACCGGCGTTGCACGTGTCCGCCGCATGCGTTACTTGCACGTCGCCCTCGCGGTTCTCCTCCTCGCGCTCGTCGCGCCGGGCCCCGCTGCGGCCGGAGCGCCGGCCGAGCAGTTGCAGCGGCACGTCGACGCGGTCGTCCGCACGCTCGAGGATCCTGCCCTGAAGGCGAAGCCCGGGCAGCGCCGGGCCGCCGTCCGGAAGATCTCCGAGGAGATCTTCGACTACCGGGACACCGCCCGCCGGGCCCTCGGCCGGCACTGGAACGCCCGCACGCCCCAGGAGCAGGAGGAGTTCGTGCGGCTGTTTGCGGACCTGCTGGAGCGGGCGTACTTTTCCCAGATCGACCAGTACCAGGGCGAGAAGGTGCGCTACACGAACGAGACGATCGACGGTTCCGAGGCGGTCGTGAAGTCACTGATCGTCACCCCCAGGGGGAGCGAGGTTCCGGTGGACTACCGCATGCGCCTGGCCGACGGTCGCTGGCTCGTCTACGACGTCACCATCGAGGGTGTCAGCCTGGTGGCGAACTATCGCACGCAGTTCAACAAGATCGTGCAGACGGAGTCGTACGAGAGCCTCGCGCGCAAGCTCCGCGCCCGCGAGGCGACGCCGGCCGCGAGCGGCCGAACGTCCCCCCGGTAGCAAGGGCAGCCGTCACTCGCGCGCCGGTGCGCACCGCGGCGCGTTGCGCTATGGTGCGGGCAGATGCGCCGGCGCCCACCTCCCGGAAAGTCGGGCCGCGTCCTGTTCCCGGCCATCCGGTGGGATCCGGGTCACGGCTTCGCATCCGAGGCGCGGGGCATCGACGTCGCGCTCGAGCTGGGCGTGGGCGGGTTCATCGTCTTCGGGGGGCCGGCCACGGCTGTCGTGGAGCTGACGGCCGCCCTCCGCGCCCGGAGCGCGGTGCCGCTCCTGATCGGCGCGGACCTGGAGCGGGGGGCCGGGCAGCAGTTCTTCGGCGCCGTCTCGCTTCCGCCGGCGGCTGCTTTCGGAGCGATCGGCGATCTCGCCGCCACGCGCCGCGCCGGCGAGATGACCGGCCGCGAGGCGCGGGCGCTCGGCGTCGACTGGGTGTACGCGCCGGTGGCCGACCTGGACGCGGAGCCGGAAAATCCGATCGTGGGAAGCCGCGCCTACGGCGCCGACCCCGCCGCCGTGGCGGCGCACGTCGCCGCCTGGATCGAGGGGTGCCGCAGCGTCGGGGCGCTCGCGTGCGCGAAGCACTTCCCCGGCCATGGCCGCACCGTCACCGACTCGCACCTGGCCCTGCCCGTGGTCACCGCCCCCCGTCCGGTCCTCGAGGCCGACCTGCTTCCCTTTCGCGCGGCCCTGGAACACGGTGTCGACGCCGTCATGACGGCGCACGTGGCCTACCCCGCGCTCGATCCGGGCGGCGGCCCCGCGACCCTGTCGCCCGCCATCGTCACCGGCCTGCTGCGCGAGCAGCTCGGTTTCCGCGGCCTCGTGGTCACCGATGCGCTCGTCATGGCCGGCGTGCTGGGCCCGGAGCAGGACGAGGGACAGGCTGCCGTCCGCGCGCTCGCCGCCGGGTGCGATGCCCTGCTGTGCCCCGCCGATCCGGAGCGTGTGGCGGCGGCGCTCGAGTCGGCGCGCGGCCGCGCGCCGTCCGGAGTCCGGCTGGTCGAGGCGGCCGAGCGCGTGGACGAGGCCGCGCGTCGCGTCGTCTCGCCGCACCCCGCCCAGTGGGGCCGGGCCGAGGACCACGACTGGGCGCTCGGCATCGCGGCCCGCGCGCTGCAGGTCGTGCGGGACGAACCGCCTCCGGCCGCCCGTCGCATCGACCTGCTCACGATCGATGACGACGTGGGGGGACCATTCCCCCCGGGACCGCGGACCTGGTTCCCGGCCGCGCTGGCCGCGGCCGGTCACACGGTGAGGGAGGTGCCGGCGGTCGATCCGGCCCAGAGGGCGATCGTCGCCCTCTACGCGGACATCCGCGGCTGGAAGGGCCGGCCGCACGTCTCGACGGCCGCGCGCGCGCGCGTGCGGGAGGCCCTCGCGGTCCGCCCGGACGCGACCGTCGTGCTGTTCGGCCACCCGCGCCTGGCCGCCGAGGTCCCGGGGGATGCCCTGCTGGCGGCGTGGAGCGGCGACAGGGTCATGCAGGAGGCGGCCGCCCGCTGGCTCACAGACCGATCGCGGTGAGTCGCGGGGAGTCGGCCACATGGCCGGCGGTATGATGCAATATCATACCGGGGAGGGAGGTGGGTGATGCCGGCCGAGAAGATCGCGATCACGCTCGATCGTGAGCTCGTCAAGGAGATCGATCGCGGGGTGAAATCCGGGCTCTACCGGAATCGCAGCCGCGCCATCGAGGAGGCGGTGCGCGAGAAGCTCGACCGGCACCGGCGTAGCCGGCTCTCCGTCGAGGCGCGGAAGCTCGACCGCAAGGAGGAGCGGGCGCTGGCCGAGGAGGGATGACCGGCACTCCGGTACGGTCATCGCCCTTGCCATCACGAGCCAGCCCCAGCGCGCTGGCTTCCCGCTCACCCATCCCGTGGAGAGCTTGCGCCTGCCCAAGACCTCGTGGATCAAGATCCGCCAGATCCGCACGCTGGCCGTCGAGCGTCTGGGCCGCCGGATCGGCGCCCTGAGCGCCGACGAGGTGGATCGCGTCGTCGAAGGCCTCTTCGAGCTGGTCGGCTGACCGCGCGGTGAGGCCGGTCGACTTCGCGGTGGTCGGCGTGTACCTCGTGGCCACGCTGATCCTGGGCCTCTACCTCGCCCGGCGGGCCTCCGGTAGCCTGGTCGACTTCTTCGTGGGCGGTCGGGCGCTTCCCTGGTGGCTGGCCGGCACGTCCATGGCCGCGACGACCTTCTCGATCGACACGCCGCTCTACATCGCCGGCGTGGTGGGCGCGCGCGGCATCGCCGGGAACTGGGAGTGGTGGAGCTTCGGCTTCGCCCACGTCGCCCTGGTGTGCGTCTTCGCCCGGCTCTGGCGGCGCTCGGCGATCGTGACCGACGCCGAGCTCACCGAGATCCGGTACGGGGGCCGGCCCGCCGCGGTGCTGCGCGGGGTGAAGTCGTTCCTCTTCGCCGTCGTCATCAACTCCGTGGGCATCGGGTATGCCATGCTCGCGATGGTGAAGGTCATCGACGCGCTCGCGGTGTTCCCGGGGCTGGGGCTGGCCCCGGGCGAGGCGGCGAAGCTCTGGAGCGTGATCGGCGTCAGCGCGCTCGTGCTCGTCTACTGCGGCGTCGCCGGCCTCTGGGGCGTCGTGGCGACCGACTTCTTCCAGTTCGCCCTGGGGCTGGCGGGCGCCATCGTGGTGGCGATCGTCGCCGTGGCGCACGTCGGCGGCCTCGGCCTCCTCGCCGCCGAGGCGCAGCGGCTCACGGCCTTCGACGTCCTGTCCTTCTCGCCCCTCTCCCTCGACGGCGGCCGCCTCGCGTGGTCCGCGCTGGCCGGCATCTCGGCCACCACGTTCCTGGCCTACGTGTTCGTGCAATGGTGGGCGTTCCGCCGGTCGGACGGCGGCGGCGAGTTCGTCCAGCGGCTGGCGGCCGCGCGCGACGAAGGCGAGGCCGCGCGCGCGGCGTGGCTCTTCGTGATCCTGCACTACGTCGTCCGCACCTGGCCGTGGGTGCTGGTGGGACTGGCCGCCCTGGTCCTGTACCCGGAGCTCCAGGACCGCGAGCTCGGCTATCCGCGCCTCATGCTGGACCTCCTGCCCGCCGGCGTCCTGGGGCTGGTGGTCGCGTCCCTGGTGGCCGCCTTCATGAGCACCGTGTCCACGCTCATCAACTGGGGCGCGTCCTACCTCACCAACGACCTCTACGCGCGGTTCCTGCGGCCCCGGGCCGGCGACCGCGAGCTCGTCCTGGCCGGCCGGATCGCCTCGGTGGCGATCGCGGCGCTCGGCGCGGTCGGGGCGTTCGTGGCCGAGGACGTCGCCACCGTCTTCCGCCTGATCATCGCCATCGGGACGGGACCGGGGCTGGTGCTGATCCTTCGCTGGTTCTGGTGGCGCATCAACGCGTGGGCCGAGCTGGCGGCGATGCTCGCCGGCTTCCTGGTGGGGCTGGGAACGTCGGTGGTCCCCGTGCTCGCCATCGCCGATTTCGGGGCGCGGCTCATGGTGACCTCGCTCGTCACCACCGCCGTCTGGGTGCCGGTCATGCTGCTCACCCGGCCGGAGCGCGACGAGACCCTCGACGGCTTCTACCGCCGCGTCCGGCCGGGTGGGCCGGGCTGGCGGCGGCAGCGGCGGCGGACGGGCGTGGACCCGGCGCAGGACCTGGGTCACGACGCGCTCCGCGCCTGCGCGGGCCTCCTGCTCCTCTTCGGGCTCATGTTCGCGGTCGGATCCGTCCTGCTGGCGGAATGGTCGGACGTGGCCGTCACCGGCGCGCTCGCCGTTGCCGGGCTCGCCTGGCTGCGTCGCCTCGGCCCGGTCCGGACGTCGGCGCCGCTCGGTGCGCCGGCGGCAAGGAGCTGACCCTGCGTCCGGCGGCCTTCCTCACGCTCGTCGCGCTCGCGGTCGCCGCCGCCTGCGCGCCCCTCGCCGCGCGGCGCGAGTTGCCGCCGCCGTGGGCGACGCCGGCGGTCGCGCTTCCGCCCGTGCCGTTCCAGGATGGACCGCTCGCGCTGACCGTCGTGCATCCCGCCGAGGACGGCGATGTGGCGCTGCGCGACAGGACCTTCGTCTTCGGCGCGACGGGCACGGGCCGCGCGCAGCTCGCCATCAACGGCGCCCCGGTGACCG
The DNA here is from genome assembly GCA_036397135.1 of Candidatus Methylomirabilota bacterium. Lineage (GTDB taxonomy): Bacteria > Methylomirabilota > Methylomirabilia > Rokubacteriales > CSP1-6 > AR5. Next base: position 10,721 of record DASWJN010000292.1, read on the forward strand.
TGGCGCCGAACGGCGCGTTCCTGGCGTTCCTGCCGGTGCCCGCGGACGGCGTCTACCGGCTGGACGCGAGGCTGGACGAGCAGCGCGCCGAGCTGGTCCGCCGCGTCCGGGTGTCCCCCGGGCTCCCGGCGCCGGCGCCGGGCCAGGCGCTCATCGCCGAGGCGAGCGTCTTCCCCCGGGGCGCGTGGGCCGCGATGCGGGGCGAGCCTGTCGAGGCAGGCTTCCGGGGTACCGCGGGCGCCGAGGCGGCGCTGGTCTTCGCCGACGGATCGCGCATCCCGCTCGTGGAGCAGGCCCCGGTGGTCGAGGTGCCGTGGGGCCGTCGCGTCTTCGGCGCCGTCCCGCCGGTGCCGGAGCCGTCCGTCCCCGGCCTCGCCGAGTACCGCGGGTTCTTCGCCGCCCGACCGCTCGCCGCCTCCGAGCCGGACGTGCCGCGGCCCGCGCTGGCGTCCCTGCATCCGTCGGCGCCGTCCGGAACCCTCGTGGAACTCAGGGTCGGAGAGCACGCCGTCCGGGTTCCGCTGCCGCTCAACCTCGCCCTGCTCGATCCCGAGCGGCCGCCGGCGGGCATCGCGTTCGAGACCGAGCCCTACCCCCGATCGGCGGGCGGGGTCGACGCCGCGGCGGGGCCGGCAGCCACCTACCACTACTTCTGGGAAAATGGCACGCGCCTCACGCTGACCGGCGAGCGGGCCGGGGAATACCGCGTGCAGCTGACGCCGGAGCTCCACGCCTGGGTGTCGTCCGACCGGGTGCGGCTGTTGCCCGCCGGCACACCGCCGGCGCGGGGCAGAGTCGGAACCGTGAGGCTCATCCCACGTCCCGAGGCCGTGGACGTGCGGATCGAGGTCGAGCACCGGCTGCCCTACCGCGTCGACTCCCGCGGGCGTTCGGTCGAGATCAGCATCTACGGAGGTCACGCCGACACCCGCTGGCTCATGTCCGGCGGCCTCGATCGTCACGTCACCGGCGCCCGCTGGAGCCAGCCCGCCGACGGCCTGTGGGTCTTGACGCTCGAGCTGGCGGCGCCGCACTGGGGCCACGCGGTCTCGTGGGATCCGAACGGAGATCTGGTCGTGCGCGTCCGGCGGCCCCCGGCACTCGACCTGCGCCGCCCGCTCCGCGGCCTCGTCGTCGCCCTCGACCCCGGCCACCCGCCGGGAGGCGCCACGGGTCCCACCGGGCTGACCGAGGCCGAGATCAACCTCGCCGTCGCGCGACGGCTCGAGCGGATCCTCGGGCGCGCGGGCGCCCGGGTGATCCTCACCCGCCCCGACGACGGCGCGCGCGGGCTCTACGAGCGGGCGCAGATCGCCGAGGCGGCGGACGCGCACCTCTTCGTGTCGGTGCACGAGAACGCCTTCCCGGACGGGGTCGACCCCTTCGCCGGCAGCGGCACGTCCACCTTCTACTTCCACCCCCACTCCGCGGCCCTGGCCCGCGCCCTCCAGGCGGAGCTGATTCACGAGTTCCGCCTCCGGGACCTCGGCGTCGGGCGCGCGAGCCTCGCGGTGGTGCGACGCCTCACCTGGATGCCGGCGGCACTCACCGAGGCCATGTTCATGATGGTGCCGCAGCAGGAGGCGGCGCTGCGGAACCCCGAGGTCCAGGAACGGCTCGCCCTGGCCCACGTCCGCGCGATCGAGCGCTTCCTCCGCGACCGGGCGTCGGAGCGCGCGCCTTGACAACGTCCCGGGGTGCGCTTACATGGCGACGGCGGGGCCGACGATCGGACAGCGGCGAGTCGGCCGAGGGGAAAGGAGACGGACATGGCGCAGCAACACACCACGCGCTTCGGGTCGCTCGAGCACTACGAGAAGGGCGGCGTCGAGGTCATCAACGACGACGCCCGCAACTACGTCTTCTCGAACGTCTTCGAGGTCGCCTCGAAGGCCAGGCCGTACGAGAAGGTCGCCGTCGGCAAGAACATCGAGTACGTGATCGAGGCCATCCGCACCGAGGGCACGTCGGGCTGGCGGGCGCCGGCCCAGGACGAGTTCGCGCTCGTCATGGACGGCGAGGTCGAGATCCGCCTGCTCAAGCTCGAGCACCCGGGCGTGGTGCCGGCCGGCGCCCAGGGCTCGGTGGGGCTGCCCGGCACGCCGGCCGGCCGCACGATGGGCGTCGTGCGCGCCCGGCGCGGGCACATGACCCTGCTGCCGGCGGGCGCCGCCTACCAGTTCCACGCGGCCCGGCCCGGCGTCGTGTTGCTCCAGACCGTGGCCGGCGCGGACACGATCGAGCGCTGGGCGGACATCTGCCAGACGTCGCCGCGGCCGACGCGCTGAGGAGGTACGACGATGAGCCAGAGCACCGCGACCGTCCCCGAGATCGGCTCGATCGAGTCCAACCAGCACGGCTACCGGACCTTCACGCTCGGCGGCTTCACCTTCAGCCGCGACGAGTACTTCGCCCACGTCGCCTGGCCCAAGGGCCACCACATGCTGCCGGTGGACGCCTTCCTGCGTGCGCTCCAGCGCGACATCGCCTGGGGCTTCTTCTACGGCATCGTGAACTTCGACGCCGTCGTGGGCACCGTGAACCACTACGGCTCGGTCGACCTCTTCGCCGGCCGCTTCAACGAGCACTACCGCAAGGCCGGGCTCGACCACAGCGAGCGGTTCACGACGCCGCTGATCCAGCGCGTGTTCGAGGCCATGCTGGACGACTGGACCAACGCCGGCTTCGACCCGTTCGCCAGCCCCCAGGAGACCGGCAGCGCGTTCGGACCCAAGAACGGCAGCAACAAGGAGGCGATCACCCGCCACCGCGTCACCGCCAGGCGGATGATCGGCGCCCCCGGCGACGAGCCGGTGCGGACCGACGACAACGGGTTCCCGGTCAACCGCCACTTCCGCGACGTCCCCCAGGACAGGCCCGAGGTCGTCGCCGAGCCCGGGTTCGAAGACGAGGTGGTCGCCTTCAACCTCTTCGCCTATCTCTCGCGCTCGGACGTGACCTGGAACCCCTCGATCGTCTCGGTCTGCCAGGCGAGCCTCTACTGCCCGACGACGGAGGAGTACACCTTGCCGGTCATCCACGGCAACGACCGCGTGGAGTGGTTCGTGCAGCTCAGCGACGAGATCCAGTGGGAGGTCGAGGACCGCGACAGCGGCGCCGTGCGCGCCCGGGTCACGATGAAGGCCGGCGACGTCGCCGCCATGCCGGCCGACATCCGCCACCGCGGCTTCTCGCCCAAGCGCTCGATGCTGCTCGTGTGGGAGAACGCCTCGCCCGAGCTGCCCGCGCTCTACGCCAGCGGCAAGATGCCGCCGACGCCGGTGCAGTTCTGAGCTCGGAGGGGGGGCACGCCCTTGCAGGGCCGGACTGCCTGCGTTATACATCTGAGCACGATCGTATAACATCAGGGAGGGGCGCCAGTGCCTGTCACCGTCTCCGAGAAGGGCTGGGTGGTCATTCCGGCTGACCTCCGGAAGAAGTACAACCTGCATCCCGGCGCCGAGGTCGTCGTCGTCGACTACGGCGGCGTCCTCGCGCTCGTCCCGGCGATGGCGAAGCCCGTCCGCCAGGCCGCCGGAATGCTGAAGGGACGATCGTCGCTCACCCGCGCGCTGCTCACCGAGCACCGGCGAGAGCGCTCGCGTGGCCGCTAGCCCTCGTGCCTATGTGCTCGACGGCTTCGCGCTCCTCGCCTACCTGGAAGCCGAGGCGGGAATGCCACGCGTCCGCGCGGTGCTCGAGGGCGCGGCGGCCCGCCGTCATCTCGTGTACGTGTCGCTGATCAACCTCGGCGAGGCGCTCTACATCACCGAGCGCCAGCGTGGTCTCGTCGCGGCCCGTCGGCGCTCGGGGCGATCGATCAGCTCCCTCTGGAGATCGTGGACGTCTCCCGCTCGACGGTGCTGGCGGCGGCGCACATCAAGGCCCGCTTCCCGATCTCCTACGCCGACACCTTCGCCGTCGTCGCCGCCCAGGACCACGGCGGCGTCGTGATGACGGGCGACCCGGAGTTCCGGCCGCTCGTCGATGCCGGTCTCGTCGCCGTCGAGTGGCTACCCCGACGACGCCCCTGACGGACGCCCTCGTCCGTCAGCTCACCGCCGCTCCGGCGGCGGCAGCACGATCGTCGGTTCGTCCGCGCGCCGGCGGTAGAGCAGCGCGGTGCGGCCGATCACCTGGGCCAGGTGGGCGCGGGTGAGCCGCGCCAAAGCCTCGGCCGTGGCGTGACGGTCCTCGGGCGCGTTCTCGCCCACGCGCACCTTGATCAGCTCGTGCGTCTCGAGCTGAGCATCCGCCTGCCGCACCACCGCCTCGCTCACGCCCTCCTGCCCCACGTGCAGCGTCGCCGTGAGTTGCTGGCCGAGGGCGCGCAGGTGGCGGCGCTGCTTGCCGGTCAGCTCGCTCATCGCGGCTTGGCCTGGACGATGACGCCGGCGCCGAGCAGGCGGTCGATCTCGGCTTGGTCGACGCCCGCGTCGCGCAGCACCTCGACGGTGTGCTCGCCGATCTCCGGGGCCATGGTCGCCGGCACCTTGTCCTGGCCCTCGATCCAGACCGGGCTGCCGACCGTGAGCGAGGCGCCGGCCCGCGGATCGTCGAGCGGGACGAGCGCCCCGCTGGCCCGCATCTGGACGTCGTGCGGGATATCGGCGAGCGTGCCGACCACGCCGAACGCGATGCTCGCCCCCTCCAGGATGCGTCGCCATTCCGCCCAGTCGCGCGCGGCGAAGACGGCGTCGAGGATCGCGAC
>DASWJN010000293.1:0-7453 GCA_036397135.1 Candidatus Methylomirabilota bacterium
GGCCGGTGCCGGAGCCCGATGGGCTCGACGCGCCCTACTGGGAAGGGACGCGACGCGGCGCGCTGCGCGTGCAGCGCTGCGGCGCCTGCCAGGGCTGGCAGTGGGGGCCGGAATGGATCTGCCACCGCTGCCTGGCGTTCGACCTCGACTGGGTCGCGGTCGAGCCGCACGGCCGGATCTACTCGTGGGAGCGCGCCTGGCATCCGGTGCACCCGGCGCTGGCAGGTCACGGCCCCTACGTCGTGGTGCTGGTCGAGCTGCCGCACGCCGGCGGCGTCCGGATGGTCGGCAACCTGCTCGGCGACCCGATGCAAGACGTCTCGATCGGCGCCCCGGTGGAGGCCGTGTTCGAGCCCCACGACGAGGCGGCGCCCCCGTTCACGCTGGTGCACTGGAGGAGGACGGCATGAGCACGACCGAGCTCACGATCAACGAGCCCAACCTCTGGCGGCTGACCACGCCCGGCCACGCCGCGTGGCCGCGCTCGGCCCGCCCGGGCGATCCGAAGAAGTACTTCATCGTCTCCGCCGACGCCCACGCCAACGAGCCGGCCGACCTCTGGGCCACGCGCATCGACGCGAAGTACCGTGACCGGGTGCCGAAGGTCATCGTCGACGACAAGGGCGTGAAGTGGCGGGTCTCGGAGGGCCACCGGCCCGACCGCCTGCGCACCGACGAGCTGGAGGGCGAGGACCGCCTGCGCCAGCTGGCCGGGGCCGACCCCGAGCAACGCCTGCGCGACATGGACCGCGACGGCATCGACGCCGAGGTGATCTTCCCCAACAAGGGCCTGTCGATGTGGGCCACGCCCGATGGCGCCTTCGCCATGGCCCAGTGCCGGGTCTACAACGAGTGGGCGTGGGAGACGTTCGCGAAATACAACCACCGCATGTCGCCGGCGGCGGCCATCGCCACCGCCGACCTCGAGGGCTCGATCGCCGAGGTGAAGCGCGTCGCCAGGCTCGGATTCCGCGCGCTGACGCTGCCGTGCAAGCCGGTGTGGGGCGCCCACGACGTCGACCACCCGAACTACAACCTTCCGGTGTTCGACCCGCTGTGGACGGTGATCCAGGACGCCGGGCTGCCGGTCACGTTCCACGTCTCGACGGGGCGCGATCCGCGGGCGGCCCGGGGCAACGGCGGCGCCGTCATCAATTACGTCTCCCACTCGCTGTCGCCGACGATCGAGCCGGTCGCCAACCTCTGCGCCTCCGGCGTGCTGTCGCGCTTCCCCCGGCTGCGCTTCGCCACCATCGAAGCCGGCATCGGCTGGGTGGCGTGGCTGCTGGACGCCATGGACGAGGCGTACCGCAAGCACCACTTCTGGGTGCGGCCCCGGCTGGCCAGGCTGCCCAGCGAGTACTTCCGCGAGCACGGCTTCGCCTCGTTCCAGGAGGACCCGGCCGGGCTGGCGCTGGCCGAGCCGATGAACCTCGCCGACAACTTCATGTGGGGCAACGACTACCCCCACCACGAGGGGACGTGGCCGCACTCGGCCGAGGCCATCGAGCGCACGATGGGCCGCCTGTCGGACGGCGCCCGCGCCAAGGTGCTCGGCCTCAACGCGGCCCGCCTCTTCGGCTTCGAGGTCCGCGCATGACGGTGCGTGTCGAGAAAGCGGCCACGAACGGCCATCGGGCGGCCAACCGGGTCGTGGACATCCTCGAGCTGGTGGCGGCCAGCCGCGACGGGCTGGCGCTGCGAGAGGTGAGCGCCCGGCTGGAGGCGCCCAAGAGCAGCCTGCTGCCGCTGCTGCGGGCGCTGACCGCCCGCGGCTATCTCGCGCAGGGACCGTCCGGCGGGTACCGGCTGGGGCCCAGCGTCCTCGAGCTGGGCACGGGCTCGTCCGCGCAGCGCGACCTCGCCGGCCTGGCCCGCCCCGGGCTCGTGGAGCTGATGCGGCGCACCGGCGAGACGGTCTTCCTGGGCACGCTGGCCGGCGACGGCCTCTCCGTCGTCTACGTCGACAAGGTCGAGAGCGAGCAGATCATCCGCTACGCGGCGGGCGTGGGCGACCGCCGGCCGCTGCACGCCACGTCGAGCGGCAAGGCCATCCTGGCCTTCCTGCCGGCCGCGCAGCGCGAGGCGATTCTGCGGGCGCTGCCGCTGGCCCGCCACACGGAGCGGACGGTGACGAGCCTGCCGGCGCTGCGGCAATCGCTCGACGAGATCCGGCAGACGGGCGTCTGCATCAGCCTGGACGAGATGGTGCGCGGCGCGGCCGGCGTGGCGGCGCCGATCCTCGATCGGTCGGGCCGGGTGGCCGGCGTGTGCACGATCGCCGGACCCACCGATCGCGTGCGGCCGCGCGTCCGCCTGCTCACCGCCGAGGCCCGGCGCACGGCGCGGGCGATCTCGACGCTCCTCGGGTACCGCTCCAACGGAGCTCACCCTCACGACGACAGGAAGCCGGCCGGGAGGCTCTCATGAAAGTCGGAATCTCGCTCAACATGCTGACCAAGGACGGGCGCTCGGACGCCTCGGTCGTCGCCGAGCACCTCGCGCTGGGCGACCTGGCCGAGCCGCTCGGCTTCGACTCGCTCTTCGCCCTCGAGCACCACTTCACCGGCTACGCCATGTCGCCCTCGCCGACGCAGCTGCTGAGCTACTTCGCCGGCCGCACGAGGCGCCTGGCGCTCGGCACCGCCGTCATCGTCCTGCCCTGGCACGACCCCGTCCGGGTGGCCGAGGAGATCGCGCTCCTCGACGTCCTCTCCAACGGCCGCTGCGTGTTCGGCTTCGGCCGCGGCGCCGCCAGCGTCGAGTACGCCGGCTTCCGGGTCGCCATGGAGGAGGCGCGTCCGCGCTTCGTGGAGGCGGCCAGGATCGTCGTCAAGGCGCTCACCCAGGAGGTCTTCGACTGGGACGGCGAGTTCTTCAAGATCCCGGCGACCTCGATCCGGCCGCGGCCCGTCTCGCATCCCGAGCGGCGCTTCTACGCCTCGTCGGTGAGCCCGGAGTCGGCCGAGATCATGGCCCAGCTCGGCTTCGGCCTGCTCGTCATCATGCAGAACGAGTGGCCGAAGGCGGCCGAGGACATCCGCCGCTACCGCGACATCACCGCCGGCGTCGGCCACACGCCCCGCCCGCCGATCATCTCGACCAACGTCTCGGTGGCCGAGAGCCGCGCCGAGGCGCACGAGCGCGCCGTGCAGTACCTGGCCCGCAAGTTCGACTCGATCGACCGGCACTACAAGTTCTCCGACGGCCACCTGGCGTCGGTGAAGGGCTACGAGTTCTACGGCGGCATGGCCAAGACCTATTCCAAGATGCAGGACGCCGGGTATCGCCGGAAGGCCACCGAGTTCTACGTCAAGATCCAGGTGGTCGGCACGCCCGACGACTGCCTGCAGCAGATCGCCGAGCTGCAGAAGCTGACCGGCCTCGACCACCTGGTGATCGAGTTCGGCTACGGCGGCATGCCCCACGAGGAAGCCCAGCTCAACATGCGCCTGTTCGCCGACCGCGTCATGCCGGTGCTCCAGCGCGACCGCGCGTTCGCCGGCCCGATCAGTGACACCGCCGCTGAAACCTCTACGCTTCCCGGCTCGACGGGCATCTTCGCGCCTGCTTGAGTGGGGGCCCCGACATGGCCCCCGCACCCCAGACGCTCGGAGCACCCCGGGAAACCCGGGGCGCCCCTCGATGTCCGTGGACGTGACACTGTACGTGACACTCAGGGAGGGCTGTCCATGATCACGAAGTTCGCGACCGTCTATGCCGGCCACGTGGATTTACCCGACATGGGGCAAGACGCCACGCCGGCCAACGAGCGGCGGTTCTCCAACGAGCACCTGGCGACCGTGTTCGAGAAGACCGACGCGGTGGCCAGGACGATGGACGAGGCGGGCTACCACGCGATCTGGCTCGCCGAGCACCACTTCCAGCGCGAGGGCTACGAGGTCATCCCCAACCTCCTGCTGTCGGCCGTCCACCTGGCGCACGTCACGAAGCGCATCAAGATCGGCTGCGGCTTCAACATCGCGCCCATGTGGCACCCGCTGCGGCTGGCCGAGGACTATGCCGTCGCCGACATCCTCACCGGCGGCCGGGTGATCTTCGGCGTCGGCCGCGGCTACCACACGCGCGAGGTGGAGACGTTCGGCGCGCCGATGCTCGACGCCGAGGCCAACCGCGAGCTGTTCGAGGAGCAGGTCGAGATCATCTTCAAGGCGTTCGACCACGAGTCGTTCTCGCACCACGGCAAGCACTACACGCTGCCGCCGGCCGTCCCCTACCGCGGCTACGAGCTGAAGGAGCTCACGCTGGTCCCCCGCCCGGTCCACCGGCCGGTGGAGTGCTGGCAGCCCATCGTGAGCGCGAGCGCGCGCGGGCTCGACTTCATGGTGCGCCACGGCATCAAGGGCATCATCGGCGGGGGCGCCGCCACGATGGCGGAGGGGCCGATCCACGGCTACCGCGAGGCCGCCGCCCGGGCCGGCAAGAACCTGGCCCTCGGCGAGAACCTGTGCCTCGGCATCTTCATCCACCTGGCCGAGACCCGCGAGAAGGCCATCCGCGAGATCACGCCGTTCTACGAGGAGCACGTGAAGATGTTCGGCCCACTCGGCTTCGTGCCGGGTATCACGCCCGCCCAGCTGGAGGCCTCCACGAAGCGTGGCGGCTGGGGCGCCGCCGGCGTGCCGGCCGTCGAGCACTACATGAAGAACGGCTCGTGGTTCGCGGGCCCGCCCGAGGAGCTGACGGCCCATCTTCAAGATCTGCAGTCGCGCTTCCCCGGCCTCGAGTACGTCAACGTGAGCATCAGCATGGGCACGCCGAAGGCCGTCATGCTGGAGCAGCTCCAGTGGTTCGCCGGGGAGGTCATGCCCAAGTTCTCCAACGGAGGGCCGCGAGCATGAGTCACGTCCGCTACATCGACAAGACGCGCGAGTACTACAACGGCGAGGGTTACGACAAGCCCTACCGCTGGGCGCACTTCGACGATGTCCCGTTCACGCGGCTCGCCCGGCCGCTGGCGACCTGCCGGGTCGGCCTGATCACCACGAGCGAGATGGCGATCCACGGCGAGCCGCCGCCGGTGGCCGACGACGACCCGCTGCGCGACCCGTACTCCCTGCCGTCGGACACGCCGGTGGCGAAGCTCTACAGCCGCAAGACGGCCTACGATCGCTTCGCCACCACCCTCGACGACGTCGACGCCTACCTGCCGCTGACGCGGCTGCGCGAGCTGGCGGCCGAGGGCCGCATCGCCGGGCTGGCGCCCCGGTTCCAGATGGCGTTCTCGCAGTACAGCCAGCGCAAGACGCTCGCGGTCGACGCGCCCACGATCGAGGGGTGGCTGCGCGAGGACCGGGTCGACGTGGCGGTGCTCACCGCCGTCTGACCGGTCTGCCACCAGACCGTCGGTCTGGTCGCCCGGCACCTCGAGGCCAGCGGGATCCCCACCGTCGTCTTCGGCTGCGCGCGGGACATCGTGGAGCAGTGCGGCGTGCCGCGCTTCGTCTTCTGCGACTTCCCGCTCGGCAACCCCTGCGGCAAGCCGTTCGACGCCGCCATGCAGCGCGACATCGTCGGCCTCGGGCTCGAGCTCCTCGCCTCTGCGACGGCGCCACGGACCACGGTCGTCGCGCCCTACGCCTGGCCCGAGGAGACCTGGAAGGAGAAGTGCTTCACCGCGGAGCGCCCGTTCCTGGACGAGGAGAGCACCGCCAAGTGGCTGGCGCGCAAGCAGGCCTACCGGGACCTCAAGGCCGCGGGGAACGTGTGAGCGCGCCGCGGCGCGAGGTCGTCGTCTACGTCACGCCGTTCTGAGGGCCCTGCGAGAGTCTGAAAGACCACCTGCGGTCCGCAGGCGTCGCGTTCACGGTGAGGGACGTCATGGCCGACGAGGCCGCCGCCGACTTCCTGGAATCGCGCGGAGTCTACGCCACGCCGGTGCTCCAGGTCGACGGCCAGCTGCTGGTCGGCTTCCAGCCCGAGAAGGTCGATCGGCTTCTCGGCCTCGGCCCGCCGGCGTGACGCGCGAGGTGGCCGGCTACCGGGGCGGCGGGGGCGGAGGCGGCCCGGGCGGCGGCGGTGGCGCCCCGGGCGGAAGGGGCGCGACCGCCGGGCAGCGGAAGACCTCGGCGTAGATCCGCTCCAGGTCGTCGATCCCGAAGGTGAGCAGCGCGGTGTCGCCGCCCAGCCGCACGATCTTGCGGCGCAGGTCCTTGACGGAGTCGTCGCCGGCCGCGCCCACCCGCGTGCAGCCGCTCGTCAGCGTCCGCTCGGTCGTGAGCCGAACCCGGGCCATCGCCAGGCGCTCGGCGTCGCTGGCGACGGCGGGCGAGGCCGACGCCAGCAGCACCGCCGCCGCCCAGCCCGCCGCCCTCACGCCGGCCGCCGCCGCAGGGCGTCCTCGCGCAGCTTCACCTTCTGGATCTTGCCCGAGCTGGTCATCGGGAAGTCGTCCACGAAGAAGACGTGCCGGGGGATCTTGAAGCCGGCGATGCGGCCGCGGCAGTGGGCGAGCACGTCGGCCTCGGTGAGCGCGTGGCCGGCCTCGCCGCGCACGAAGGCCACCGCCACCTCGCTCAGGCGCGCGTCGGGATAGCCGACGACCGCGACCAGGTCGATGGCGGGGTGGCTCATGAGGTAGGCCTCCACCTCCATGGGGTCCACGTTCTCGCCGCCGATCTTCAGCATGTCCTTGTAGCGGCCCATGAAGCGCAGGTGGCCGTCGGGGCGGAGCACGCCCATGTCGCCGGTGTGCATCCAGCCCTCGGCGTCGATGGCGGCGGCGGTGGCCTCGGGCTTGTCGTAGTACCCGCGCATGAGCGTGTAGCCGCGCACCAGGATCTCGCCCGGCGTGCCGGCGGGCTGGTCGCGCCCGGTCGCTGGATCGACGACGCGGATCTCGTAGCCCGGCGCCGGGTAGCCCGAGGCCTCGCAGGACTGCTCCTCCGTCGAATCGAGCGCGCCGATCGAGACGCCCACGCCGAACTCGCTCATCCCGTAGCCCGAGATCAGCGGGCCGAAGAGCTTGCGGGCCCGGCGGGCGATGGGCGTCGAGCTCGACATGCCGGCGGGGAGGATACCGGTGCGCACGCTCGAGACGTCGCGCGGTTGCCGCTCGTGGGCGTCGCACAGCTCCTTGTAGTGGAGGTCGAAGCCGTGCAGCATCGTGGCCCGCTCGCGCGCGATCAGCTCCAGGCTCTCGGCGGGGTCGAAGGTCTCGGTGAGCACCTGGCGGGCGCCCGTCACCATCGAGGTCAGCATCCCCTCGGAGAACGCGAAGAGGTGGAAGAGCGGCAGGTACATCATGATGACGTCCTGCTCGGTGATGGCGAGGCGGAACGCCCGGTCGGTGACGTTGCGGACCATCCGGTGGGAGTGCATGACGCCCTTGGGGAAGCCCGTCGTCCCCGACGTGTACATGAGGAAAGCGAGGTCCTCGGGGTCCACCGCGCCCGCACGGTCCGCGAGCACGTGCGCGGGCAGCGCCGCGCCC
>DASWJN010000294.1:0-16486 GCA_036397135.1 Candidatus Methylomirabilota bacterium
CGACGCGCTCGCCGACCCCTCCGCTCGAACGGCGACGCCGGCTCGCCAGCCAGTGGCGCGGCGGGGTCCCCCACGCCCACCCGCTCGGCGCTCCCGGCACCGCGCGTCCGGTGCTCATCACGCAAACTCCGGGAGTCAGGTTAGCGACCGTTCCGCCAGAAGGCGAAGCCGGCGCCGATCGGCGAGGCGTAGATCGGGACGTAGTCGATCAGGGTGGCGGGCGTGCCGCCGGCGACGCCGGCGGCGGCGATCCAGTTGCAGGTCTCGCGCGTGCCGCCCTGGGGGCCGCTGGCGCCGGGCAGGCCCGTCGCGGCGGGCCCGCGTCCGCCGAGCGCCTGGCTGGCGTCCCCGGCCGGCACGTCGTAGTCGTCGAAGTAGCGCGCCATCGCCCGGGCATCCCCCGCGGTCATCGCCTTCAGGATCGCCTGATCGAAGGCCTCGTCGAGGTACGCGTCCTTCGCCCGCGGCGTGTGCCACAGGCCGCCCGAGCCGACGACGGCCACGCGGATGGGATCCGGGTGCTCGGCGATGATCTCGCGCACCGCGGCGCCGAGCTGGTAGCACCGCAGGGCGGTGGGCTGGGGCGCGTAGTAGCAGTTGAGGAAGACGGGCACGATCGGCACGGTGAAGTCCGTCAGCGACTCGGCCGGCCGCAGGAACGCGTGGCCGATGCCGCGCTCGGGCTTGGGCATGTCGAGCGAGAAGGCGGGATCGAAGCCGCGCCGCATCAGGCCGGACAGCAGCGCCGCCGCCAGCGAGGGGTGGCCGGGCACGCGGGTCCGGCCCCCGCCGGCGAGCGTGCCGTGGAACGTCCCGCCGGCATAGACCGCGAACGCGGGGAAGTTGGCGAAGTCGAAGCATTCGAGCTGGTCGTCGCCGAAGACCGCGAGCACGTCGGGCGCCGCCGCCGCCAGCTCGGCCTTGAGCGTCGCGAACGCCGTCGCGACGCGCGCGGCCTTGGCCCGGTTGACCTCCACGTCGTCCAGCGGCACGTCGGGCCGGAGCGAGCGGGAGGCGCGCACCTCGTTCCAGCGCTCGGGCGGCATGTAGCAGAACGGGCTGTGCGACATGGCGAAGACGCCGGCCAGCGCGGCCATCGTCAGGCGCTCCCGCGCTCGGCCCAGACGCGCCGCATCTCCTCGACGATCGCCGGGGGCTGGCCGGCGTGGAACACCATGGGCCGCGGCGCGTCCGGCGGGCGCACCGGCGCGCCGCGACCCTCGCGGATGCGCGGGAGGGGCAGCCGCTGGTTCCGGGCCGGATCGCGGATGACGGCCTTGGGGTCGCCGCCGCGGGCGACGATCGCCGCCTCCTCCAGCATCCGCTTGCGCAGCAGGATGACGCCGCGGTCGCTCTCCCCCAGGTGCTCCCTCGTGCGGTCGGCGATGGCGCCCTGGCCCATCCACGCCACGAAGTCCTGGTTCATGATGTGGCTGGTGATCCACCGGCCCGTCTCGGGGTCGCGGATCGGCCCGTGCCAGTAGGGAATGCGCGCCTGCTCGAACGGCTGGGGGCCAGGCACCGGATCGACGAACCAGGCCACGTGCAGCGTGCGCGCGTCGTCGATCGGCACCCGCCACTCGAACTTGCCGGTGTAGAGGCAGTTGGGCCACAGGCACACGCGGCCGACGGTCCACAGCTCGTCGTTCTCGGTCGTGTCCTCGCGCACGCGGCGGTAGGTGAAGCCCCAGTCGAACTCGTCGAAGGCGATCTTGAGGTGGCGGGGCGCGCGGGGGGCGCCGTTGCCGCGCTGGGCGGCCGACCAGTTGGAGTGCAGCCACTCGAAGTGGATGGGGTCGATGGAGTTCTCCTGGCCCTGGAACCAGTTGCAGGGAATCTCCGAGAACACGATCTGCTTGTAGCCGTTTTCGTGGAAGAGGTCCCAGTCGGGCACGAGTGGCGGCGGCGCCGGGCCGAGGTACGCCCACAGCAGCCCCGCCTTCGCCTCCACCGGATAGGCCGCCAGCGTGATCTTGTCCTTGAAGCGCGAATCCGGTCGCGCCACCTCCTCGAACGGCTGCTCCAGGCACGCCCCGGCGCCGTCGTACAGCCAGCCGTGGTAGTGGCAGCGCAGGCCGCACTCCTCGACGATGCCGTAGGCGAGGTCGGCCCGGCGGTGCGCGCAGTGGCGGTCGAGCAGCCCGTACCGCCCTCGCGTGTCCCGGTAGAGGACGAGGTCCTCGCCCAGGAGGCGCACGGCCAGGGTGGGGTGCTCGTCCAGCTGGGCCACGGCGGCGACCGGCTGCCAGTAGCGCCGCAACAGCTCCCCCATCGGCGTGCCGCGGCCCACGCGCGTCAGCGTCTCGTTGTCCTTCGCGCCGAGCATGGTCGTGCCCTCCGCCGGTATGATACCGTGGTGAGGCGAGCCGCAGCCGCAGGCGAGGCGCGCCTGAGGTTCCGCCAGGGTCGACAACCGGTGTGACGCCGGGTCCGCGGCGGCGTAACGACGGCCACGCCGGCAATGCACGGCATCAGACAGCCGGTGACCACGACCGGCGGTCGTGCAGTTCGACGCACGGTACGGTCGGGGGCGCAGATTCGGCGTGCAGATGCTGCGCCGCGTCGGCGCCCCATTCGTGATCGGTTCGTGACCGAAGGACGAAAGATCACTCACTTGGCCGGGCTCTCCGAACGCCCGCCGCCTCACGAAGTCCTTTCTTTCTAAAGCGCTTCTCCCCGGATGTGGTGCCGGCGGCGCGGCCCCCGGGTCTGGCATCACTCTTGCGCGCTCGCGTCCGCCATGAAGACTTCTCCCTTGGAGGTCGAAGGCGACAAGTCCGACGAGCCAGAGATGCCCGCGCGGCTCGGCGAGCTGCTGGTGACCGAGGGCCTGCTGACGCCTACGCAGCTGGAGGAAGCGTTGCGCGTGCAGCGGGCCCCCGATGGTTACGCCCCGCTCGGGCACATCCTCATCGCGCAGAAGATCATCACGCGCGATCAGCTGCTGGCAGTGCTCGAGCGTCATCGGCGCAGTAGCAAGCTCGGCGACATTTTGATCAAGAGCCGCGAGATCACCCGCACCCAGCTCGAGGCCGGCCTGGCCGAGCAGCAGCGCACGACCCAGCCGCTGGGCCAGGTCCTGCTGCGTCGGGGGTACATCTCGGAGGAGCGCCTCCGCGTGGCGTTGTGCCGTCAGCTGCACATCCGGTTCTTCAGCCTCGACACGATCATCCTGGATCCAACGCTGCGGAACCTCGTCAGCGAGAAATTCGCGATGAAGCACCGGACGGTACCGGTGTCGCGGGTCGGCAATCTTCTCATCCTGGCCATGGACGATCCCACGCAGACACGCCTCGTCGACGACCTCCAGCGCAGCACCGGCCTCAAGATCGAGGTGATCACGTCGACGTCGGCGGACATCACCCGTGCCCTCGAGCGCCTCTATCGCGCGGAGGAGAGGCCGAGCCTGGCCGCCGGCACCACCGTGGACGTCATCGGCGAGGATGGGGACCTCTACGCCTCCTCGGCGACGCACCAGGTCGACAGCGCGGACGAGATCGTGCGCAAGCTGCTGCGAATCGCCATCGATCGGAGCGCGTCCGACATTCACCTGGAGACGATCAACAGGCGGCTGCAGGTTCGCTTTCGCATCGACGGGATGCTCCAGAACTTCAACCTCGGCACGCTGGACGACGATCTCGGCCTCCAGCGGGTCGAGGTGCTCTCGCGCATCAAGATCCTCGCCACGCTCGACATCGCCGAACGGCGGCGGCCCCAGGACGGCAGCTTCCGGGCAAGGGTCGAAGTCGATGGCCGGGTGGTGCCGATGGACTTCCGCGTCTCGGTGATCCCGGGCTACTACGGAGAGAACGCCGTCATCCGGATCCTCGACCCGCGGGGGGCACCGGACTCAGTGGCGGCGCTGAAAATGGCGGCGCCGGTGACCGAGCGGCTGCAGCAACTGCTTCGCGCCTCCGCCGGGACGATCCTCGTCACGGGGCCCACCGGCTCGGGCAAGAGCACGAGCCTCTTCGCCATCATGAAGTCGGTGTACCGGCCGGAGATCAAGATCGTCACCGCCGAGGACCCCATCGAGTACGTGTGCCCGCAGTTCTGCCAGCACGAGATCGACGAGCGCGTGGGCAACACGTTCGCCGCCTACACCCGCTCGTTCCTGCGCCACGACCCCGAGGTCATCATGCTCGGCGAGATCCGGGACTCCGAGACGGCCAAGCTGGCCTTTCGCGCCGCTCAGACCGGGCACCTCGTGCTCAGCACGCTGCACACCAACGACGCGCTCGGCGCCATCGCTCGCCTGAAGGATCTCGGCGTGGAGAGCACCGTGTGCACCTCGTCACTGCTGGGTGTGCTGGCTCAGCGGCTCGTGCGCGAGATCTGCTGGAACTGCAAGCAGGAGTACACACCGCCGCCCGGCCTGCTGGCAACGACCTTCGAGATGGTGCCGAGCGATCTGCGCTGGTATCGGGGCACCGGCTGCGAGAAGTGCCACCAGACCGGCTACAAGCGGCGGTTGGCGCTCGCCGAGCTGTGGACTCCGGGCGTGGATGATGTCTTGCTGATCAACCAGGGCGCCCCGTTCGACGCCATCCTCGCGTCCGCCCGCAAGAACACCTACTCGCTGGCCACCGACGCCCTGGCGAAGGTGCGCGAGGGACGTACGACGCTGGACGAGCTGCTCCGCGTCCTGCCCCTCCAGGCCCTCCGCGAGCTCCGGACCCTGGTCATCTGACGGCGTTCTGCCGGCGGTTGCTCTGACCGGCGAGGAAGTATACGCTGCCGGGCCATGAAGCTCGGCGTCTGCCTGCCGCACTACGGCCGTCCCATCGAGGTCCCCCGGATGCTGGAGGTCGCGCGGCGCGCCGACCAGCGCGGGCTCGACTCCGTCTGGGTGACCGACCACGTCATCGTTCCCACCGCGGCCAACGTCATTTATCGCGAGCACATGCTGGACCCGCTCGCCGTGCTGCCGTGGCTGGCCGGGATGACGTCGCGCATCGCGCTCGGCACCAGCGTCGTGATCCTGCCGTACCGCTCGCCGATCCCCGTCGCCAAGCTGCTGGCCAGCGTGGACGTGCTCTCCGGCGGCCGGCTGATCGTGGGCGCGGCGATCGGCTGGCTGCAGGGCGAGTTCGACGCCCTCGGCGTGCCGTTCAAGGAGCGCGTGAGCCGCAGCGAGGAGGCGCTGGAGCTGTTCCGGACGCTGTGGACGCAGGAGCGCCCGGAGCTCGTCACCCGGCACCACCACCTGCACGACGTCACCTTCTCGCCGATGCCCTTGCAAAAGCCCCGCCCGCCGCTGTGGGTCGGCGGCAACAGCGAGGGCGCGCTGCGGCGTGTGGCCCGGCACGGCGACGGCTGGCACGCCACCGCGACCGACCACGACGCCTTCCGGCAGGGCGTGGAGACGGTCCGCCGCTTCTGGAAGGAGGCCGGGCGCGAGGGCGAGCCGGCGCTGTCGCTGCGCATCCCGATCCTGATCGACGGCGTGCACCGCCCCGCGGTGGACATGGCGCTGATCCGTGGGCGCCACGTGATCGGCGGCCCGGTGGCGGCGGTCGTCGAGGCGCTGCGCGGCTACCAGGCCCTCGGCTGCCAGCACGTCGCCCTGGAGGTCTCGTACTCGACCTACCCCGCCATCCTGGAGACCATCGATCTCATCGCCGCGCGGCTGCGTCCGGCCGTCGCCTGATGCGGTACCCGTGGCCGAAGGGCCGGCGCTCGGCGGTGGTCCTGTCGTTCGACTTCGACGCCGAGTCGGGCTTCCTCTTCCGCGAGCCCGAGAAGGCCCGGCGCAGCCTGGCCGACCTGGAGGAGCGCCGCTTCGGCCCCCGGGTGGGCGTCGATCGGCTCCTCCGGCTGCTGGATCGGCTGAAGCTCAAGGCGAGCTTCTTCATCCCCGGCTGGACGGTCGTCAATCATTTGCCGCAGTGCCGGCGCATCCGTGACGCCGGTCACGAGATCGGCGCCCACGGCAACGTCCACGAGGCCGTCAGCGTCCTCGACGAGCCGCAGGAGAAGGCGATCCTGCAGGCGCAGCTCGCCATCCTGAAGGACCAGCTCGGGGTGCGGCCGGCCGGCTACCGCTCACCGTCGTGGGACGTGAACGTGTGGACGCCGGCCCTGCTGAAGACCCACGGCTTCCTCTACGATTCCTCGCTGATGGGCAACGACGTCCCCTACCAGCTCGACACGCCGGCGGGGCCGCTCACCGAGATCCCGGTGCAGTGGATCATGGACGACGCCCCGCTGTTCCGTCACGTCTACGGCGCCACCAACGCGATCGCCGACCCCGGCCGCGTGCTGCAGATGTGGAGCAAGGAGTTCGTGGCCATGCACCGGGAGAACGGGTGCTTCGTGCTCACCTGCCACCCGTTCATCAGCGGCCGGGCCTCGCGGGTGCAGCTCATCGAGGACCTCGTGCGGTCGATGCGCCGGCAGCGCGGCGTCTGGTTCACCACCTGCGAGGAGGTCGCCCGGTGGCACGAGAAGGCCCGGTGAGCTTCGACTTCACCGGCCAGGTCGTGCTGGTCACCGGGGCCGCGGCCGGGATCGGGCAGGGGATCGCCGCGGCCTTCCACGAGGCCGGCGCCCGCGTGGCCCTCGGCGACGTGCGCGAGGCCGCGCTGGAGCGGACGGCCTCGGCGCTGGGCCCCGGCGTGTTTTCGCACGTCGTGGACGTGCGCGACGCCGCCGGCGTGGCGCGGTTCGTGGACGAGGCCGAGAAGGCGCTCGGCCCGGTCACGGTCGCCGTCGCCAATGCCGGGATCTATCCCAACACCCCCGTCCTCGACCTGCGCGTGGACGAGTGGGACCGGGTGATGGAGACCAACGCGCGCGGCGTGTTCCTGACGTGCCAGGCGGCGGCCCGCCGGATGGTGGCCACCGGGACGCCGGGCAAGCTCGTCACGATTGCCTCCGGCGCCTACGCCAGCGGGCGCGTGGGGGCCTCCCACTACTGCGCCTCCAAGGCCGCGGTGGTGATGTTCACCCGGGTGCTGGCGCTGGAGCTGGCGTCGCAGCGCATCAACGTGAACTGCATCGCGCCCGGGCTCATCAAGGTCGACAGCGAGACGTCGCCGATCAGCGCGGAGTACGAGACCGCGCTGACCCGGCAGATCCCGTGGGGCCGGGCCGGCTCCCCGCGGGACATCGCCAACGCCGCGCTCTTCCTGGCCTCGCCGTTCGCCGACTACATGACGGGCGAGGTGCTGGCCGTCAACGGCGGCACCTCGGCCGGCCGCGCCTTCCTGCCGCTCAGCACGCCCCCCGGCCGCTGAGCACCGGAGAGACATGACCATCACGCGCAAGGCCTACATCGCGGGCGTCTTCGAGCATCCCACGCGCAAGGCCGACGACACATCGCTGGCCCAGCTGCACGCCGAGGCGGCCAGCGGAGCCCTGGCCGATGCCGGCCTGAGTCGCGCGGACGTCGACGGGTATTTCTGTGCGGGAGATGCGCCGGGCCTCGGCGGTCTTTCCATGGCCGATTACATGGGCCTCCAGCTGCGCCACATCGACACCACGGAGACCGGCGGCTCGTCCTACGTGATCCACGTGGGCCACGCCGCGGAAGCGATCGCCGCGGGCAAGTGCAACGTGGCGCTCATCACCCTGGCCGGCCGGCCGCGCGCCGAAGGGATGGCCACCGGCACCGCCCCGCGCAGCTACGGGGCGGCCGCCCCCGACGTCGCCTTCGAGTTCCCCTACGGCCCCACCGTGGTCAACCAGTACGCGATGGCCGCCATGCGCCACATGCACCAGTACGGGACGACGAGCGCGCAGCTCGCCTGGATCAAGGTGGCGGCCTCCCAGCACGCCCAGCACAACCCGCACGCGCTGCTCCGGGAGGTGGTGACGGTCGAGGAGGTCCTCGAGTCGCCCATCATCGCCGACCCGCTGCACCGGCTGGACTGCTGTGTCATCACCGACGGCGGCGGCGCCATCGTCGTGACCAGGCCCGAGGTCGCCAGGAGCCTGGCCCGCCCGCTCGTCCCCGTGCTCGGCGCCGGCGAGGCGGTGAAGCACCAGGCGGGCGGCCGGATCGACCTGACGTACACGGGCGCCGTGCGATCGGGGCCGGCGGCGTTCGCCGAGGCCGGCGTGACGCCCGCCGACGTGAAGTACGTGTCGATCTACGACAGCTTCACCATCACGGTGCTCATCACGCTAGAGGATCTCGGCTTCGCCCCCAAGGGCCAGGGCGGCAAGCTGGTGGCGGACGGCAACCTCGTCTCGGGCGTCGGCCGGCTGCCGTTCAACACCGACGGTGGCGGCCTCTGCAACAACCACCCGGCCAACCGGGGCGGCCTCACCAAGGTCGTGGAGGCCGTGCGCCAGCTCCGCGGCGAGGCGCATCCCCGGGTGCAGGTGAAGAACTGCGACGTCGCCCTCGCCCACGGCACCGGCGGCTCGCTGGCCACGCGCCACGGCAGCGCCACCGTCATCATGGGGAGGGAGTGACATGGCCGGCCAGGAACGCACGATCCCGGCTCCGCCGGTCAACCCGGAGACGCAGCCGTTCTGGGACGCCGCCGGCCGGGGCACGCTCCTGCTCAAGCGTTGCGCCGCCTGCGGCGAGCGCCATCACTACCCGCGGGCGAGCTGCCCGTTCTGCGGCAGCGATCGCACGGAGTGGACTGAGGCCTCGGGCCGCGGGACGATCTATTCGTACAGCGTCTTCCGCCGCGCGCCGGTCCCGTACGCCATCGCGTACGTGACCCTCGCCGAGGGGCCGACGATGATGACCAACATCGTCGACTGTGACCTCGACGCGATCAGGATCGGCCAGGCGGTGAGGGTGACGTTCAAGCCAACGGAGGGCGGACCGCCGGTGCCGATGTTCTCGCCCGCGTGAACCGGCCGGCCGTGCCGCTCGTTCCCGGCATCCTGAGCGCGCCACCCGCCTGATCCCCGGGTCGATCGCCCGGGTTCACGAGACGTCCCCGGCCCTCGGTTCCTGGTAGATCTCTCGCCAGCGGCCGACCGTCCTCGATTGATCCTTGACCGCTCCACGAGCGTAACGGCCCGTAAACCAGCGTCATTCCTGGCTTTTGGCCGTGGTTCGGATTTTGCCTGCCACACGCCCTCAGGAGCGAGACAACGGTTCGGACCGCAGAGGAGCTGCGGACGTGCCTCACATCAAGAGAGGTCGCGGACGATGTTCGACGTCGCGTCGGGGCAGCACAAGGGCCGTGTCCTCAGGGCATTTCGCGCCTGGCTGGCGGATCTGAGCGGCCGACGCGCGTATCGCCGCTACCGGGACCGCGAGGACCGCAGCCGGCGCATCCGCGCCCAGGTGATGGCGGTCGCCGGCGGCGTCGCCACGCTCGTCTATTTCGGCTGGCTGCTGACCGTGCTCAACCTCCAGGTGTGGTGGCTGGCGGTTCCCTTCATCATCGCCGAGCTGGTCGCGCTCGGCGTGTACGCCTCGTTCTTCGCCGTCTCGTGGTACCCGCGGTACCACCGCCCCGAGGGCGTTCCGGTGGAGTCGTCCGTCTACACCGTGGACGTGCTCGTGACGACCTGTGGCGAGCCGTATCAGGTCGTGGCGCGGACGCTCCGGGAAGCGGTGGCGATCGACTACGAGAAGAAGCGCGTGTGGATCCTCGACGACAAGGCCGACAGCCGACTGGAGAAGCTCGCCAGGGAGCTCGGCTGCGGCTATCTCGCCCGGCCCACCCGCGAGCACGCCAAGGCGGGGAACCTGAACTACGGGCTCGCGCACACGACCGGCGACCTGGTGCTGACCCTCGATGCCGACCAGGTGCCGGATCGACGGATCATTCGCTCGCTCGTCGGCTACTTCGATCTCCCCTACGTGGGCTTCGTGCAGACCAAGCAACGTTTCGACGTGCCCGATGGCGATCCCTTCAGCAACAGCGACCCGATCTTCTATGACCTGATGCAGTCGGGAAAGGACGGATCGAACGCGGCCTTCTCCTGCGGCTCGGGCGTGATGTATCGGCGTGACGCGCTCAAGCAGATCAGAGGCTTCAGCACCTGGAACCTCGTGGAGGACGTGCACACGTCGCTGAAGCTCCACGACGCGGGCTGGCGCTCCATCTATCACAACCACCCGCTCACGATCGGCACCGCGCCGGCCAACATCTGGGACGTCTACAAGCAGCGTTACCAGTGGGCGGCGGACTCCCTCCGGCTGTTCTTCTGGGACGATCCGTTCTCTCGCCGGGGGCTCTCGGCGATGCAACGGCTCCAGTACGCGCACCTGGGCATCGTGTACCTGTTCGCCGGGTTCGTGATGCCGTTCTTCTACGTGCTGCCGATCGTCTCGCTGTTCACCGCGAGCTACGTCCTGAACACCACGGTGGCCGCGTACCTGGCGTTCCGGCTGCCGAGCCTCGTGCTGACGCACCTGGCCTATCGCTTTCAGTTCGCGGCGGCCGGCTCGTCGGTGGGTTTCGGCCGCGCGGGCAACGTTTGGCTCGGTTACTTCCCGACGTTCATCGCGGCGACGTTCACCGCGCTGCGCACCCGGACCCGCCGCCCGCGCTACACCGTGACCCCGAAAGGCACGACACGGCCCTCGCGCACGCCCGGCCTGCTCGGCATCGCCCCCCAGGGTGCGCTCATCTTGGCCTCACTTGCGGCGATCCCGTACGGCGCCTGGATGCATCTGGGAGCGAACCCCGACCTGTTCCTGCTCAGCAGCGCCTGGTCGCTGTGGACGGTCCAGAAGTTGTGGCCGCTCTGCTGGGCCGTTCTGCGCTCGTCCCGTGCGCGCTGATCCCGGCCCGGCGCTGGGCGCCTATTTCGGCGAGGCGCTCCCCGGCGAGCCGGACATCCGGGCGTTCGAGGCACGGACAGGCGTGGATTGCTCGCTCGTGTCCTACTACTGGTCCTGGGGCCTCGGCTGCTCGGAGACGCCGATCGAATTCGCCCGGGCGGTTCTTCAGGCCGGCCGACTGCCGCTCCTGACCTGGGAGCCGTGGCGGCTGCCGGAGGCCGGTCGTGATCCGGCCGTCGACCCCGCGTTCTCGCTCGCCCGTATCCTCGGCGGCGACCTCGATCGCTACATCGACTGGTTCGCCGCCCGCCTCGCGGCGCTCCCGGGCCGGATCCTGCTCCGGCCGATGCACGAGATGAACGGCAACTGGTACCCCTGGTGCGGCACAACGAACGGCAACCGCCCCGAGCAGTTCGTCGCCGCGTGGCGTCGGCTTCGACGGCTTTTCGCGCGGCGCGGCGCCCGGAATGCCCGCTGGATCTGGTGTCCATACGCGCTGTCGGTGCCCGCCACGTCCCCGAACACCATCGCCGGGTACTATCCCGGCCACGACGAAGTCGACCTGCTGGGCCTCGACGGCTACAACTGGGGAACCAGCCGGCCGTGGTCGCGCTGGCAGACCTTCGACGACCTCTTCGGCGCCGCTTATCGTGTGTTGACCTCGCTGAGCGCCAAACCTATGATAATCGCGGAGATCGGCTGCGGCGAGACGGGCGGCGACAAGGGACGATGGCTCCGGGAGGCCGGGGCCCGGGTCGTCGGGGATTATTCGTGGATTCGTGCGGTGGTCTGGTTCAATGTCAACAAGGAATGCGACTGGCGCGTCGACGCTTCGCCCGAAACCCTTGCAGCCTTCCGCTCCAGCTGGGCGAGCGATCGGGAGAGGCGCGCGCCGGAGTTACTATCGTCCGCACGCTAGTTCTGCTCGTGCTGGCGGCGATGGTGCTGGGCGTCGTCGCCGGTGCCGAGGCGTTCGAGCCGTCGGTGTTCGGTGGTGCCGAGTTTGACAACCACGGCCAGGGGTTCGCGTTCCTCGGCGGCGACGTCGCGCAGAAGATCCATCCGAACTTCAGCCTGGCCGGCCGTTTGATGCCGAACTTCCTGACCTACAAGTTCCGCTCGGAAGGCGACGAGGTGACGGCGACCTCGCCGGGTCTGTACGCGCTGCTCGGGGTGAAAGGCCGCTGGGGTCAGACGAGCGCGGGCCTGCTCGCGGGCGGCGAGGTGCGGGACACCGAGCTCGACCCCGACGTTCGCAGCGCCGAGGTGCGCGGGACCACGGCGGCCCCGCTCGTCCAGGTCGAGTTCGACACCTGGCTGCCGTCACGGACCAACTTCAACTACTTCGGGAGCTTCACCGGCACCGACAGCTTCATCTACCAGAAGGGCGGGGTCAAGCAGCAGTTGACCAACCTCGACTACGCCGGCCCCAACACGGTCAACGGCGGCGTCGAGGTCGTATGGGGTTCCAACCCCGACTTCGAGATGTACCAGCTCGGTCTCGTCGTCGAGATGTTCAGCATTCCCCACACGCTCTCGCTGCAGGCCCGCGGCGGCTACAAGCACGACACGACGTTCGGCAACGGCTTCTACGGGGGATTGACCTTCTTCAAGGGTTTCTGAGGGGCGCGGCCGACGATGGCTTCGGCGGCTCCGTCCGCGACACTCATCCTCGGGTGAGCAGATCGACGCCCGCATCTGGGACTGGACAGCGATCTTCGCGGAGGCTGGCCGACTTCTGCCGCATCGTCGTGCCTGGCTCCTACACTCAGCGCCCCAATCTGATCCACGAGCGTGCGAGGCGCAGGCCTGACTAGTTCCTAGTCGACCCGGGTGGGGCATCACCAGCCGGGACAGCATCACCGGTGGGGCGGCCCGAAGCAGGAATACTCATTCTTTCAAATACTTGTGCGCTATCGTCCGATCACGACTCCGCCTTGGCCTTGGCCTTGCGTGGGCTCGGCTCGTGCCGACGACACTGATGTGCCGAGGCAACACAATCCGGGCGGGCGCGACGGGTCATCATGACTGACGATCGAACGTCGTACGCGGGCGAACAGTTCGCGCCGCCGCCTGATCCTGCCGGCGACGCGCAGATCCTCGAAGCTTTGATCGAGAGCGTCTCCGACGGTCTCGCGCTGCTGTCGACCAACGGCCGCATTCTCCGGGTCAACGAGGCGGCCACGCACCTCCTCGGCGTGCGGCGAGACGAGCTCGTGGGCCGCTTCGTCGCCGACGATCACATCGGCCTGAACATCGAAGGGTCGTGGGTCCTGGACGCCCTGTCCCGCGAGGCGGCGGTGAGCCGCACGCTCGACCTGCGCGGCGGACGCAAGGCGATGGTCACCATGCGGGCCCAGCGCGGCGCCGACGGCGAGCCCCAGTATCTGATCCTCAGCGTGCGCGACGTGACCGGCCTCAGTCAGCTCGTCAGCCGCGTCCAGGCGGCGGCGCCCGTGAGCGGCGCCCGATGGTGGCAGATGCGGCGCAGCGAGGTCGGCATCGACCGGATCGTGACGGAGAGCCGCGTGATGCGCGCGGTCGCCGAGAAGGCGCTCCAGTTCGCGCACGTCGACTCCCCGGTGCTCATCGTCGGCGAGACCGGCACCGGAAAGAGTCTCTTCGCCCGGATCATCCACCAGGCCTCCAGCCGGGCGGGCGCGTCGCTGCGCGAGGTGAACTGCGGCGCCATTCCGGCCGGGCTCATGGAGAGCGAGCTGTTCGGGTACGCGCGCGGCGCCTTCACGGGGGCCGACGCGAAGGGCAAGACCGGACTGGTGGAGCTCGCCAACGACGGCACGCTGCTCCTGGACGAGATCGGTGACATGCCGCTGCTGCTCCAGGTGAAGCTGCTGCAGTTCCTGGAGGCGGGCGAGGTGTGGCCCGTCGGGGCGGCCAAGCCGAAGCGGGTGAACGTCCGGGTCATCGCGGCGACGAACGCCGATCTGACCGACATGGTCGCGCAGGGGGGGTTCCGGCGCGACCTGTTCTACCGCCTGAACGTGCTGATGCTGCAGGTGCCGCCGCTGCGCGACCATCCGGAGGACGTTCCGCCGCTGGTCGAGATGATGGCCGACACGCTGGAGCGCCGGGTCGGCAACCGGCTGAAGGTGGCGAAGGATGCGCTCGAGGTGCTCACGCTCTATCCGTTCCCCGGCAACATCCGGGAACTCTGGAACATCGTCGAGCGGCTGGCCGTCCTGTGCCGGAGCGGGCACGTGGACGTGCCCGACCTGCCGACCGAGGTCACCAAGGCCGCGCTGTCGGGCGGCGCTCCGGAGAGCCCCACGAACCTGCGCCAGGTGCTCCGGAAGGTGGAGGCTGGCATCGTGCGGGACGCGCTGCTGCGGTACGGCACCCAGACGAAGGCTGCAAAGCACCTCGGCGTCGGGCAGGCGACGATCGCCCGCAAGGCGCGCTTCCTCGCCCCCCCCGACGAGACGCCCTCATCCGGTTCTGGATAGCCCGCTCGTCGCGGCTGCCATCTGCCGTCGGTCACCCTGTTTCCCGCTCGATCCCTTCATCGGCGCAGATTTTGGCGCCGGTCCACTCCACCGCCGCGTCACTGCCTGGCCGGCACCCTATCCATTCCTAGATAGCCGCACCAGTGCACAGCGCGCGTGCGGGTGGCGGCGACGCGCCGTCAAGGCCACGATCTCGTTGATTTCTCGCGCCGAGAGGTCACGAGACACGCCCTCGGCACGCTTCGTGCCTCGTCCCCCACCCGTGCGCGCAAGCCAATCGCTGGACCGACGAACCGAACTCGAACGCCACGAGAGATCCATGACAACCAATCGCAGACAGATCGGGTCCTTCATCGTCGTGAATCTCGACCGGGTGAACAAGGATGCGGCCGAGATCGAGTCGGTCCTGGAGCCTCTCGGCATTCCCGTCGAGGTGGTCGAGAGCGGCCGGCAGATGCGCTTCAACACGGCCGTCGTCCTCCGCGTTCCCGAGCAGCGAGTGACCGAGGTGATGCTCGCGCTCGAGATGAAGGGGTTCGCCGACGTGATGGCCTACCAGTCGGGTGAGCCCAGGCCGTGAGCAGAGCAAGGGGGGTGGCGGGGACAGGGCGATGCAGTGAGGTCAGAGCGACCGATCTAACACAAGGAGGAGGAGCACGATGCTGACGTTGCTGAATCTCATGCTTCACAGTGTTCGTGACGAGCGAGGGGTGGTCTCGGTGGAGTGGATCATCCTCGGCGCCGTCATCATGGCGGCGATCGTCCTGGCGTTCGCGCCGACGTTCACCACGCAGCTGACGGCGGCCGTCAACGCGATCGGTACTCAGCTGCAAACCCAGGTCGGCCTGGCTGGCTCGTAAGAGCCCACGGAGCGGCCGGGGGGCATCGCCCCCCGGCCCAACCAACACATCATGACCATGCACAAGCGTCTCAGGGACCAGCGGGGAGTGGCGAGCCTCGAGTTCGTCCTGATCCTCCCCATCCTGCTCTTCGTGCTGTTCGCCAGCGTCGAGCTGAGCCGGGCATGGTTCACCATGAACCTGCTGACCACGGCGGCCCGGGAGGCGGCGCGGGCGGGGGTGGTGTCGGCGCCCGACGCGGTGCAGTCGGCCGCCACGGCGCGGCTGAACGCACTCCTGGGCGCGGGGAACTGGTCGGGGACGATCGCGTGCAATCCGGCCCCCTGCGCCCCGGACTCGCAGGTCCAGGTCGACGTCTCGATGCAGTTCACCACGGTGCTTCCCAATCTGTTGCCGATGCTGGGCTCGATCACGCTCCAGCAGACGGCCAGCATGCGCTACGAGTAAACGGAGACCACTCATGCGTCGAAGGCTCGTCCTGGTCCTCGTCGTTGCCTCGGTCGTCGGGCTGCTCGCGAGCACGCTCGTCTACCGCGTCCTCAGGAGCGCGGCCTCCGGGCCGCAGCAGGACGTGGAGATGATTGTGGTGGCGAGCGTGAACATGAGCATGGCGGAGACGATCACCGCGCAGCACGTCAAGCTGCTGCCGTGGCCGTCGAAGTCGGTGCCCTCGGGTGCCGTCCGCACGCTCGCGGCCGCCGAGGGCCGGGTCGTGCGGGGCTCGATCGTCGCGGGCGAGCCCCTGCTCGAGGGCAAGCTGGCGCCCGCGCTCTCCGGCAAGGGCGGCCTCATGCCGATGCTCGTGCCCGAGGGGCAGCGCGGCGTCACCATCAAGGTGGACGACGCCACCAAGGAGAGCGGCTTCGTGCTCCCCAACAGCCGAGTCGACGTCCTCGTCAGCATGGCCAAGGAGAGGAGCTCCCAGGAGCGCATCTCGAAGGTCATCATCCAGGACGTGACGGTGCTCGCGGCCGGCCAGACGGTGGAGCTGCGCGACAACAAGCCGGTGACGGTCACGACGGTGACGCTGGCGCTGCAGCCGGCCCAGGTGGAGCGGCTCGCCCTGGCCCAGAGCGAGGGCAAGCTCACCCTCGCCATGCGGAACCTCCGCGATACCCAAATCGTGCAGACCAAGGGCGTGACTGCCGCGAGCCTGCTCGCCGACGGGGCGCCCACGGCGGCGGTGGCCGCGCCCGTGAAGAAGGCGGCCGGGCCCGTCAAGGTGAGCGCGCCGCTGCCGCCGCCGCGGGTCGAGACCCACGCGGTGACGGTGCTGCGAGGCAACAAGCCGGCCGAGGTCCTGTTCACTCGCGACCACCGGGGATGGGCCGAGGCGCCCGCCCCGAAGAAGTGAGGAGATCAACCCTATGAAGGTCATGAACCTCATGCGGGCAGTGGTGACGGGGCTGGCGGCGGCGGTCGCGGTGTCGACGGCCGTCGGGGCGGCCGAGCCGGTC
>DASWJN010000295.1:0-12494 GCA_036397135.1 Candidatus Methylomirabilota bacterium
CCCCCCCCCCCCCCCCCCCCCCCCCCCCCCCCCCCCCCCCCCCCCCCCCCCCCCCCCCCCCCCCCCCCCCCCCCCCCCCGCCCGGCCCCGGCGCCGCCGCCGCCAGCTAGTTCGGCTTCTTCCACACCGCCTCGATATCCGACCGGAAGCGCGTCTTGAGCGCCTCCGAGCGCTTGGCGGCCGTCGTCTCGTCGTACACGTTGGCGATGTCGCCGTCGAAGTACGACCGCACGCCGCCGGTGAACTGCACCGCCAGCTCCGCCGTCGAGCCGGGCGGCCCCTGAACCTTGTACTTCGGCGTGATCGGGAAGAGCCCGCGCTCCATGAACACCTTCTGCCCGCGCTCGGTCAGCAGGAACTCGACGAACGCGCGCGCCGCCCGCGGGTTGCGCGAGCCGGCCAGGATCGCCATCGGCTCCGGCGTGACGAAGGCGTTCTTGGGCGCCACGAACTTGATGTCGAAGCCGGCCAGCTTCTCCTCGAACGCCATGTAGGACGGCACCGCGAAGCCGACGGCGTACTCGCCCTTGGCGACCACGGTCGGCACGTCCCGGCTCCGGGCGGTGAAGTGGCCGGTGTTGGCGGCCAGTTTCTTCAGCCACTGCCAGCCCTTGTCCTCGCCGTGCATCGAGAGCATCACCTCGTACGTCGCGTTCGAGGACGACGAGCGGGTGGGCGCGCACTGGGCGACCTCGCCCTTGAGCTTCGGATTCAGGAGATCCTCCCAGTCCTTCGGCTCCGGGATCCCGAGACGCTTGATCTTCACCGGGTGGTAGACGAGCCCGTAGGGCTCCAGCGCGGTGCCGACCCAGAAGCCGTCCTTGTCCTTGAGCGGGATCGGCTTGGGCTTGCCGATCGCGGCCGGGATGGAGTCCCACGCCTCCTTGCTGATCTCCACCTTCTGCAGGAGCTTCTGCTCGGCCAGCTTCTGGAACAGCGCCGACTCGCCGCCCCAGAAGATGTCGGCGTCGGGCTTGCCCTTCCACTCGACGATGCGCCCGTACGCGACCGGCGTGCCGGCCGGGATGGCGTTGGTCCTCACCGTGACGTTCCACTTCTCCTTGGCGTACTCGGCGAACGCCTTCAGGGCGGCATCGTGGATGAACTTCGACACCGGCGTGATCAGCGTCAGCTCGCTCTCGATGGCGGGCGCCTGGGCGCCGGCGCCACCCACCAGCCCGGTGACCAGCGCAACGACGAGCATCAGCACGATCGGATGTCGCATGCAGGATCTCCTGTCTTATGAGGTCGGGGATTCCCAGTGGCGGGCGCGCTCGACCGCGCGCCGCCAGCCGTCATAGGAGCGGGCCCGCGCGGCCGGCTCCATGCGGGGCGAGAACGTGCGCTCGATCGCCTGGCGCGCCGCCAGCGCGTCGAGCGAGCGCCAGAGGCCGCTTCCGAGCCCGGCCAGGAAGGCGGCGCCGAGCGCGGTGGTCTCGATCACCTTCGGGCGCATCACGGCCGCGTCGAGGACGTCGGCCTGGAACTGGCAGAGAAAATCGTTGGCCACGGCCCCGCCGTCCACCTTCAGCCCGCGCAGCGCCACCCTGGCGTCGGCGGCCATGGCGTCGAGCACGTCGCGGCTCTGATAGGCGATCGCCTCCAGCGCCGCCCTCGCCAGGTGGGCGCGGGTGGTGCCGCGGGTGAGGCCCACCAGCGTGCCGCGCGCGTACGGGTCCCAGTAGGGGGCGCCCAGCCCCACGAAGGCGGGGACGAAGTACACGCCGCCGGTGTCCGCCACCGATTCGGCGAGCGCCCGGGTCTCGGCCGCCTGGCGGATGAGGCCGAGGCCGTCGCGCAGCCACTGCACGGCGGCACCGGCGATGAACACGCTGCCCTCCAGCGCGTAGGTGATCCGCCCACCGATGCGCCAGGCGATCGTGGTGAGCAGGCCGTGGCCGGAGGCGATCGGGGCGGCGCCGGTGTTGAGCAGGACGAAGCAGCCGGTGCCGTAGGTGTTCTTGGCGCTGCCGACCTCGTAGCAGGCCTGCCCGAACAGCGCCGCCTGCTGATCGCCCGCGATGCCGGCGATCGGCACGCCGGCCGGCAGCCAGTCGACGTCGCTCGTCTCGGCGATCGGGCCGGCGGAGTCGACGACGGCGGGCAGCATCTCGGGCGGGATCTCCAGCACCCTCAGCATCTCGGGGTCCCAGTCCACCGACCTGAGGTCCAGGCAGAGCGTGCGCGAGGCGTTGGTGACGTCGGTGGCGTGCACGCGCCCGCGGGTGAGCTTCCACAGGAGCCAGGCGTCGACGGTGCCGAACGCCAGCTCGCCGCGCTCGGCCTGCCGCCGGGCGCCGGGGACGTGGTCGAGCAGCCAGCCGACCTTCGTCCCGGAAAAATACGCATCGAGCACCAGGCCGGTCCGTTCCCGCACGAGCGGCTCCACGCCTCGGGCCCTGAGGGCGTCGCAGGCCGCGGCCGTGCGCCGGCACTGCCAGACGATCGCGCGGTGGATCGGGGCTCCGGTGGCGCGGTCCCACACGATCGCCGTCTCGCGCTGGTTGGTGATCCCGACGGCGGCGATCTCGCCGCCCGCCACCCCCGCCTCGGCCAGCGCGCGCCGGGCCGCCTCCCCGACGCTGGCCCAGATCTCCTCGGGGTCGTGCTCGACCCAGCCCGGCTGCGGAAAGTGCTGGGTCAGCTCCGTGTAGCCGCGCGCGCGCACCGCGCCCTCGGCGTCCACGACGAGCGCGGTCGAGCCCGAGGTGCCCTGATCGAGCGCCAGGACGTAACGGCGAATCATGGCTTCCGCGTCGCCCGGCCGGCGAGGCGCAGCGCCAGGTCCGGCTGGTCGGAGATGACCACGTCGACGCCCAGATCCAGCACGCGCCGGAGGTCGCTCGCCTGGTTGACCGTCCACGCGGCCACACCGACACCGGCCCGCCGGGCGGCGGCGGCGACGTCGGCGTCCAGCAGTCGGTGGTTGATGCCGAGCCAGGCGGCGCCCGCCTCCTGCGTCAGGCGCACGGCCTCGGCCGCGCTGGCGCGCTCGCGCTCGGTGCGGCCCCGGCTCACGAGCAGCACCGTACGGGCGGCCGGCTCCAGCTCGCGCACGCGCCGCACGGTCTCCGGCTGGAACGCCATGATCGGCGTGCGATCGAGCAATCCCCGCGCCCGCACCAGCGCCAGCGCCTTCTCCTCGATGCCGGGATAGCGGCTGCGATGGGCGTCGACCTTGACCTCGAGCAGCAACCCGACGCCGCGCGCGCCGGCGACGAGGTCCAGGACCTGGGCGAGCGTGGGGATCGGCTCGCCGGTGGGCGCCCCGTCGGCCGCGCGCAGGCGGAGCGGCGCGAGATCGGCCAGCCGCGCGTCCCGCACGGCGCCCCGCCCGGTGGTCGTCCGGTCGAGGGTGGGGTCGTGCAGCACGACGACCTCGTCGTCCGCGGTGAGATGAACGTCCGTCTCCAGCATGTCCACCCCGAGGGCGATGGCGTTGCGGAACGCGAGCAGGCTGTTCTCCGGCCACAGCAGCGCGCCGCCGCGGTGCGCGGCGACCTGGACCGCCGGCCCGGCAGCGCTGCTCGCCGCCATGACGAGGCCGCCGAGGACCATCAGGCGGCGCACGGTCATGCCTCGGCCTGGAGGCGGGCCACCAGGTCGGCGCGGTCGCTGATGATCACGTCCACGCCGTCGCCGGCCAGCCGCCGCATCGCGTCCTCGTCGTTGACGGTGAACACGCCGACGGCGATGCCGGCGGCGTGGGCGGCCTCCACGACCTCGGCGTCGCAGAGCGAGTGGTGGAGCCCGAGGAAGCGCGCCCGCGCCTCCCGGGCCCAGCCGACGGCGTCCACTGGCCGCGCGCCGGACTCCTCGACGTGCCGGCGGTCGACCAGCAGCGCGGTCGGCTGCGCGGGCGCCAGCGCGCGCACCTCGGCCAGCACCGCCGGGTTGAAGGCCATGATGAACGAGCGCTCGGCCGCGCCGAACGTCCGCAGCGCCTCCAGCACCCTCCCTTCCAGCCCCTCGTAGCGCGCGCCCGGCACCGCCGCCACCCGGTCGCCGCGCCGCTCGTAGCGCGCCGCCGGCCCCGGCGTCTTGACCTCGACCAGCAACGCCACCCCCGCCGGCGCCGCCAGCGCCAGCACGTCGGCGAGCGTGGGAACGCAATCCTCGGTCAGCGCGCCGTCGCGGCCGCGCAGCCGCGCGCGCGTGAGGTCGGCCGCCGTGCAGCGGGCGATCGGCCCGCGGCCGTCGCTCGTGCGCTCGAGCGTGGGATCGTGGATCACCGCCACCTCGCCGTCGGCCGTCAGGTGGACGTCCAGCTCGAGGATCTTTGCCCCCAGCGCGATGGCGCTGCGAAAGGCCGTGAGGCTGTTCTCGGGCCACTGGGCCGCGCCCCCGCGGTGGGCCACGTAGCGGGGCGGCATGCTACGGGCCCCTCTCGAGGCGCAGGCCGCTCGCGGCGTCGAAGAGGTGGACGGGCCCGGTGATCGCGAGCGCCAGCCGCTGGCCCGTCGTGACGCGCAGGTGTCCGGGCAGGCGCGCAGTGAGCGCCGGCGCGCCGTCCCCGAGACGGCCGTGCACGACGGTGTCGGCGCCGAGCGCCTCGACCAGCTCGACCGCGAGCGTCACGTCCGGCCGGCCGCCGTCGGTGACGGGCGCCAGGTGCTCGGGCCGGATGCCCAGCACCACCGAGCGCCCCCGCTCGGCGGCCGCGCCCGGCGGCAACGCGACCCGGACACCCCCGGCCAGCGCGACGGCGCCCGCGTCCACCCGGCCGTCGAGCAGGTTCATCGCCGGCGAGCCGATGAAGCCGGCGACGAAGGCCGTGGCCGGCCGGCCGTAGACCTCGAGCGGGCGGCCGACCTGCTCGACGCGGCCCGCGTGCATGACCAGCAGCCGGTCGCCGAGCGTCATCGCCTCGACCTGATCGTGGGTGACGAAGATGGACGTCGCGCCGAGGCTCATGTGCAGCTTCTTCAGCTCGATGCGCATCTGCACGCGCAGCGTCGCGTCCAGGTTGGAGAGCGGCTCGTCGAACAGGAACACCTGCGGCTCCCGCACGATCGCCCGCCCCATCGCCACCCGCTGGCGCTGGCCGCCGGAGAGATGCCTCGGCGTCCTCAGCAGCAGCCCGCCCAGCGCCAGGGTGTCCGCCGCCCGGGTCACCCGCCCGGCGATCTGGGCCCTGTCCATGCCGCGGATGCGAAGCCCGTAGGCCATGTTGTCGTACGCGGTCATGTGCGGGTAGAGCGCGTAGTTCTGGAACACCATGGCGATGTTGCGGTCCTTCGGCTCGACGTCGTTCACGCGCCGGCCGTCGATGACGACCTCACCGGCGGTCGGGCGCTCGAGGCCGGCGATGATGCGCAGCAGCGTGGACTTGCCGCAGCCCGAGGGCCCCAGGACCGCGACGAACTCGCGGTCGGCGATCTCGCAGTCGACGCCGTGGATGACCGGCACCTCGCCGAAGGCCTTGCGGATTCCCACCAGCGCCACCCGGGCCACGGCCGCCGCCTCACTTCTCGGTTTCGACGAGCCCGCGGATGAACGCGCGCTGCATGAGGACCACGACGACCACCGGCGGCAGGATGGCGAGCATCGTGGTCGCCATCACGGTGTGCCAGTCGGTCAGCGCGTCGCCGGTGCCGATCATCTTCTTGATCCCGATCACGATTGTATCCATGCTGTTCGAGGTCGTGATCAGGAGCGGCCACAGGTACTGGTTCCAGCCGTAGATGAACAGGATCACGAACAGCGCCGCGATGTTCGTGCGGGACAGCGGCAGCACGACGTCGCGGAAGAAGCGCATCGGGCCCGCCCCGTCCATCTTGGCGGCCTCGACCAGCTCGTCGGGGATGGTCAGGAAGAACTGCCGGAACAGCAGCGTCGCGGTGGCCGAGGCCATGAGCGGCAGCGTCAGCCCGGTGAAGGAGTTGATCAATCCCAGGTCGGAGACGACCTTGTAGGTGGGCAGGATGCGCACCTCGACGGGCAGCATCAGCGTGATGAAGATCATCCAGAAGAAGACCATCCGCAGCCGGAAGGCGAAGAAGACGACGGCGTAGGCCGAGAGCACCGAGACCACGATCTTGCCGAACGTGATGACCAGGGCCATGAGCAGGCTGTTCAGCATCATCCGGCCCACCGGAGGCGACAGGTACCGTCCGGTGGCGCCGGTGACCAGCGCCTTGGAGTAATTCTCGACCAGCCGGTCGCCGGGCACGAGCGGCATCGGCGCCTGGGCGATCTCCTGGGGGGTGAGGGTCGAGGCGACGAAGATGAGGTAGAGCGGGAACGCCGTCACCAGCATCCCCACCCAGATGACCACGTGCGGCAGCCAGTCGGTCCGGCCGCGCCGGCGGCCGGGCGTCCCCACCGCGCCGCGGGCGGCGAGCGCGTCGACCGTCGCCATCAGTAGTGCACCTTGCGCTCGATGTAGCGGAACTGGATGGCGGTGAGGGCGATCACGATCGCCATCAGGATCACCGACTGCGCGGAGGAGCCGCCCAGGTCCAGCGCGTGCACGCCGTCGTAGTAGACCTTGTAGACGAGGATCTCCGTCGCCTTGGCGGGGCCGCCCGCGGTGACGGCGTGGATGAGGCCGAAGGTGTCGAAGAACGCGTACACGACGCCGACCACGAGGAGGAAGAAGGTGGTCGGCGACAGCAGCGGGAACACGATGGCCCAGAAGCGGCGCGCCTCGGAGGCGCCGTCGATCGCGGCCGCCTCCAGGAGCGAGCGCGGAATGGCCTGCAAACCGGCGAGGAAGAACAGGAACGCGTAGCTGACGTGCTTCCACGACGCGGCGATGATGACGAGGATCATGGCGTGCGCCCCCTCGAGGGTCGGGTTCCAGGGCACGCCGGCCGCCCGCAGGCCGTAGGCGATGACGCCCACCGAGGGGTTGAACAGGAAGAGCCACAGCACGCCGGCGACGGCCGGCGCGATCGCGTACGGCACGATCACGATGGTCTTGTAGACCGTGCCCCCCCGGATCACCCGGTCCGCCATGACGGCGAGGACCAGCGCCGGGACGAGCGACAGGGCCGTGACCGCCACCGAGAAGTAGGCGGTGCGCCACAGCGCCTTCACGTAATCGGGGTCGGCGAGCACGTACGCGAAGTTGGCGAGGCCCGCGAAGCGCACCGACTCGCCGAACGCGTCCTGCTGCAGGACCGACATGTACACCGCCTGGCCGGCCGGCCAGAAGAAGAACACCAGGGTGATCGCGAGCTGGGGCGCCACCAGCACGTACGGCAGGACCTTGTTGTTGAAGATGACCTTGCGGCGCATGTCGTCGACGCCCGGGCCGCGCCGTCCCGCCGCGCCCGGCGGACCGGGGGCGGGCGGCGGCGCCGGGCCGGGCCTCAGTTCGGGGCGGCCGTGCGCTCGAAGGCGCGCAGCGCGGCGTTGCCGCGCCGGACGGCGTTGTCCAGCGCGGTCTGCGCGGTCTGCTGGCCCTGCAGGGCGCGCTCCACCTCCTCGTGATAGAAGTCGCGGATCTCGGTCCACCGGCCGAAGCGATAGCCGTTGGTGTGCTCGCCCTGCCGCCCCTCGATGAGCGACAGGATGGGCACGTCGCGGCCGGGGTTGTCCTTGAAGAAGCCCTCGGCCTGCATCGCCTTGAACGCCGCGTTGGTGGCCGGCAGGAACCCGGTCCGCTTCGCCCAGTCGGTCAGCACCGGGGTGGAGCGCAGGTGGGCGAGGAACTGGGCGACGCCCTTGAACTCCGCCGCCGACCGCGTCGGCGCGTTGAACACCCAGAGCGAGGCGCCGCCGATCGTGGTGGCGTAGGGCGCGCCCTGCACGTCGGGCCAGTAGGGCAGCTGGCCGACCCCGAACTTGAACTTGGCGTCACGGACGATCGAGCCGAGCCCCCCGGACGACTGCGTCAGCATCGCGCACTCGCCGGAGATGAACTTGGCGGCGGCGTCGTTCGAGCGTCCGCCGTAGTCGAAGCTCTTGTCCTTCTGCATGTCCACCAGCGTCTGCACCATGCGCACCGGCCGGGACGTGTTGAAGGTCAGCTCGGCGTTGAGTCCGCCGCGACCGTTGCCCTGGGTGCCGATGGGGACATTGTGCCGCGAGCTGAACTGCTCGAGCATCACCCAGGCCAGCCAGGTGGTCGTGTAGCCGCAGGCGGTGGCGTTGGCCTGGCGGATCTTGCGGGCGGCGTCGATCAGCTCCGGCCAGGTCCGGGGCGGCTTCTCGGGATCGAGGGCCGCCCGCGCGAACGCATCCTTGTTGTAGAAGAGGACCGTCGTCGACACGTTGAAGGGCATGGACAGCAGGCGTCCGTCGGGCAGCCCGTAGTACCCGCGGGCGGGCGCGATGAAGTCGGCGGGGTTGAACTGCAGGCCGGCGCGCTGGAACACGTCGGAGACCGGTACGATCGCGCCGCGGGCGGCCATCATGTCCCCGGAGCCGGCGTCGAACATCTGCATGATGTGGGGCGGGTTGCCGGCCCGGTAGGCGGCGACGGCGGCCGCCCGCTGCTCGGGATACTGGCCCTTGAACGACACGACGGCCTTGAACTCGTTCTGCGCCTTGTTGAACTCCTCACCGTACTTGGCCAGCAGCTCGCCGCCGAGGCCGGTCAGGCCCATCCACATGTGGATCTCGATCGGCGCGCGGGCCGGCTGGGCGAACCCATGCGTGCTGGCCGTGGCCAGCGCGAGCGCAAGCGTCACGCCGAGGAGCAGTTGATGAGGTCGCATCGTCGTCTTCCCCCTGCGAGGCGTTGGCGTCTTCGACGGTTTCCGGGCGCTCGACGCTCGGCATGCTATCACACGACGTCCGCGTCCGGCCGCTTCACCCGCGGAAGCGTTGGGAGCGCGCGACGTGCGCCTGGTAGGCTTCCAGCTCGGCGTCGAGGCGCCGGGCGCTCCAGCCCAGCAGCGGGGCCATCCGGTGCGCGATCGCCTCGGCGCAGTCGCGCCCCTGGCAGCGGCTGGTGCCGATGCCGGTGCGCCGGAGCAGGAAGTCCTGCAGCGACACCGTCAGCTCGTCCTGGACCGCGTGGTGCAGCTGGGCGACGACGTCGGGGTTCG
Source organism: Candidatus Methylomirabilota bacterium (assembly GCA_036397135.1). Taxonomy (GTDB): domain Bacteria; phylum Methylomirabilota; class Methylomirabilia; order Rokubacteriales; family CSP1-6; genus AR5. The sequence continues at coordinate 9,000 of DASWJN010000295.1, forward strand.
TGGGGCACAGCCGCTCGGCGCCGCCCGGCACCTTGCCGGCCAGCTCCGTCACGCGGGGATAGTTGCGGCCGTAGAGCGAGACCAGGGTCTCCAGCGTCTCCCGCGGCAGGCCGCTGGCGGCCGCGTCGCCGGAGACGTCGAGCCAGGTGTGGGCCTCCACGCGCCCGGCTTCCTCGTCGGCGCCGTCGAGCGTGAGATGAGCCGTGCGGCTCGCGCCGTCGCGGCCGAGCGCGCGGCAGACGCGCTCGCCCAGCGCCTCGGCCAGGCTGCGAAAGCACGTGAGCTTCGTCCCCGTGATGGACAGGAACCGGCCGCCCGCCTCCTCGACGACCTTGTGCGCGCGCGAGACGTCGGACGCGCGCCGGCCCTCCTCGAACGACAGCGGGCGCACGCCCGCGTAGGTATAGAGCACTTCGGCGGGGGCCACGCGCGGGTCGGGCACGGCGTGGCGCACCTCGGCGAGCAGGTACTCCACCTCGGCCCGGGTGGCGTGAACGCGGTCGAGGTCGCCGTCGAAGTCGTCGTCGGTGGTGCCGACCAGCGAGAGCTCCCGCCACGGGATCACGAAGATCATCCGATCGTCCTGCGTCGAGTGGTAGATGGCTCGCTCGGACAGGCGCGGCAACAGGCAGTGGATGCCCTTGGTCCGGCGCAGGATGTGGGCGCCGCGGTCCTGCACGCGGGCCAGCGCTCGCAGCTCGTCCACCCAGGGCCCGGTGGCGTTCACCACGATGCGGGCGCCCAGCGTGGCGACGGCGCCGGTGAGCAGGTCGCGCGCGCGCACGCCGGTGATCGCCCCGTGGCCATCGCGCCGGATCTCCTCGACCTGCGTGTAGTTGAAGGCGCGGGCGCCGTGACGGCACGCCGACAGCACGTTTTCCAGGCACAGGCGCTCGGGAAAGAGCAGCAGGTCGTCGAAGTAGTAGCCGGCCCCGCGCAGGTCCTCCGACCGGATGCCGGGCTCCAGGCTCAGCGCGTCCACCGCCCTCAGGACGCGGTAGCGTTCGCGGTCACGCCCCGGCGTGAGCCAGTCGTAGAGCCGGAGCCCGATGCGGACCTTGATGAGCCCGCGCGACGACTCGCGGTAGATCGGCACCAGGAACGGCAGCGGGCGCACCAGATGGGGCGCCAGCCGCCGCAGCCGCTCGCGCTCGGCCAGCGACTCGCGCACGAGGCCGAAGTCGAACAGCTCGAGGTAGCGCAGGCCGCCGTGGATCAGCTTCGAGGAGCGCGCGGTGGTCGCCGAGGCGAAGTCACCCTTCTCGACCAGCGCGACCGACAGCCCTCGCAGCGCGAGGTCGCGGGCGGCGCCCGCCCCCGCCATGCCTCCGCCCACGATGACGACGTCGTAGTCGGCGTCGGCCAGCGCCCACGGGCGCGCCGGTGAGGGCTCAGGCGCCAAGCGCGTTCAGCATCACGGACAGCCCGAGCCGGAGGCCGACCGGCAGCCCGTCCTCGTTCATCTGGAACTCGGGCGCGTGGTGCGGATACGGCCCGCCGGCGGCCGGCGCGATGCCCACCCGGAAGTAGCAGCCCGGCCGCTGTTGCAAGAACAGGCTCATGTCGTCGCTGGCCATCACCGGCGGCGCGGAACTGAGCGCGCCCGCGCCCAGCTCGGCCGTCGCGCACTCGCGCACGAAGGCCGTCTCGGTGGCGTGGTTCACCACGGCCGGGCACCCGTCTCCCTCGAACGTCAGCCGGGCCTCCGTCCGGTAGGCTCGCGCGATGCCGGCCGTGAACTCGGCCAGCCGGCCCTTGATCTGCCCCCGCACCGTCTCGTCGAACGTGCGCAGCGAGCCCCGCATGACGGCGCTGGCCGGGATGATGTTGTGCTTGGTCCCGCCGACGATCTGTCCGACGGTGAGCACCGCCGTCTCGTGTGCGGAGACCTCGCGGGAGACGAGGTTCTGCATGCCGAGCAGGATGTTGGCGGCGGCCGTGATCGGGTCGATCGACAGGTGCGGATAGGCGCCGTGGCCGCCCCGCCCGCTGACGTGGACGTCGAAGAAGTCGGCGGAAGCCATCGAAGGGCCCGCCACGATGCTCACCTGCCCCACCGCGGTCTGCGTGGTGAGGTGCAGCCCGTAGATCTCCTCCACCCGCGGGTCGTCCAGCGTGCCGGCCGCGATCATCGGCGCCGCCCCGCCGAAGACCTCCTCGGCCGGCTGGAAGACGAACACCGCCGTCCCGGGCATTTCGCGCCGTCGGGCGGCGAGGATCTCGGCCAGCGTGATGGCGATCGCCGTGTGCCCATCGTGGCCGCAGGCGTGCATGACCCCGGGCTTCGACGACGTGAACGGCGCGTCGAACGTCTCGGTCAGCGGCAGCGCGTCGATGTCCGCGCGCCAGGCGATCGTCCGCCCCGGCCGGTCGCCGCGCAGGACGCCGACCACGCCGGTGCGCCCGAGTCCCGTGCGCACCTCCAGCTTGGCGGCGTGCAGGCGCTCGGCGACGATCTCCGCGGTCCGTCGCTCCTCGAACGACAGCTCGGGATGGCGATGGAAGTCGCGGCGGAGGGCGACGAGGAGCTCGCGGCGGCGTTCGATCTCCTGCGTCCACTCGGGCGTCAGCGTTCTCATGCCGACCACGATAGTCCGGCCTCAGCGCCTTGCCAAGTGGCAGGGGGGACCGGTCGCTCGCGGATCCCGTCTCACCCCAGCAAGGCGCGGAGAGACGGCACGACGAGATCCGCCCTCAGCTCGCGGATTCGGGGGTCGTCCGCGCGCGTCACCCCGGTGAGCACCAGGACGGTGCCGAGCCCCAGCGCCTTGCCCATCGCGATGTCGGTCTCGACGCGGTCGCCGACGATCACGCAGTCGCTGGCTCCGACCCCGAGCGCCTCCAGCGCCACCTCCAACATGATCGGCGAGGGCTTGCCCACGATCGCCTCCACCCGCTTGCCGGTGACCGCCTCCACCGCGGCCGTCATCCCGGCGCAGTCGGGGATCTCGCCGTCCTCGGTCGGGCACGTCCGGTCGGGATTCGTCGCGATCAGCCGCGCGTCGTGCCGCCGCACCGCCTGCAGCGCCGTGTCGAGCTTGCCGTAGTCGAACGTCCGGTCGAATGCGATCACCACCCAGCGCACGTCGGCGTCCGTGCGCACCTCGAAGCCGTGCTCGCGCAACTCGCCGATCAGCGGCGGCTCGCCGATCACGAACACGGGCGCCCCGGGATCCAGCTTTTGCAGGTGACGCGCCAGCACGATGGAGGAGTTCACGACCTGGTCGGCCGTCGTGGGAATCCCGAGGCGCGTGAGCTTCTCCGCGTAATCCCCCCGCGTGGACAGCGGCTTGTTGGAGAGAAATGCCACCCGCCGCCCGTCCGCCCGCAACGCCGCGATCGTCTCCGCCGCCCCCGGCACCAGCGCCTCGCCCAGATACACCGTCCCATCCAGGTCGAACAACCACCCGCGATGCGGCAACGCGATGCTCATGGCGATGACTCGACGGAGGACTCGACCCCGGGGGTGATCCGGTCACGCCGGCGGCCGTGGGG
>DASWJN010000296.1:0-2507 GCA_036397135.1 Candidatus Methylomirabilota bacterium
CCAGGTCCGACGAGCCGGTTGCCGCGCCGCGCTGATCGGCCGAGCTTCGCCGCCTACGGACGCAGTCGATAGATCTCCAGGCCCGGGAGACTCCACGAGGCCGGCACCTCGCCGACCTTCAGCGCGTGCGAATCGAGCCAGGCAGACAACCCCGACGGGCGGTCCCGTCCTTCGTGGGTGACGAGCCACTGCCGCGCGGCGGTGCCGCCCGGCGTCTCCGGCAATCCCGCCGCGGTGAGCTCCTCGACCCGCGGGCTCCAGTAATAGCGCAGCGGGTAGACGGCGCCGACGGTGGCGAGCACCCGGTCGTCCTCCGGGATCAGGCGGTCGAGCACGCCGGCCACCGTCCGCCAGTCCGCGCCCGCCCGGCCCTGGTAGTAGTCGCGCAGCCCTTCCGCCGACGGCGTGCCCCAGGCGACGACGACCAGCGCGGCGGTGAGGGCGGCGCCCAGCTGCGGCAGCGATCGGTGGGATCCGCCGAGTCTCCGCACGGCCCGGGCCCCGCCGTCCGCCACCGTGGCCACCCCGTGGCCGACGAGCAGCAGGACGATCGGCAGCATGAACGCCAGATGCCGGCCGGCGATGAAGTGGGCCGGCTGGGCCGCCCACAGCACCACGAGCGGCAGCGCGAGCCACAGCAGCATGGCGCCGGCGAGCTGGGGCTGGCGGCGCAGCGCCCAGAGCGCGCACGCGACGAGCCCCAGGCCGACGATGGTGCCCACGCCGTGGCCGAGGAACTGCGCGACGAAGACCTGCGTGACCAGCTCGTGGAGGAGCGCCGCCGGAAGCTCGCCCTGCCCGAGCTGGGCGTGGCCGAGGCGCCGGAGCACCGGGAGCCACGGCAGCAGCAGCACGACGGCGCCCCCGAACGACAGCAGCGCGGACAGTCCGCCCCGCCACCGCCCGCGGGCCAGCAGCGCGGTCGCGGTCAGCGCCTGGAGCGCGAGCACCTGCAGGGCGAGGTAGTGCGTGTAGAGGTTCAGCGCGAGGAGGGCCGAGAACCACAGCCAGTCCCGCGCGCGCCCGCGGTCGAGCGCCCCGATCAAGGCGCCCAGCGACAGGACGGTGAGCAGCACGAGCAGCGCGTACGGCCGCGCGAGCTGCGACATCTCGACGTGAAACGGCGAGACGCTGAGGGCGAAGGCGGCCAGCAGTCCGGTCGCCGGGCCGTGCAGCCGCCGCCCCAGCTCGGCGAGCGCCACGACCGCGGCCACGCCGGCGGCGAGGGACGGCAGGCGAAGCCACCACTCGTCCGCGGCATTGCCGCCCGCGAGCCACGCCAGCAGATACTGAAGCGGGGGGTGCCCGAAGATCTGTGGTGTGTAGACGACCCAGGCGAGGTTCTGGGCGCCGATCGCCGTCAGCACCTCGTCGAACCACAGGCTCTGCAGCGTCAGCGTGTGCTCCCGGAGCCACAGCGCCAGCCCGGCGACGCCGGCGACCGCCAGCCACCACCGCCCCGCGGTCGGGATCAGCGACTTCGCGGCCGACGGGATGCCGACCCGGGCGACGGCGACGACGGCGGCCAGCGCGATGGCCACGAGCAGCCCCCGGAGCTGCGTGAGGTGGTGGAGCCCGTAGCGGGCGTCCACGCGGGGCGAGGCGATCTGCCAGGCCGCGCCCGCCCCCTCGACGAGCCGCAGCCGGACCGGCTCGTCCGCCGGCAAGCTCCCGAGGTCGGGCCAGACGAGATGGTTCCACCCGGGGTGGATCCGGCGTCGCCAGGACATTTCCGCCGGTGCCGGCCACGCGCGGGCGCCCTCGATCATCGCCCACGCGGCGTTCCCGGGCGGGGCGTCCCACCGTAGCCAGAGCGCGACGATGCGGCCGGCCGGCCGCCGGGGGAAGAGGGTGATCTCGCTCGTCCCGGGCGTCACCTCGCCGGCCGGATGGCGGCCGGCCACGATGCCCCAGCCTCCGAGGACGATCGCCGCGGCCAGCCAGAACGCGGCGAGGCGGACGGCCGTAGCCAGGCCGGTCACCGGTCCCCGGCGGGAGTCCGCGTCCTCCGATGCGACCCGACGAGCGCCGGCCCCCGGGGCCTCGGCCTCTTCCGTGGCGTCGTACGCGAGCCGGCGCGACACCATCCAGCGGACCGCGAGCAGGTCCTGGAAGGCCACCAGGGCACGGTTCCGCACACCGAAATGCGAGTGCCCGAAGCGGCGCGGCCGGTGGCCTACCGCCACCTCGGCGACGCGGTGGCCGGCCGCCCGGAGCAGGGTCGGGATGAAGCGATGGCTCCCGCGGAAACGCGGCAGGTCGCCCAGGCAGTGGCGCCGGAGCGCGCGCAGGCCGCACCCGCTGTCACGGATGCGGTCTCCGGTCACGACGTTGCGGACCCCGTTGGCGATCCGCGACGACACCCGCCGCAGCCACGGATCGCGGCGGGCGTGGCGCCAGCCGATGACGGCGTCAGCGTCCTCCAGCGCCGCCAGGAGCCGCGGGATGTCGCGCGGGTCGTTCTGCAGATCGGCGTCGAGGGTGACGACCACCGCCCCCCGGGCGGC
>DASWJN010000297.1:0-45929 GCA_036397135.1 Candidatus Methylomirabilota bacterium
ACTGGTAGGTCTTTGGCGCCGTCGGATGGACCCGGTCCCACGAGGAGCCGATCCCGAGGTACAGCGCATCCGCCGCCGTGCTCGGCCCGTACATCCGGGCCCACAGGTAATACGTGCCCGCCGTCGGGATCGTGACCGCGATCGAGGCCTCCCGCACCGGCGTCAGCGAGTTCGCGCCGCCCGTGGGACTGAGGTACCGGCCCCCGAGCGCCCCGGCATCGGTACCGACGCTCATGCCCGACGTGACGCTCATCGACTCCGCTTCCAGCAGCCGCGCGAACGGCCCCGCCGGCGCCGTCGTGACCGTGACCGGGATGGCCTGCACGTTGTTCGCCTCGTCCAACTCGGTGACGGCGCCGGCCGCATCGGCCTGCGCCAGCAGCATGTAGGCGCCCGCCGCGGTGGTGGCCGGCAGGGTGACGGTCGTCGTCGCGGTGTGCGCCGCGTCGCGCGCGAGCGAGGGCACGGCGAGCGAGCCGAGGACGGCGTCGCCCGCGCTCACCGTGCGGTCGGTCGAGAGGTAGAGGCGCGCGGTAGAGGCCGGCGCGGCCGCCGTTCCGACGTTGGCGATCGTCGTGGTGAGCGAGAGGCCCTGTCCGACCACCACCGCGTTCGGCGCGGACAGCGCGCGCGGCACGAGATCGGGGCGCTGGACCGGAGGGGGTGGGGGCGGGAGGGGAGCGTCGTCGCAGCCGGCCGGCACCGGCGCCACGTAGGGCAGCAGGCTCCGGTCGGCGACATCGCGGGGATGCATGCCGGCGTCGCGGACGACACAGCCCAGCTGCCGCTCGGTGATCGGCGGGGCCAGGAACGGCCGGGACTCGTTGCCGTTGTCGTTCAGGTTCGGGCGGGGCGCGGCGCCGAGCTCGATGTTGCCGGCGGTGTACACGCGCGTGCCGGGATTGACGGCGAGGCTCTGCTCCCGCTGCGAGAAGGTCGTCTCCGGGCGCGGGATGTAGGCATTGCCGACGACGTTGACCTCGGCCGCCGGCTCGATCTTGGTGCCGTTCGCGCGGATCCAGCCCTCGATGACGTTGTTCCGCAGGTCGACCGAGACGGGATAGTCGCTGGCGCGCACCAGCGGGTTGCGGTCACAGCCGATGCCCCAGGAGATCACGTCCGGGCCACAGACGAACATGTTGTGATGCGCACTGATGCGGTCGGTGTCGTGGGCCTGCGACCCCGACGTCGAGCCCCACAGCGCCATCTTCCCGGCGGCGATGATGCTCCACTGGATCGTGACGTTCTTCGGCCCCGCCGAGATGTCGATCCCGCCGTCGGCGCAGTCGAAGATCGAGACGTGATCGATCACGATGGCGTGCACCCCCGGACCGTTCAGACCGATGCAGTCGATCGAGGACTTCGCGCCCGACGCGCCCCCGCCCGCCTCGCGGATGCGGAGGCCCCGCACGATGATGTCGTGCGGCTCGGGGGACAGGTCCCAGATGTTGAGGCCGAATCCCTTCAGCGTGATGCCCGGCGACGGAGCGCTGAACCCGTCGATCGTGACGAAGGGCCCGCGGACGTTGAGCTGGCTCGCCAGCGAAATCGTCCCCGCGACGGCGAACTTGATGTGCCGGTTCCCGAACGACAGGCAGTGGCGCAGCGTGCCGGCGCCGCTGTCGGCCAGGGACGTGACGACACATTCCGGCTTGCCGGCGCCGCCGGGCGTGACCCCGTACCCTTCGATCGGATGATGCATCGCCTCCGCCGGCGAGGGACCGGGTAACAGCGCGAGCGTCGCCGGGAACACGTGGCTGCCGAGCACGACGGCGGCGATCGTCACCGTCGTCTGCACAACCCTCCGAACAGAGATCATGATTGTCCCCCTGTCAGTTCGACTGCTTCGTCGGCGCGCGGTGGCAAGAGGCGTTCCAAGCCTCGGCATCGCGGTTTTGCGGGTGTCTCATCGACTGCGATCCGTCATCGCGATGACACGTGTCACGATTTCTGTCACCGTCGAGTGCGCTCGCGCGAGCGCGATGGATCCGCGTGCGCGCGGACTGCGCCTCCTCGCACGAAGGCGGCGCGCGTCCGCCGCCGACGCGCGCGTCGCCGCGCCTCCGCCACTCGGCGCGCCACCGGCGACGAGCCTGTTGATCACCGGTCTCGGACGGGGTGGAGCGGAGACGCAGCTCGTGGCGCTCTCGCGATACCTGCAGTCCCGTGGCTGGACGATCGAGGTCGTGTCCCTGACGACGCTGTTCAATCCCGAGCGATTCATCGCCGAGCTGGAGAGCCGGAGCATCGCGGTCTGGTGCGCCGGGATCACCGGCTGGGGGTCCGCGCTCGGCGGCCTCTGGCGTCTGCTGCGGCACCTCCGGGCGCGGAGGCCTCAGGTGCTGTGCACGTTCATGTTCCACGCGAACATCCTCGGCGCGGTCCTCGGGCGGCTGGCCGGGGTGCCCGTCGTGGTGTCGTCGATCCGGAACGAGCGCTTCGGTCCCCGGTGGCGGGAGCGGCTCGAAGCCGTCAGCGAGAGGCTCTGCGACGTCACCGTGGTCAACTCGGAGTGCGTCGCCACCTCCCTGCGCGCGCGGGGCATCGTACCGGTCGACGGCTGCCGCGTGATCCCGAACGCCGTCGATCTCGCCCGCTTTGCCCCGGCCGCCGCCGCCGCGCGCGAGGCCACCCGGCGGCGACTGGGGGTGCCGCCGGGAGCGTTCCTGTGGCTGGCGGTGGGGAGCCTCGGCCCGAAGAAGGACCACGAGGCCCTCCTGCGGGCGGCGGCGCGCCTCCGGGCCCGACACCCGTCGCTGCGGCTCGCGATCGCGGGGGACGGCCTGCTGCGGGACCCGCTCCGGCGGCTCAGCGGGGCGATGGCGCTGCAGGACGTCGTCCACTGGCTCGGGCTCCGCACCGACGTGCCGGACCTGCTCGCCGCCAGCGACGCCTTCGTGTCGTCGTCCCGCTGGGAGGGCTCGCCCAACGCGTTGCTCGAGGCGCTCGCCGCCGCCGTCCCGGTGGCGGCGACGGACGTCGGCGGGGTCCGCGAGCTCGTCGAGGATGGCCGCTCGGGGTTCCTCGTCCCGCCGGGGGACGTCGACGCCCTCGCCACCGCGATGGAGCGTGTGATGAACCTCCCGCCCGACGCCCGCCGGCAGATGGGACGCCATGGGCGGCAATCGGTCCAGGGACGACACGACTCCAGCGCGGTGCTGGAGCAGTGGCGCCGCCTGCTGTCGGACGCGTGGCAGGCGAGTCGGCCGGCCGCCCGGATTCTCGAGGAGGCACAGAGATGGTGAAGCGCGAGGTCGATACGCCGCGCGGAGGGGGTCTCGACCCCTTCAGCGTCCCCGAGCTGGTGGCCGAGTTCGAGCGGTCGCACGACTCGATCAGCAAGCATCTGCTCACGATCCACTCGCTCGTCGTCGGGCTCCGGGCGGAGCGGGTCGCGGAGATCGGCGTGGGCGGCACGACCCGCACGATCCGCGCCGCGCTCGCCCGCACGGGCGGCGAGCTGTACAGCTGCGATGCCGATCGCGCCCGGTGGGAGCCGATCGCACGGGAGAACCGCGATCCGCGGTTCCACCTCCGTCTCGAGGATTCCCGTCGGTTCGTGACCTCGCTGCGGGGTCCCCTCGACTTCGTCCTCCACGACGGCGCGCACGAGTTCTGGCAGGTCGCCTGGGACCTCGAGCGCCTGTGGCCGCTGGTCCGGCGGTACGGGCTCGTCTGCGTGCACGACACGCAGCACAACCGCCTCGGGGCGGACATGCAGCGGGCGCTGACGAAGGCGTTCCGGGGATGCGCGGTGAGCTGGACGCATCTTCCGTACAGCTACGGACTGACCATCGTGCGGATCGAGCGCGACCAGCCGTACGAGCCGGTCACCGGTCACTGGAACAAGGCCGGTGGCAGGAGCCTCACCGCACCGGCGACGTGCGGCGTGATCGCCGATCCGTCGCCGTCCAGGGCCGCGGCGCTGGTGCGGGACGGGATCGGTTACGGCCGGTGGCGAGTCCGGGCGGCCGTGGTCGGGCATCCCGCGATCTTCGCGCTCGCGAAGCGCGTCCGGGATCGGCTCCGCCGCGTCCGCTCGCGCCTGGGCGCCGCCGCCGGGCGGAGGGCCTGCGATGGACCGTGACGGCGAGCCCGCGACCGCCGAGTACGTGTTCACCGTCTTCACGGCGACGCACAACAGGGCGCACACCCTGCACCGGGTCTACGACAGCCTCGGCGCCCAGACCTTCCGCGACTTCGAGTGGCTGATCTGCGACGACGGCTCCACCGACGGCACGCGCGAGCTCGTGCGGGACTGGATGCAGGAGGCGGCCTTCCCCATCCGCTACCTCTGGCAGGAGCACGGGGGCAAGCACGTGGCCTTCAACCGGGCGGTTCGCGAGGCGCGGGGCCGGCTGTTCCTCACGCTGGACTCCGACGACGCCTGCCTGCCGCACGCGCTCGAGCGGTTCAAGCATCACTGGGACGCCATCCCGGAGCCGGAGCGGCACGGCTTCTCCGGCCTCACCGCCTTGTGCCAGGACCAGCACGGCCGGCTCGTGGGTGACCGGTTCCCCTCCGATCCGACCGACTCGAACTCGCTCGAGATCCGTTACCGGTTCCGGGTGAAGGGGGAGAAGTGGGGGTTTCAGCGCACGTCGGTCCTCCGGCGCTTCCCGTTTCCCGTCCGCGAGGGCGAAAGGCACGTGCCCCCCTCGATGGTCTGGCGGGCGATCGCCCGGCACTACCGGACCCGGTACGTCAACGAGGTGCTGCGGATCTACCACATCGCCGAGCGACCGGACCAGCTCAGCGCCTTCCGCTCGCGCGTCGGGCTGGCGAAGGAACTGGCCGCGTGGTACCGCCACGTGCTCGACCACGAGCTCGACTGGTTTCCCGTGGCGCCCGTGCGGTTGACCTGGTCGGCCGTGAACTACGTCCGCTTCTCGCTCCATGCCGGGTCCGGACTCGGCCGCGCGATCCGGGGCATCGACACCCCGCGAGCGCGCCTTCTCGCGTTGTCGGCCGTCCCGATCGGGCTCGCGCTGTACGGGCGGGACCGCCTGGCGGCGGGCGCATGACGGCCTCGCCTCCAGGACCGGGTCGGGGCGCGCCCTGGGGGCTCGCCGTCGTCCTGACGCACCTGGCCGGGCGGCCGGGGCTGCTCCTCGTGGGCCTGGTCCTCCTCGCCTACGGCGCGCTGGCGCTCGCCCCGTTCCGCTGGGCGCCACCGCGACGGCTCGAGAACGCGGCCACGGCGGGCCTCGACGGCGGCCTCCGGTTTCCCGCGGCGGGTCTGGCGCGCAGTGCGTCGCCGCCGGGCTGGCTCGAGCGGGCGGCGGCGCTCGGGGCCCTGCGCCTGGAGCTGCGCGTCCGGACCTACGCGCTGGAGCAGGGCGGGCCGGCCCGGATCTTCACCGTCTCGCGCGATCTCCATCTCGCCAACCTCACCGTCGGGCAGGAGGGACGCGACCTGGTCCTGCGGCTCCGGCGGCCCGGCAGCACCCCCAACGGCAAGCCGGCGTACCGGGTGCCCGGGGTGCTGGCCGACACCGGCTGGCATGCGGTCGACGTGGCGATCGTGCCAGGCAACCTGCGCGTCCTCGTGGACGGCGCGCTCGCGCTCGACACGCCGCTTCCCGAGCGTCCTCTCGCCGGCTGGAATCCAGGCCATCGGGTGGCGCTCGGGAGCGAGCTGAACGGCCTGCGCCGCTGGCGCGGCGAGGTGGCGCGCGCGGTCGTGGAGGTCGATGGCGACCGGGTGGACTACGCGAGCCGTGGCAACGTGGAGCTCCCGCGGACGTTCTGGTCCTTCGCGAACCCGCCGAGGTGGCTCGTCCCCGACGAGCTCGATCGCTCCGCCATCGCCGACTGGGGCGCGAACTTCGCCGCCTTCGGCCTGCTCGGGTTCCTCCTGGGCGCGCTCGGCGGGACGCGCGGCTCCTGGCGTCGCGCGCTGATCGTGTGCGCCGTCGCCAGCCTCGTGGTCGAGGTCGCCCAGGGCTTCTTCTCGCGCCATCCCGACTCGATCGACTGGGCCCTCAACACGCTCGGAGGCGGCACGGGCGCCGGCATCGCGCGCTGGCTCGTGGGGCGCGGCCGTGGTGTTGCCAGCGGGTGCGGAGGGCTCGTGATGCCTGAACCAAGGAGGCAAGGGCCATGACGAAGGTCGAGGCCGATACCGTCCTGCAGCGGGTGCCGGACCTCAACATCCACCTCGATTCGAGCAACACGCTCCGGATCACGATGGACGGCCAGGTGATCGGCTGTGGCCGGCACGGCCTGGCGATCCTCGACGCGTTCGGCCGACCGACGCCTCTTTCGGAGGCGCTCCTGCGTCTCCACCCCCGGATCGGGGGCCTCGAGGACGAGCGGGACCTCGCCGACACGATCGAAGCACTCCGGGGGGCGGGGATCCTGCAGGACGCCACGCGCGGCACGGGCATCGCCCGGGCCGACCGGGGGGGGTTCGGGTCCCCGAAGTTCCACATCGCGATGCTCAACGACCGGTCGCGAACGGCGGCGTACCTGGCGGCCATCGGAGAGGTCGTTCGACCGGGTGATGTCGTCGTCGACATCGGCACCGGAACCGGGGTGCTGGCGGTGGCCGCCGCGCGGGCCGGCGCGCGGCACGTCTACGCCATCGAGGCCAGCGGGATCGCCGACGTCACCCGCGCGGTCCTGGCGGCGAACGACGTGGCGGACCGGGTGACACTGCTGCGCGGCTGGTCGACGCAGCTGGACCTGCCCGAGACCGCCGACGTGCTGGTCAGCGAGATCATCGGCGACGATCCCCTCGAGGAGAACGTGCTCGGGGTGACCGGCGATGCCGTCGTCCGGCTGCTCAAGCCCCGGGCCCGCCTGGTGCCCGCCCGCCTTCGCATCCTCGGGTTGCCGGTCGCGCTCCCTCCGGAGGTGCAGGAGGAGCGCACGGTGCCCGCCAACCTCCGGCGCTGGCACTCCTGGTACGGCATCGATTTCCGGCCTCTGGCCGTCGCGGCGGAGCGCCTGCCGTACGCGTTCCCGATCGCACCCCATGCGGCGCGGCACTGGCCGTCCCTGAGCGATCCCGTCGTCCTCGCCGACCTGGACCTCGGCACGGCCCGACCCGGACCGCTCGGCCGCACCGTGACGGCCACCGCGACGGCGCGAGGCCCGCTCGAGGCGGTGCTCGTCTTCTTCGAGCTGGAGCTCGGGCCCACCACGCGGTTCTCGACCCATCCGCTCGAGGCCGGGCCCGCGTCGAGCTGGCGAAGCTTCGTCTGGCTCTGCCCCGCCGCCGGCGACCTCGCGCCGGGCGACCCGTTCGCCATCACCTATGCCCACGACGCGACGGGACCGCAGATCGCGGTGCGGCGGGTGTCGTCGGTGCGTGACGTGGATCATCGACTTCTGACATGACGGCGACCAACGTGCTCGTCACGTGCGGCGGAACGGCTGTCGGCATGGTCCTCCAGCTGAAGCAGGCCCTCGGCGAGGTCCCCGCCCTGCGCGGCGGGGGCGTGTTCGTCGCCGACTGCGCGGCGATCCCGCCGGCCGCGTACTTCGCGGACGCCACCTTCGTCGTGCCGGCGATCGAGCATCCCGGCTACGTCGACGACCTGCTCGACGTCTGCCGGCGGCACGCCGTGCGGGTGGTCCTCCCGCTCATCGATCCGGACCTCGACCGCCTGGCCCCCCACCTCCGGCGCTTCGCCGACGAGGGCACGACGGTCGTGTGTCCGGCGCCGGCGCTCGTCGAGCTGTGCCTCGACAAGTGCCGGTTCGAGGCGTTCGCGCGCGGCGAGGGGCTGGCGTACCCGACGACCCATGCGGCGCACGCGCTCGCCCCCGGGATGTTCCCGCTGTTCGCCAAGCGGCGGCGTGGCTTCGGCTCGGTCGGCGCCGGGATCTGCTGCTCGCTGGCCGAGGCGCAGGCGCGCCTGGCCCGGTATCCCGATCTCGTCTTCCAGGAGGTCATCGACGCCGAGGAGCTGAGCGTGGACGCGTACGTCTCCGCGCACGGGCGCTGCACCGTCAGGGTGCCGCGCGTGCGGGACCTGGTGGTCGGCGGCGAGGCCAAGCGCTCCCACACGGTCCGCTCGGGGCCGGTCGCCGGGCTGGCGGATCGCACGATCGAGGCCCTGGCCCGCCACGGCCTCCGGGGACCACTGACCGTCCAGATTTTCGGAGGCGCCTGTCCGACGCTCATCGAGGTGAACACGCGGGTCGGCTCGGGCTGCGTGCTCTCGAACGTGGCCACCGACGGGCGGTTGTTCCGCTCGATCCTGCACGAGGCATGCAGCGAGGTGAGCACGGGCGATCCGGACGACTATCACGGCGGCTTCCATCTCAGCCGCTACTTCGGCGACGTGATCCACGACGGGACGGGCCTCGTGGCGTCCTTCCCGGCGCCGTGAGGCCGCCGGCCATGATCCGGGCGGTCCTGTTCGACCTGGACGACACGCTCTACCGCGAGGACGACTTCGCGTGCAGCGGCTTCGGCGCCGTCGCCCAGGAGCTGGAGTCGCGCGGCGTCGGACGGGCCGCCGCCCTGCACGGGATGCTCGCGTCCATCCATGTCACGGAGGGCCGCGAGCACGTCCTGGACAAGCTGGCCGCCCGGCTGAATTTTCCCGGCGACTGGGTTCCGGGGCTCGTGGAGCGCTACCGCGCCCACGTCCCCACCATCACCCTGGCGCCGGACGCCGTCCGCGCGCTCGCCCGGCTGCGCGGCCGCTACCGGCTCGGCTGCGTGACGAACGGATGGGCCGCGGTGCAGCGGCGCAAGATCGCGGCCCTCGGCCTCGGAACGCTGCTGGACGCGATCGTCGTCGCGGACGATCACGGGCGGCGTCACTGGAAGCCGTCTCCGCTGCCGTTTCTCCACTGCTGCCGGCTGCTCGGCGTCAGCCCCGCCGAGAGTGTGCACGTCGGCGACGACCCGGAGCGCGATGTCCGCGGCGCCCGGAATGCCGGGATCGCCAGCGTCCGGGTCCGCCGCGAACCCGCCGATTGCCCGGACGACGCGCGCCCCGCCTGCGAGGTCCTCTCGCTCGACGAGCTCGAGCGGGTGCTGGACGACCTGAACCGCGCGGGCCCGGCCGCCAGGAGAGACTGATGACCCGTGTGCAAGTCCTCGTCGGGCTCGCGCTGCCGATCGCCGCCGTCGCGCTCGGCGGCTCCCTCGACGTCGCGCGGCCGGCGCAACCGGCCGGCCCACCGGCGGCTCAGGCGATGCATGCGGCGGTCGAGGGTTTCGGGGCCGGCACGCGCGGCGGGGCCGGCCAGCCGGACTGCGTCGTCAGCTCGCTGGACGACGCCGGGCCCCGCACGCTCCGGACCTGCCTGGCGGGCGGACACCGCCACGTGAAGTTCGCGGTCGCCGGCACGATCGTCCTGGCGAGCCAGCTCAGCGTCCAGGGCCCCTTCGTCACGATCGACGGGTTCAGCGCGCCGTCGCCCGGCATCACGCTCAGAGGCTGGGGACTCGACATCTTCGGCAGAAACGGCGCCCACGACGTCGTCGTCCGCGGTCTCCGCATCCGCGATGCCGGGCTGTCCACGCTCTCGCCGAGGGGAAAGTCGTCGACGGACTGCATCGGCGTGAACGGTCCGGGGGCGTTCAACATCGTCATCGAGCACGTCTCGATTCACCACTGCGCCGACGGCGGGATCGACATCTCGTCGGGGCCGAGGAACGTCACGATCCAGTGGAGCCTCGTCAGCACCGGCAAGGCGATGCTCTGGGGATCGACCAGGGGCTCGGCCCACCGTGATACCCGGCGGATCAGCATGCACCACACCATGCTGATCTGCGGCCATCCCCTCGGCTGCGACCGTTTCCCGCTCGTTCGGGCCGGCGGCCACGTCGTCACCGCGGACCTGCGGAACAATGTCTTCGAGGGCTGGATTCGCGCCAACGGGACGAAGATCGAGCCCGCCGCGTGGGTCAACGTCGTCGGGAACGCCTACATCCCGCGCCCCGAGTCGAGCTTTGCCCACCGCGCGGCCAGCCTCGCCGTCAAGCCGGGCGCCCGGGTGTTCGCCGCCGGGAACCTGGAGCTCGGGGCTCCGCCTCGCCCGGACCTCAACGACAACGGGAACGAGGCGTCCCCGCTGCCCGCGCCGCCCATCACGCCCAGGGAGCTCGGCTGTGTCGTGCGCCACGCAGGGATGCATCCGCGCGACGCCGTCGACGAGCGACTCCTGACGTTCGTCGCCCGGCTGCCGACCGCGTGCCCGGAGCCGGACCTGCCGGCGCCCGCCGACGAGCAGCCGCCCGACGCGGCGGAGCCGCCGAGATGAGGGGCGGGAGCACGCGGGCGCTGTCCGACGCGGAGGAGCGCGGCGTGGCGCGGGTGCGGGCCGACCTCATCGACACCGTGGACCCGCGGTGGCAACGGCTCCTCGCGCGGGCCCGCCACGACGTCTACCACCTGCCCGGCTACATCGAGCACGCCGCCCGTCACGAGGGCGGCACGCCCGCCGCGCTCCACGCCGAGGCGGGCGAGCACGCGCTCCTCGTCCCGGTCCTCGTGCGTCCGCTCCCCCGGGAGCTCGGGGCGCCGGCGGACTGGGTCGACGCCGCGACGCCGTACGGCTACCCCGGTCCGCTGGTGACGCCCGGCGCCGACGAGAGCACGCTGGCCGCGCTGGTGGGCGCGCTGGCCCCGCTCTGCCGCGCCCACTCAATCGTGACGGTCTTCGCCCGCCTGCACCCGATCCTCACGTTCCCGCGCCGCGTCCTCGCGGACACCGGCGCGCTCGTCCATCACGGCGAGACCGTCGCGATCGACCTGGGCCCGCCCACCGCGGCGCTGGACCGGCAGCTCCGGAAGAACCACCGGCAGGTGGTGCGCCGCCTCCGGGAGGCGGGCTACACGGTGGTGCGCGACGACTGGAGCCGCATCGACGCGTTCTGGGAGATCTACGACGAGACGATGCGGCGGGTCGGCGCGCGGTCGTGCTACCGCCTCCCGCCCGCCTACTTCCGGGGCCTGCGCGACGCGCTCCGCGGCCGCCTGCATCTGGCGTGCGTGCTGTCGCCCTCCGGCGAGGTCGCCTCGGTTTCGATGGACTCCGAGCTCGGCGGGATCGTCCAGGCGCTCTTCGCCGGGACGGCCGCGGCGCACTTGAAGGCGGCCCCCGACCGGCTGCTCGTCGTCTCGCTCCGCGACTGGGCGAAGGCGCGGGGCGCCACCGTCCTTCACCTGGGCGGCGGCCTCGGGGGCCGGCGCGACGCGCTCTTCGACTACAAGGCCGGGTTCGGCCCCGGCCGGGCCGTCTTCGTCACGTGGCGTCTCGTCGCCGACCACGCCCGCTACGACGAGCTCCTCGGCCTCCGGCCGAGCGCGGGCGAAGGCACGCCCGATCCGGCCTTCTTTCCGCTCTACCGGAGTCCGGCGAGCGAATGAGCGAGACATCCGGCCGGCGGCGCCGCCGCCGGGCCGCAGGAGGTGACCCGTGAAGCTGCAGGTTCCGATGTCCGCGCCCGACATCTCGGACGCCGATCGAAGGGCGGTGCTGGAGGTCCTCACGACGCCGACGCTCGCGCTCGGCCCCCGGCTCGATCGCTTCGAGCAGGAGGTGGCGGCCCGCACCGGCGCCCGGCATGGCGTCGGGGTCAGCAGCGGCACCGCCGGCCTCCATCTCGCGATGATCGCGGCCGGGGTGGGCGAAGGCGACGTGGTCCTCACCACGCCGTTCAGCTTCGTGGCCTCGGCGAACTGCGCCCTCTACGTCGGCGCCCGCCCGGTGTTCGTGGACATCGAGCCGCGCACGCTCGGCCTCGATCCCGACGCGCTCGAGCACACGGTCCGGAGGCTCGTCGCGAGCGGCGAGCGTCCCAAGGCGATCGTCCCGGTGCACGTGTTCGGGCAGCCCTGCGACATGGACCCCATCCTCGACACGGCCGAGCGCCATGGCTTGACCGTCATCGAAGACGCGTGCGAGGCGATCGGCGCGACTTACCGGCACCGGCCGGTCGGCGTCCTGGGGGAGGCTGGGGTGTTCGCCTTCTACCCGAACAAGCAGATGACGACGGGCGAAGGCGGCATGATCGTCACCAGCCGGTCCGACTGGGATGCCCTCCTCCGCAGCCTGCGCAACCAGGGACGTGACGTGTTCGATGGATGGCTCACGCACAGCCGTCTGGGCTACAACTACCGCCTCGACGAGCTGAGCGCCGCGCTCGGCCTCGCCCAGATCGCCCGACTGGATGACCTGCTGGCGCGGCGCGAGCGGGTCGCCCGCTGGTACACCGAGCGCCTGGGCCGCTGCGCCGGCCTGCGGCCTCCGGCGATCGCCGGCACGACGACCCGCATGAGCTGGTTCGTGTACGTCGTCCAGCTCGAACCCCGGTTCGATCGTGACGCCGTCATCGCCGAGCTGGCCGGCCGGGGGATCCCGGCCCGCCCGTACTTCCCGCCCATCCACCTGCAGCCGCTGTACCGCCAGCGCTTCGGCTTTCGCCCCGGCGACTTCCCCGTCGCCGAGCGGGCGGGTGCGTGCTGTCTCGCGTTGCCGTTTTTCGGCGCGCTGCACGAGGCGCAGGTCGACGCGGTGTGCGGCGTCCTCCAGGAAGTGCTCGTCGATCTCCCGGAGGGCGGACCGGGCCGTCCGGACCGGGCCGCCGGCCGCGGAGTCGCCGCATGAGGCCGGTCATGGCGCTGCTCCGGCACCGCCTCGCCCTCGCGGTGGTGCTCAACCTGCTCGTGGCGACCCTGGCCTACGTCCTCGCGTTCGCCTTGCGCTTCGACTTCTCGATTCCCCCGCCCTATCTCCGGGTGCTGGGCGTCACGCTGCCGCTGCTCCTCGTCTCCAAGGTCGTGGGGTTTTCGGCGTTTCGGCTCTTCTCCGGGTGGTGGCAGCACGTCACGCTCTGCGACCTCGCCGACATCGCCCGCGGCAACGTGCTGGCCTCCGGGCTCTTCCTCGTCCTCGTCGTCTTCAGCGGGGCCGTCGAGGGGTTCCCCCGCTCGATCTTCCTGCTCGATCTCCTGGTGTGCACGGGCATGATGGCGGGCGGGCGGGCCGCGATTCGCCTCGTTCGCGAGCTCGACGAGCGCTCGCACCTCCGCCGCGTCGACACCCTGGTCCTGATCGTCGGCGCCGGCTCGGCCGGTATCCACCTGCTCCAGGAGATCGAGAGCCGGCCGCACCTGAGGCTCGGCGTCGTCGGATTCGCCGATGACGATGCCGGCAAGACGGGCCTGCGCATCGCCGGCAAGCGCGTGCTGGGGCGTGTCGACGACGTCCCCGGGCTCGTGGCCCGCCATGACGTCGGCGAGGTGCTGATCGCCATGCCGTCGGCCCCCAGCGCCGTGCTCCGCCACGTCGTGCAGCGCTGCCGGGAGGCCGGTGTCCGCCATCGCGTCCTGCCGACGCTGAGCGAGCTCGTCGAGGGCCGGGTCATGTACACCCAGATGCGCGACGTCAAGCTCGACGACCTGCTGGCGCGGCAGCCGGTCCGTCTCGACGTGCCCGGCCTGCGCGCCTTCATTTCCGGCAAGCGCGTGCTGGTGACCGGGGCGGCGGGGTCGATCGGCTCCGAGCTCTGTCGCCAGGTCGCGGCGTACCGGCCGGAGCAGCTCATTCTCTACGATCGTCACGAGAACGGCATGTACGCGCTCGAGCAGGAGCTGCGCGCGCGGTTCGGGGCCGCCTCGCTGACGCCCGTGCTCGGCGACGTCCTGCTCGAGGATCAGCTGCGGAGCGTCTTCGCCCTCCGGCGCCCGGACACCGTGTTCCACGCGGCGGCCTACAAGCACCTGCCGATGGCCGAGTTCAACGTCATCGAGGCGGTGCGCAACAACGTCGTCGGCACCCACAATGTCGCGCGGGCGGCGCTGGAGCATGGCACGCGGGAGTTCGTCCTCGTGTCGACCGACAAGGCCGTGCGGCCGACCAGCGTCATGGGGGTCACCAAGCGCCTGGCGGAGATGGTCATCCAGCGTCCGCCGGGCGCCGGGCCGCGTTTCGTGGCCGTTCGGTTCGGCAACGTGCTCGGGTCCAACGGAAGCGTGGTGCCGCTGTTCCGCGATCAGATCGCCCGCGGTGGCCCCGTCACGGTCACCGATGCCGACGTGACCCGCTACTTCATGACGATTCCGGAAGCGGTGCAGCTCATCCTCCAGGCCGCCGCCATCGGTCAGCACGGCGACGTCCTGATCCTCGAGATGGGGGAGCCCGTCCGCATCCTCGACCTGGCCCGGCACATGATCCGGCTGTCGGGGTACGAGCCCCACGACGACATCGAGATCGTCTTCACGGGGCTGCGCCCGGGCGAGAAACTGCACGAAGAGCTCGTCGCCGAGGACGAAGAGGTGGGGGCCACCCCCCACGACCGGATCAGGGTCCTGCGGCCGAACGGCGGACCGTACCCGCCCGAGGGGTGGATCTCGACCTTGCAGGCGCACGTCGAGACGGGCGACGTCCCGGCCACGATCGCCTTCATCCGCTCCCTCGTGCCCTGTTACCGCCCGAGCGACGTCGTGGCCGCCCACGCCGAGGCCGGCGGTGGCCCCGACGGGTCGCGGCCGCCATCCCTGGCCCAGGTGGCATGAACGCCGGTCCGCACGGGTCCGGGCTCATCGCGGTCCTCCGGGCCGCCTGCCTCGGCCAGCCGGGACTGCCCATGACGGCGCTCGACGAGAGCGCCGTCCGGTGGGCGGTCGAGACGGGCCTCGGCCCCCTGCTGGCGCGAGCCGTGGCCCACGACCCGCAGGCGGCGACGTCACCGCTCTGGCCCCTCGTCCAGGGGGCGAACCTGACCGCCCGCTACCTGGCCGCCGAGCACATCGACGCGATGACGCAGATCCTCGATGCGTTCCGGGGAGCAGCGCCGCCGCCGGTCCTCCTCAAGGGCATCTCGCTCTGTGATCAGCACTATCCCGAGCCCCACCTGCGCCCGATGCGCGACATCGACTTCCTCCTCGAAGCGGGCGCCATCCCCTCCGCCGAGTCGATCCTGCTCGGGCTCGGCTACCGCCAGTCGTCCGGACGCCCGGCGGCGTTCTACGACGGACACCACCACAGCTCGCCCTTCGTCCACCCCGACACGGGCGTATGGGTGGACGTCCACCGCGCCCTCGTCGCCGCCGGTGGAGCGCTCGGAGCGGATCGGATTTTCGGGGCCGAGAATCTCGAGACGCAGCTCCGGTGGTCGGAATTCCGGGGACGGCGCGTGAGACGCCTGAGCGACGAGCTTCAGATCGTCCACCTCGCGTGCCACTGGGCCTGCGGGCTGCGCGCCGTCGGCGGCATGGTCGCCATGGCCGATATGGCCTGTCTCCTGAAGAACAGCCCGGCCGTCGACTGGCCGCGCATCCTGGAGTGGACGGACGGCTCGGCGGCCGCCCGGCATCTCGGCCTGTTGCTCACGTATCTGCAGAAGCACCGGATCATCCAGCTCCCGCCCGAGATCCTCCGGCGCATCTACCGGATGCAGACGGCGTTCGCCCGCCTCACGTTCGGCATCGGCCATTCACTGCTCGATCGCTACGTCGTGGACGGACGCGACTTCGGCACGCTCATGACCGAGCAGAACTTCAACCGTGTCTGGAGAAGGCTGATTCTCCGGAGACGCAGACCCAGGGGGTGCGGCGGACGGCGCGGGAAGGAGGCGAACGCCCCAGGACAACGAGCGCGGCGTGACGAGGCCCGGGTGGCGCCGTCCGGGCCGGGATCGTCGTGGTGAGCCGCGCGGCAGGAAAGAGGTGATGCCCATGAGCACCACGGGTCCCCCCGGCGGCGCCCGGCCGAGCGCCTGCCCCCGGCGGCGTTCGGACGTGCGGGCCCGCGCGGTCGAGGGTGAAATGGTCGTCCTGGATCGTCAGCGGCAGCTGGTTCACCAGCTCAACCAGACGGCCAGCTATGTGTGGGAGCGGTGCGATGGCGAGCACACCGTGCCCACGATTGCGAGAGACCTGGCCGGGGTCTTCGAGGTCGACCTCCAGAGCGCGGAGACCGACGTGGCCAACGCCGTCCGTCAGCTCGAGGCGGCGGGGCTCGTCGAGATGGCGTCGGCACGAGTGCCGGCGCCGGGCGAAATGCAGAGGAGGATCTCATGAGACTCGACAGCGCATCGTCGACCGACACGACCAAGCGAGAGTTCGTCAAGAAGGCGGCGTATGCCGTCCCGGCCGTGCTGACCCTGGCCGCGGCGCCGTCCTTCGCCTCGGCCGGTTCCAGCTCCAGGAAGGGAAAGAGGCCCAAGACCGCCAATCACGGCGGAAAGCGGCGCAGGGAGGACAAGAGGGGAAAGGGGCGCGACGACTGATGGCGACCGGCTACGGGCCCCACCCACAGGTCGCGCGGGTGGGGCCCTCTGCCCCCACGAAGGGCGCGATGCTCTCCCTCGAAATCCTGGGCGTCAAGGTCCGGATCCGGTGCGCGGAGGCCGAGACCCGCGCGCTGGTGACGGCGCACTACCGGCCGATGCAGCGGCCAGTGGACACGGCGGACCTCACGTACACGGTCGCTCGGCCCAGGCGAACGTGGCTGCTGGCCCGCGACGGGGTGGCGCCCGTGGCGGCCTCCGATCCGGGCGAGCTGCTCCTCCTTCTCGACCAGGACCTCATCATCCAGTTGCAGACGCTTCGGGCCGACCTCTACTTCGTTCACGCCGCCGTGCTGGAGTCCGGCGGAGAGGCGTTCATGCTGGTGGCCGCCTCCGGCGGAGGCAAGTCGACGACGGCCTGGGGCCTCGTGCACCACGGCTTCGGCTATCTGAGCGACGAGCTCGCTCCGGTGGATCTCGGCACCATGACCGTGCATCCCTATCCGCGCGCGCTCGCGCTGAAGACCCTGCCGCCGAGGTCCTATCCCCTGCCCCCGACGACGCTCTCCAGCTCTCGTGGCTTTCACGTCTCGACGGCCGGCGTGCCGAGCGGGATCGGGGCCACGGCGGCTCCCCTGGCGGCGGTCCTCTTCCTGCGTTACGCCCCCGGGGCCGGCGGGCCCTCCGTCGCGCGCATCAGCGCCGCCGAGGCCGGCGCGCGCCTGTACGTCAACGCGCTCAATGCCCTGGCGCACCCCGCGGAGGGCCTCGACGCGGCCATTCACATCGCGGGCCGGACGGCCTGCTTCGAGCTGTCCACGGCGGAGGTGACGGCGACCTGCGCCCTCGTGCGCGTCACGCTGGACGGGCTTGCCGGCAGCCGACGCCACGGTCGGGCTGGAGCGCGCTCGGCGCGCTCGTGATGAACGACGCCGGGCCGGGGCTGACGCTCCGCACGCTGCGGAGCATGGTGTGGACGGGCGGCGGCCTGGCCGCCGAGACGGCCCTTCAGGCCGTCGTCGTCATGGTCCTGGCGCGCCTCCTGACGCCTCCGGATTTCGGCCTCGTCTCGGTCGCGCTCGTGGTGACCGGCTTCGTCGGCTCCTTCGGCGAGCTGGGGCTGATTCCCGCGCTCATCCAGCGCGAGAATCTGCAGCCCGCCCACATCAGGACGGCGTTCACGGGAGGCCTGGCCTTCGCCCTCCTGATGGTGGCAGCCCTCTGGGTGCTGAGTCAGCCGGTCGCGCGCCTGTTCGCCATGCCGGCGCTGGACTCGATGCTCTGCGTGCTGGCCCTGTCGCCGCTCCTCCGGGCGTGGGGCAGCGTGCCATTCGCCTTGCTCCAGCGGGCGATGCGCTTCCGCGAGATCTCGCTGGCCAGCGTCCTGTCGTACCTGGTCGGGTTCGGCGTCGTCGGCGTCGCCGCCGCCACCGCCGGCGGCGGCGCCTGGTCGCTCGTCGCCGCCCACCTGACGCAGGTCTTCGTCCACAGCCTGACCGTCTACCTCGCCTGGCCGGTGTCACACCGGCTGGGCGTCGACCGTCAGGCGCTTCGTGATCTGCTCGCCTACGGCGGCGGCATCAGCGTCGCGCGCCTCGCCAACCACGTCGCCACCCGCGGCGACAACATGATCGTGGGGCACGCACTCGGCCCCACCGCCCTCGGCCTCTACGGCCCGGCGTATCACTTGATGGCGCTGCCGGCGGATCTGTTCCAGCGACTCGTCCACACCGTCCTGTTCCCCGCCATCTCGCGCCTGCAGACCGAGCCGCGGCGGCTGGCCGCCGTCTATCGGCGCGGCCTGGCCGTCACCGGCCTCGTCGTGCTTCCCGCCACCCTGCTGGCGATCCTGCTGGCGCCCGAGGTCGTCGAGGTCCTGCTCGGCCCGAGATGGAGCGGCGTGACCGCCCCTCTCCAGATCCTCGCCGCCGGCATGTTCTTCCGGGTCGGCTACAAGATCAGCGGGGTGGTCGTGAAGGCCACCGGCGCCGTCAACCGGTTCGCGGTGCGACAGATCCCGTATCCGATCATGGTGGTGTCGTTCGCCTGGGTCGGCACGGGCTGGGGAATCGACGGCGTCGCCGTCGGCGTGGTGGCGGCGCTCAGCGTGCACTACCTGCTGCTCACGACGCTCGCGATGCGCGTCGCCGGCCTCACCGTCCGCGACTACCTCGGCGCGCACCGGTCCGCGCTGCTCCTCGCCGCGGCGGTGTCGGGCCAGGCGTGGATCGCCGTCGCCATCGTGCGCGCGCTGCAGCTGCCGGGCTGGGCCACGCTCGCCGCCGTCGGGCTGTCGACCTCGCTGACCGTGGCGGCGTTGATCCGGTGGCTTCCGACGCCCGTGCTCGGCACCGAAGGGATCTGGTTCCGCCGGTCGCTGGCGAGCTTCCTCGTGCGGTCCACGGATCACGGCGGCGCCGTGGCGCAGTCCTGACGCCGCCGCTCACTCCCATGGGACGGCTCACGTCGAGGATCGGCCGATGCGTGCCCTGGCTGCGGCCCTTCTACGCCGAGGCCCGGCTGCTCGCGCACGCGCTGCGCAATGGTCTCTGGCGCTCGCTGTCGGCCGGGTCGCGCCGGCCCGGGTACGCGCAGAAGGTCCTGACCTGGCCGACGCGGCTCCCCGACCACGCCGACTCCTCGGAGATCGTGGCCCACCTGCGGCGGGCGGGGTTGCGCGTCCAGGAGGGCGGCCATGCCTTCTACCTACCGCCCCAGCCGGGTCTGGCCGCGACGCTCGGCTCGGTGATCGAGCGCTATCCGCCGGGCAGTGGCTTCAAGGTGCTGCGTGATTTCCGTGGCCTCGAGGAGGCGCACTACCTGCATCCGGAGCGGCAGACGCGGCTGCGGCGCCGGTTGATCGGCACGCCGCGCGGCCAGCTCATCGCCGCCAACTACCTCCGACGCCTGGACCTCGGCCCCCGCGTCTGGGACGTCTGCCTGCTCCGGGCCGGGCGCTTGTCCATGCCGGCGTTCGTCGTGCACCACATCGAGGGCACGGTGCCGGATGCCGAGGAGTGCGCCGCCTTCATGCAGCGGCTGCGGACGGCGCTGGCGGAGACCGAGCTGCGCATCAGCGTCCCGAACTGGGAACGCAAGCGTGACTTCCGCTGCCCGAGCTGCAACGGCAATCTCCTGCGCGATGCCAGGGGCGCGCTCAGCTACATCGATTTCCAAAACTTCAGCATTCGCAACCCGCAGCGCCTCCTGGACTCCACCGTCGACGGGGCGACGGGGCAGCTGCACTTCGGCGACGGACGGGTGTATCGCCGGAACGAATACCTGTACCAGTCGATCCCGGGGCTGCGGCGCGCCCGCAAGCGCGACACGGTCACCCGGTTCCACACGATCCGCCGTCTGCTCCGGGAACAGGGCGTCGACTTCCACAATCGCCTGGTGCTCGACATCGGCTGCAACGCCGGCGTGATGCTCCACCACGCGCTCGCCACCGGCGCCTGGTGGGCCCTCGGCTGGGACCGGCCGGCGGTGGCGCGCCAGGCGCGGGCGATCGCCGACGCTCTCGGCTTCACGCGCCTCGACGTCACGCCGGCCGAGCTGAGCGAGCGGTACGACTTCGGGGCGTCGATCCCCGAGTGGCTGCACCGGCATCTCTCCGATGCGGTGGTCTTCTTCCTCGCGATTCGACAGCACACCGGCATCCCGGGCTCGCTGGTGGACCTGCCGTGGCGGGCGCTCGTGTACGAGGGGCACCAGGGCGAGTCGCTGGCGGAGGCGGACCGTCATGCCGAGATTTTCGCGACGCCCGGGGTGCGGGTCGGGCACCGCCTGGACGTGCACGACGGCGACTCCCGAAGGTGGCCACTGATCACGCTGGTGCGTGAACCCCCCGCGGCCGCTCGTCACCCCGGGCCCGCGGTGCCGCCCGGGCGCGCGCACCGCGGCCAGCGTCCCACCTGACGCATGAAGGCGACGTGACCATGGCGATCGCATGCGACGTCCGCGCGCTGGACACGCAGGTCGAGGAGGCCTATCGCCGGCTGCTGCCTGGTCAGCGTGAGCTCATCGAGCGCGGCAAGCTGCAGTGGAAGTTCGACCGCCATCCGGCCGCGCGGGGCGTGCTGGCGGTCGCGCACGCCGCGTCTAGCATCGTGGGGATGATCGGCTTCGTGCCCGCGTGCCTGAAGCTGGGGTGCGAGCGCGTTGCCGGCTTCCAGGCGCTCGATACCGTCGTCGACCCCGGGTGCCGCGGCCAGGGGGTGTTCGTGAAGCTGGGCCAGGCCTTCTACAGCGCCGCGCCGGAGCTGGAGGCCGCCGCTGTCTTCGGCTTCCCCAACGAGAGCGCCGCGCCGGGCTGGTTCGGAAAGCTGGGCTGGATCCGGCTCGGCACGCCGCCATTCCTGATCAAGCCCCTGCGGGCGGGCTACTTCGTCCGCCAGGTGCTCGGGGGCGCCAGGGGCCTGTTCGACACGCTGCCGCTCTCGGTCGGCGGCGAGCCCGAAGGCAAGGACCGGGCCGTGCGGATCCGGCGTTTCGACGCCCGCGCCGACACCCTCTGGCACGCCTTCTCCACCAACATCGCCTGCGCCGTCGAGCGTACGCACGACTATCTCAACTGGCGCCTGGTGGATCACCCCACCGCGCAGTACGACACGCGCGGGGTCTTCGCGGCGGACGGCGAGATGCGCGCGTTCGTGACCACCCACGTCGCGGCAAAGCACGACGGGGTGATCGGCTACGTCATGGAAGCCATGGCCCTGCCCGAGGCCGCCGACGACCTCGTCATGCTACTGCGCCTGGCCATCGCGGAGATGCGCGCCGCCGGGGTCGACGCCATCCTCGCCTGGGCGTCGCCGAACGCGCCGAACCACCGCGCCTACCGCCGCTGCCGCTTCCTGCCGCTGCCGGACCGGATACGGCCGATCCACCTGTACTTCGGGGTGCGGCCATTCACCGCGCAGGCGCGAGCGCGGATGGCGACCGATCGGGACTGGTACCTCAGCTACCTCGACTCCGACACGGTGTGAGCATGGCGGCGCGTTTCATCCTGTCGCTGGACTGCGAGGGCAAGTGGGGGGTCGCCGACCACCTGACCGCCGGCCACCATGCGGCGCTCAGCGATGAACGGCTGCGGAAGGCCTATCGCAGCCTGCTGGCCGCGCTGGACGAGTTCGACATCCGCGCCACCTGCGCCTTCGTCGGCTGCTTCTCGCTGCCGGCCGGCGCGCTGCGGTCGTTGAGGCCGGCCCTCGAAGATCTCGCGCAAAGGGTGCCAGGCTACCTCGAGCATGTCCTGCAGGACAGCGCCGAGGGCAGCCGCCAGGGCTGGACCGGCGACTGGGCGGTCGAGGCGGTGGCGACCGCCCGCGCGCCTCACGAGATCGGCCTGCACGGGGCGACGCACATCCCCTGGACCTGGCCCGGCCTCACCGAGGACGTGGCGCGGCGGGAGCTGGGGCTGCTCTTCGACGCCAGGGCGCCGATCCTGTCCCGCACCACCACCTACATCTTCCCCCGCAACGCCGACGCGCATCCGCACGTGCTCGACGAGTTCGGCGTCGCGGGCCTGCGCCGGGCGCGCATCCATCCCTCCCGGCTCGCCTCCCTGGCCTCGGAGTTCGACCTCCTGGCCCGGCCGGAGCCCGACCCGCCGCCCGCGCGACCGCTGCGCATTCCCGCCGGCTACTTCGTCAACTGGCTGAGCGGCATCCGCAAGCTGGTGCCGCATGCCGTGAGCCGTGCCCGCGCCCGGCTGCTGATGGAGCGGGCGGTGCGGACGAACGAAGTGGTCCACTACTGGACACACCCGGAGAACCTGGCCTCGGCGCCCGCCACCCTGACCCTGCTCCGCGGCATCCTCGAGGACGTGGCGCGGATGCGCGACGCGGGCCGCTGCGAGGTGCTGACGCAGGACCAGTACTGCCGGCGCCTCGATCCCGCCCACGTCGCCGCCTCGGAGGCGCGGCGGGACGCGCGGCTGGGCCGCGCCGCCGCGTGACCCGCGGCGGCGGCGGGGCCAACCACTTCGGAGCGCGCTCGCAATGGGCCGGGGCGTCGCTGTCGACGGCTGGAGCGTGCCGCGTGGCGCGCGTGTCGCCCTGCTCTGCGTCCTCGCGCCATCACGCCCGGGACGGACCGCGCCATCGCCCCGGGGGAGTGCGTCTGAGATGGCGCGGTATCTCTTCATCGTGTCGCGGCGCGACCCCGGCCTCCTGGCGTTCCTGAGGGAGCGGTTCGCGGGCGACGCGAACGTCGAGGTCATCCTCGATCGGCGCGCGGAGCCGGCCCCGCCGTCACGGCGCCCGGCCGTGGAGCATCGCACCCGGCCCGACGTCGACGAAGAGATCCGTGCCCGCGGCTATGCGGTCCTCACGCTCGAGTGAGCGTGAACGCGCTCAGGCCGTCTTCGATGGCGGGTCCGACGCCCGCCGGTCCCGCGGCTCCTGCAGCGCCCCGAGCCGCGGCGGGCGCGCGCGCCCGCCACGGGAAGCCTTGCGCTCCTCGTCGATGTACCGGCGCAGCTTGTAGTGCAGGCCGCGCACGCTGATCTCGAGCATCTTCGCCGCCTTGGCGCGGTTACCGCCGACCTGCTGCAGCGTATCGAGGATGTACCGCTTCTCGAGCTCGCGCAGCGGCAGGCCGGCCGGCGTCCCCGCATACGGGCGTCCGCGGCCGATCGAGGGAAAGTGGGCGATGTCGAGCAGCGAGCCCTCGGCGAGCAGCACCGCCTGCTCCAGGCAGTTCTCCAGCTCCCGCACGTTGCCGGGCCACGGGTACTCCAGCAGACGCGTCATGGCCCGGTCGGTGAGCCCCGTGATCTGCCTGCGGTACTCGGCGCTGAAGGTCGCGAGGAAGTGCGCAATGAGGAGCGGCAGGTCGTCCTTGCGGTCGCGCAGGGGCGGCAGGTGGATCGGGACGACGGCGATCCGGTAGTAGAGGTCTTCCCGGAAGGTGCCGCGGCGGACCGAGTCGCGGAGGTCACGGTTGGTCGCGCAGATGATCCGGACATCGACGTGCTGCGGGTGGGTGCCGCCGACCATGGTGAACTCTCGGCTCTGGATGACCCGGAGAAGCTTCGCCTGCAGGTGCAATGGCATCTCGCCGATCTCGTCGAGGAACAGGGTGCCGGTGTGAGCGCGGCTGAAGACGCCCGGCACCGTGGCGACGGCGCCGGTGAAGGCGCCACGGACGTGCCCGAACAGGTGCGTCGCCATCAATCCGTCGGGGATGGCCGTGCAATCCACCGCGACGAAGGGACGTCCGCGGCGCGGCCCGTTCTCGAACAGCGCGCGGGCGATCAGCTCCTTGCCGGTGCCCGCCTCGCCCTGGATGAGGATGCTCGCCGAGGCGTGGGCAATCTTCGCCATGACGTCGTACACGTACTGCATCGGCGCTGACTCGCCCACCAGGTAGGAGAGGTCAGCTCGACGCAAGGCGCGGGCGTCATCCGGGGCCGGGATGGCTCTGGGAGCGGCGGCGGGCCGGTGGCCGTCATGCACCGACGTGGCTCCCTTCGGTGCCTGCCAGGATCGTGCGTCGCGCGCGCATCATCAGCACACCTCCTCGGTTCCGCGCGAGCGTGCGCGGGTCGACGTCAGCGGTGTCCGGGGGGCAGGATCGAAGGCCGTCGACGAGGCTCGCGCGGAGCGGCATCCGCGAGTCATCGGGGGCGAGCAGGGGCCGGGAAGGAAACCGTGGCCGTCGGGCGCCGGCGGGACTCTGCCGTTCCTCTCGTCGACGCCCGCCACCGCAGGTCACCTCGACGAGAACACCGTAAACATCAACATCACGTCCACTACGAACGAATCGCGGGAGCCATATGAGCGCGGTTGCCCCCTCGTGTCAAGCACTTGAACCCGGGGTCGTGCCCATACCCGGTGGACCGTGAGGTTCGTCCGGCTCGCTCGCCCTCGCCACTACACACCTATACGTTTTAGCGAGGCAGCCCCGTGCGTGGATCGACCGTCGAGGGCGTGATGGGCCGGCCCGCCGGCGGGGCGGGGCGGGGCGGACCGGTCTGCGGGACCGGCGGGGGCGGCTGCGGCGGAGGCGGCGGCGACAGCGCGCCGCCCGGTGGCGCGCTCGGGACGATCGGCGACGACGGCGCCACCGTCGAGGGCGCCGGCGGGAGAGCCGGGCGTGCGCCGGGAAGCGTGGGCAGCGTGGGGCCGGTCTGGGCGAGCGCCGGCGCCGCGGCGAGCATCGCCGCCCCCAGCGCCAGCAGCGTGGTCCGAGCGCGCGTCATGGGCTCACCTCCTCAGCTCCGGTCCCGGCGCTCGAGACGGTGCGCGGATCGACGAACGCCCCGGTGCGCGGATCGATCAACAGGCCGGTGTGCGGGTGTACCACGAAGCCCGTGCGCGCGTCGACCAGCAGTCCCGTGCGTGGATCGATCACGGGAGAGGTCAACGGGGCCCGCGTGGTGGGGTCGATCGCCGTCGCGGTGCGGGGGTCGATGAGGAGACCGGTCGTCGGGTGCCACAGCAGGCCGCTGGCGGGGTCGATCACCAGGCCGGTCCGCCGGTCGAACACGAAGGCGCCCACGGGGACGGCGGTCGGCCTCGGGGCCGGTCCGGCGGCCGGCGCGCCCATGCGCGGATCCAGCGGGTTGGGCGTGGTCGTGGGCACGCCGCTGCGCGGGTCGTGCGGTGGCGCCGTCCTCGGCGGCCCCATGCGCGGGTCGTGCGGTGGCGCGGTCGTCGGGGCAGTGCGCGGATCGACGGCTCGTGTGCCGGGGGTGCCCGGCGCCCCGCCGCCGTGGGCGAGCGCGGGCCCGGCCGCGATGGCCATCAGCACCGCGGCGGTCACGAACCCCCTGAATGCGTGCATCGCGCACCTCCTTGCAGATCCGCAGAACGCAGCAAGGTGAGTGCCCGTGACATCCCGGCGCGGGGGGTCGGCGGCAGGCGTCTTGCTGCCCGTGCGAGAGGGGACTCGCATGCTGACGCAGGCCTTCCGGTTCCTGAGCCTGGTGTTCTCGGCGTTGATCCTCGGCAGCGCCTTCTGCCACGTGCTGGAGATGCCCGTGAAGATGGCGATGGCCGGCGCCGACTACATGATCATCCAGCAGATCTACGCGGGCTTCGGGCCGATCGGCGCCGTGCTGGAGCCGGCCGCGATCATGAGCGCCGCCGCCCTGGCCTTTCTCCGGCGGGGACGTTTCTCGTTCATCCCGGCGCTCACGGGCGCGATCGCCCTCGCCGTGGCGCTGCTGGTGTGGGTCGCCGTCGTGAGCCCGGTGAACCCTCAGTGGGCCGCCGCCGGGCCGGATACGGTGCCGCCGAACTTCGAGTCCCTGCGCGCCCGCTGGGAGTGGGGGCACGCCATCCACGCCGGCCTGCTGCTCGTCGCGTTCGTCTCGCTCGTCGTGTCGGTGCTGCTGGACGTGTCCGCTCGCGCCGTTGCCGAAGACGCCGACCGCGCCGTGGACGAGCAGGCGGCCTAGCCGCTGGCGCGGGTGTCGTTCATGCCGAGCGCGCGCTCGATGGCCACCACGTCGGCCGGGCGGGCGAACGGCGCCGGCGCCGGCGCGCCCGCCGTCCGCGGCCGGCCGACCGCCTTGAAGAAATCCTCCAGCCCGGGCGGCGTGATGACCCAGAGCATGACGAGGGCGTCCGGGCCCTCGTTGACGAGCTCGTGCTTGACGTCGTACCCGAGCAGGCACGCCGTCCCCGGCACGAGCGCGTGACTGACACCATCCACGACCACCCGCCCCTGGCCCCGGAAGCAGATCTGCAACTCGACCTGGTCGCCGTGCGAGTGCTCGCGCACGCGCCCGCCCGGCGCGATGGTCTGGTAGCCCATCGCCAGCGTGTCGAAGCCGGTGGTCGCCGGGGTCAATGTGGGATCGGCGTGGCCGTTGGCGGGAACGGGCTGCCAGTAGGACGCGCTCTGCTCGGGCTGGACGACGACGGCGCGGCCCCGGACGGTGTCGGCTGAACTCATGGCAACCTCCGCGTGAAGTGGCCCCAGTGTATCGCGATCGACCTGGGAGTTTCTGTCATCCCCTGGACAGTGTGAGGTGTCAGCGGGTCATAAAAAGTTTCGCCGGGCCCGAGCGAGGCCCCTAAACTCGCGCGACATCGTGGACAGAGCCCGGTCGGGACCTGGCATTCCTGCTGCACCGCCTGGCATGCTCGCCTCGGCCCGCGCCGCTGTCCACTATCACTTCTCGGGGATCGCCGGGGCCGGCATGAACCCTCTGGCCCAGCTCATGAAGGCCCGCGGTCACCAGGTGCAGGGCTCCGACCGCTCGCTCGACCAGGGCAAGAACCAGGAGCTGGCCAGCCGGTTACGGCGTCTGGGCATCGACCTGCGGCCTCACGACGGGTCCGCGGTCGCCGCCGGCCTCGACCGCTTCGTCTACTCGACCGCCGTCGAGCCCGACACGCCCGAGATGCGGGCGGCCCGCGCGCTCGGCGTCGACCTGGTGCCCCGCCCCGCCCTGCTGGCCGAGGTGGTGAACAGCGGGCAGCCGGGGGTGGCGATCGCCGGCACGAGCGGCAAGAGCACCGTCACGGGGATGCTGGCGTGGGTGTTGCGCGAGAGCGGCTTGCCCTCCACCGTGCTCGGCGGCGCCGGCCTGGTGCGCGAGGGCAGCAGCGGCTGCTTCGCGGTCGGCCCGGCCAACGGCCCGGTGGTGGTCGAGGCATGCGAGTCGGACGGCACGCTGATCGGCTATCAGCCGACGATCGGCCTGGTCCACAACATCAGCCGGGATCACGCGGAGCTGGTCTCGCTGCGCGCGCAGTTCGCGGCCTTCGCGCGAAACTGCCGGCGGCTGTTCGTCAACGCCGGCTGCCCCGAGGCGTCGGCGCTGGGGCGGCGAGTCCACGCGGTCTCGTACGGCATGGCGCGGGACGCCGATGCTCCGCTGGAGGTGCTCGCCGCCGGGCCCGACCGGGCACGCGGGCTGCTGAAGCTGCCGGGCGGCGTCGTGACGCTCGACGTGCCGCAGCCGGGCCGCCACAACCTCGAGAACGCCGCCGCCGCCGCGATGGTGGCGGTCGAGCTGGGCATCGATCCGGACGAGGTGACGGGGCTGCTGGCCCTCTTCCCGGGCGTCGCCCGCCGCTTCGAGGTGGTCGGCGTCACGGCTTCGGGGATCCGCGTGGTGGACGACTACGCGCACAACGGCGAGAAGCTGCGCGCCGCCATCACGACGGCGCAGGCGGGCGCCGGGCGCGTGGTGGCGGTCTTCCAGCCCCATGGCTTCGGTCCCGCGCGCTTCCTGCGGCTCGAGCTGAAGACCCTGCTGCCCGCGCTCCTGCGCCCGCACGACCGGTTCTGTTACGCCGAGATCTTCTACGCGGGCGGCACGGTGGCGAAGGACATCTCCAGCCGCCTGCTGGCCGAGGACCTGCCAGCCGCCCTGGGCTGCGGCTACGTGGCCGACCACGACGCCGCCCGGCGCTGGGCGCTGGCCGAGGCCCGGCCGGGCGACACTGTCCTGGTCATGGGCGCGCGCGACCCCGACCTGCCCCGCCTGGCCCGTTCGATCTTCGAATCGCTCACGACCGCTTGACTTCGATCCGCGCCCGCGGCTAGCCTGCCTCACCGGCTGACAGCCCACCGCCGTTCGTCCCCGGAGGACCGGCCATGACCCACGCCTCGATCCAGGTGCACAAGCTCACCCCCAACGTCGGCGCCGAGATCGGCGGCGTGGACCTCTCCCGCCCGCTCGACGAGCCCACGTTCAAGGCCGTCCACGACGCGCTCGTGGACAACGGCGTGATCTTCTTCCGCGACCAGCGCCTCACGCCCGACCAGCAGAAGGAGTTCGGGCGGCGCTTCGGCGAGCTGCACGTGCACCCGGCGGCCCCCTCGCTGCTGGAGGGGCATCCCGAGATCCTCGTCATCCACGCCGACGAGAAATCCAAACACGTGGCGGGCGAGAACTGGCACTCCGACGTCTCCTGTGACCCCGAGCCGCCGATGGGCAGCATCCTGTACATGCACGAGCTGCCCGCGGTGGGCGGCGACACGCTGTTCGCGAGCATGTACGCGGCGTACGAGGCCCTGTCGGAGCCGATGAAGCGCTTTCTGGAGCCGCTGACCGCGCGGCACGAGGGCGAGCACGTCTACCGCGGGCGCTACGGCGTGGACGACACCGGCCGCGTGTTCCCCAGGGCGGAGCATCCGGTGATCCGCACGCACCCGGTCTCCGGACGCAAGGCCCTGTTCGTCAACGGCGGGTTCACCACGCGGATCGTGCAGCTCGCACGGCCGGAGAGCGACGCGGTGCTCCGGTTCCTCTACCGCCACGTGGAAACGCCGGAGTTCCACTGCCGCTTCCGCTGGCAGGTGAACTCGGTCGCCTTCTGGGACAACCGCTGCGTGCAGCACCACGCGATGTGGGACTACTACCCCCAGCGCCGCCACGGCCACCGGGTCACGATCCGGGGGGACAAGCCCGTTTAGATCCGGGGGCCCCGAGATGCCCCCCCCAGCGTTCGTCGCGCCCCGGCGAAGTCGCGGCGCTTTCGGCAATGCTAGCCCGGGCGATTCACGAACGGGCGCCGACCGTGGGTGGGGCGCTGGCGGCGGGGTGCGGGGGCACCGGCGGCGCCATCAGGGGCGAGCCGACGTCGCGTGCGCGAGCGCAGGACGGGGGCGAGCGCGCGATCGGCGATCCGACTCACCGGCGAGCCAGCTCCCTGTGGGGGATGGGGGGATCGCGCTCGCCCCCGTCCGGAGCGAGCCTGCCGCGACCGGCGAGCCATGCCGGCGCCGCCGGTGCCCCCGCACCCCGCCGCCAGCGCCGTCCGCGCGCGGTGGACAGTCACGACTACTGCGCGCTAAAGCCCGTCGAGGAAGTCGCGGAGCACGCGGTTGAAGATGTCGGGCTGGTCGAGGTTGGAGGAGTGGCCGGCGCCGGGGATGACTTCCAGGCGGGCGCCCGGGATCTTCTTGGCCATGTACTCGGACGGGGCCAGGAACGGCTGGTCCTGGTCGCCGACGATGATGAGCGTGGGCACGCGGATCGCCGCCAGGCCGTCGATCACCTGCGAGCCCTCCTGGGCCAGCATCCCGCGGGCGGCGTGCGCCAGCCCCTGGGCCGAGCGGTGGTGACCCATGGCCTCGCGCATCTCCCGGCTGCGGCCGGCCAGCGCGTCGAGCCCCTTCGCCTCAAGCTCGGCGGCCCGCTCGTGCGCCCGCGTGTTCCAGGCGGCGCGCGCGTCCGCGTTGCGATAGCCGGGGCCGGAGTCGCAGATGACCAGCGCCCGGACCATCTCCGGGTGCGCGAGGTAGAACGCGAGGGACACGTAGCCGCCCAGCGAGAGCCCGCCGACGACCGCGCGCTCGACGCCGCAGTGCCGGAGCAGCGCGCGCATGTCGGCGACCGTCAGCGCCGCCGAGTATTGCGCCGGGTCGTTCGGGCTCTCGGTCTGGCCGTGGCCCCGCATGTCCCAGCTGATGACGCGGTAGCGGTCGCCGAGCGCCCGGCGCTGGCCGTCCCACATGCGTCCGGTAGCGGAATAGCCGTGACCGAGCAGCACCACCGGGCCATGCCCTCCGTCGTCGTAATCGATCTCGATGCCGTTCAGTCGTGCCTTCATCGCGCTCCCACCTCGTCCACGCGCTGGAGTCGTGCGGGCCGTATTGTAGTCCAGCGCTTGACAGGGCGGGCGCCGGCCGACTAGCCTCCGGGCAGGCGCGCGCCTCGCCATGGAGGACAGCATGGACTACCGCATCGTCTCGGCCGACGACCACATCGACATGCAGTGGCTCCCGAAAGATCTCTGGCAGGCGCGCGTGCCGGCGGGCTGGCGCGAGCGAGCGCCGAAGGTGGTGGACACGGCCGAGGGTCCGTACTGGGTCTGCGGCGGCGCGCGCTGGGACGCCTGGGGCGGGCGCAAGGGCGTGGCGGGCGCCATGGGCGGGCGGCGCCTGGCTCTCGAGCGCGGCGGCGTGCTGGAACCGGGCGTGCTGCGCCCCACCACGACGGCGCTGCGGCTGGCCGACATGGACCGCGACGGCGTGGACGCCACCGTGATGTACGGGCCCATCGTCCCGCTGCTGATCGAGGACCCCGAGCTGCGCCGTGTCTGCTACCGCGCCTACAACGAGTGGCTGGCGGAGTTCTGCGCGACGGCGCCCGAGCGCCTGGTGGGCGTGGGGCTCGTTCCGGTCGACGACGCCAGGAGCGCGGCCGAGGAGGTGCGCCACCTCGGGCAGCTGCGCCTGCGGACGGGGATGTTCCTGGCGGCCAGCGTGAAGGAACCTCTGTGGGAGGATTCGTGGGAGCCGCTGTGGGAAGCCGCCGCCGAGACCGGGATCGTGATCGGCTTCCACCTGGGCGGCGGCCTGCGCACGGTGACCTTCAAGGGCCCCAAGGCCACCCACCGCGGCAACATGGGCGTGCGGGTGGCGGCCGCGACGCTGCAGATGGACGAGCCGCTGGCCGCGGTGATCTTCTCGGGCGCGCTCGAACGTCACCCCGGTTTGAAGATCGTCCTGGCCGAGACGGGCATCGGCTGGCTGCCCTACATGCTGGAGCGGCTGGACGACACCTACGACAAGTTCGTGGACGCCGCCGAGTTCTGGCAGCGCCACGGCGGGCTGGCCCTCACGATGGAGCCGAGCCGTTACTTCAGGCGCCAGGTCTGGGCCACGTTCCAGACCGACCACGCCGGCCTGAGGATGCTGGACGTGCTCGGCGACGATCACGTGATGTGGGCCTCGGACTACCCCCACGCCGACAGCACGTGGCCGGAGTCGCAGAAGGCGATCGAGGCCAACTTCAAGGACGTCGCGCCGGCCGCCCGCCGCCGCATCCTCTGCGACAACGCGCGCGCCCTCTACGAACTGTAGGTCGATGGATGTGGCCGTGCGAGCCGAGATCGTTCGACGAGTGAGGCGAGCCCGTGGACTTTGAATACACACCCGAGCAGGAGGCGTTTCGCAAGGAGTTCCGCGGGTGGCTGGCCGCGAACCTGCCTCCCGGTCTCTGCGTCGATGATCCGGCCGACGACCGGGTGGCGCCCGACCGCGAGACGTTCGAGCGGCGCCGCGCCTGGCAGAAGGCGATGCACCAGGCCGGCTGGGTCGGCATCGCCTGGCCGGCGGAGTACGGCGGGCGCGGCGCCTCGATCATCGAGCGCGTGATCTGGGACGAGGAGTACGCGCGCGCCCGGGCGCCGGTCCTCCCCGGCATGGGCCTCAACCTGGTGGGCCCGACGCTCATCCACTGGGGCACCGACGAGCAGAAGCGCCGGTTCCTTCCGAGGATCCTCGGCGCCGACGAGGTCTGGGCCCAGGGGTTCTCCGAGCCCGGCGCCGGGTCCGACCTGGCGAGCCTGCGCACGCGGGCCGAGGACCGCGGCGATCACTTCCTCGTCAACGGCCAGAAAGTGTGGACGTCGGGCGCGCAGTACGCGGACTCGATCATCCTGCTCGTGCGCACCGACCCCAACGCGCCGAAGCACAGCGGCATCTCGTGCCTGCTGGTGGACATGACGACGCCCGGGGTGACGGTGCGGCCGCTGGTGCTGGCCACCGGCCACCACCATTTCAACGAGGTGTTCTTCACCGACGTGGTGGTCCCGAAATCGCAGCTGCTGGGGCCGCTCAACCAGGGGTGGAAGGTCTCGACGACCACGCTCATGTACGAGCGTCACTCGTCCGGCGCTCGCAACCCGATCGGCCAGGTGCTGGCGCTCATCGCCGTCGCCCGGCGGCTGCCGCTGGACGGCGGGACGGCGTGGGACGACCCCAGGATCCGCCAGCGGCTGGCGCAGCTCTACATCGACTGCGAGGCGATGAAGTACACCCGCTTCCGGGCGCTGACCCGCCAGATCCGCGGCGAGCCGCCGGGGCCCGAGGGCTCGATCCTCAAGCTCTCCGGCTCCGAGCTGGGCGTGCGCATCGGCGACGCGGCCGGCGAGATCCTCGGCATGCACGCGCTGGTGAACCAGGGGACGGAGCAGGTGCCCGACGCCCCCCGCTGGTTCAACCGCCTGGTGGCCGCGCGCCAGTACACGATCTCGGCGGGGACGAGCGAGATCCAGCGCAACATCCTCGGCGAGCGCGTGCTGGGGCTGCCGAAAGGGTAGCCCTCACGACAGCAGGAGCTCGAGGTCCTCGCGCGTCAGCGACCGGATCAGGCTGTTCTGCTCGTTGATGATCGCGTCGGCCAGGTCGCGCTTCCGCGCCTGGAGCGCGAGGATGCGTTCCTCGACGGTGTCCCGCGCGATCAGCCGCAGGGCGAGCACGTGACGGGTCTGGCCGATGCGGTGGGCGCGGTCGATGGCCTGGGCCTCGACGGCGGGGTTCCACCAGGGATCGAGGAGGAAGACGTGCTCGGCCGCCGTCAGGTTGAGGCCGAGACCGCCGGCCTTGAGGCTGACCAGGAAGAGCCGGGCGCCGGCGTCCTGCTGGAAGCGCTCCACGCGCGCCTGGCGGTCGCGCGTGGCGCCGTCGAGGTACTCGTAGCGGACGCGCTCACGGTCCAGGCGGTCGCGCACGATGGCCAGGAAGCTCGTGAACTGCGAGAAGACGAGCGCCTTGTGGCCTTCCTCCAGCACCTCGCGCAGCCGCGGCAGGAGGACGTCCAGCTTGCCGGCGGGCTCGGCGGTGCGGCGCCGGTCGATCAGGCCGGGGTGGCAGGCCGCTTGGCGGAGCCGGAGCAGCGCTTCGAGGATGACGATCGCCGAGCGCGCGATGCCGTCGCGATCGATGCGGCCCAGCAGGGAGCGGCGGTAGTGATCGCGTAGCTCGTCGTAGAGCCGGCGCTGGAGCGGCTCCAGCTCGCAGTACACGGTCTGCTCGGTGCGTGGCGGCAGCTCCGGGGCCACCTGCGCCTTGGTGCGCCGCAGGATGAAGGGGCGCAGGGCACGGGCCAGCAGCGCGCGGGTGGCCTCGTCGGGGTCGCGACCCGCCGCGCCGTCCAGGCCCAGCGCGCCGGAGGCGCCCAGCATTCCCGGGTTGAGGAACTCGCAGAGGCTCCACAGCTCGCCCAGGTGGTTCTCCACGGGCGTGCCGGACAGCGCCAGACGGTGGTCGCCCCGGAGCAGGCGGGCGGCCTTGGCGGCGTCGGTCTCGGCGTTCTTGATGGCCTGGGCCTCGTCGAGGACGACGTAGTCGAACTCGACGTCCTTCAGGTGGACGGCGTCGCGCCGCAGCATGCCGTACGTGGTCACGATGACGTCGTGGTCCGCGAAGCGCTCGCGGGCCGGCCGCCGGTCGGCGCCGGTGTAGTCCAGAACCGAAAGCGATGGAGCGAAGCGTGCCGCTTCCTGCTTCCAGTTGAACACGAGCGAGCGTGGCACGACGACGAGCGAGGGCTTCTTGTGTCCCTCGGTGCGGCGGGACTCGAGCAGCGCGAGCACCATCACGGTCTTGCCCAGCCCCATGTCGTCGGCCAGGCAGCCGCCGAAGCCGAAGCGCCGGAGAAAGTGCAGCCAGCCCAGGCCGTCGTTCTGGTAGCCGCGCAGCGTGCCGGCAAAGGTGGCGGGCGGATCGGCGGGCTCGATGCCCTCGAACCGCCGCAGCTCGTCGCGGGCGCGGGCGAAGAGCGCGTCGGCGGTGATCTCGGGCTGGGCGACGAGCAGCGCGTCGAGGAGCCCGACCTGGGTGCGCCCGAACCGGACGTGGTCGTCGTGCGGGGTGCCCAGCCCGGCGAGGGGCGCGTAGCGCCGCAGCCAGTCCTCCGGGAGCAGGCCGTAGCTGCCGTCGCCCAGGCGCACCATGCCTTCGTTGCGGCGCAACGCGCTGAGCAGGGCCGGCAGGGCCGCCTCGGTGTCGTCGAACTCGACGGTGCCGTGCAGCTCGAACCAGTCGATGCCGGTCGTCACCGACATGTTGAAGGCCCGGGGCTGCCGGTACAGCCGGCCCTCGGCCTCGACGTGCCAGCCCTCCTCGAGCAGCACCCGTGCGACGCGGGGAAGGCTGCGGGCGCTCACGGCCAGGGTCCTGGTCGAGCCGTGCACGGCCATGAAGGCGCGCTCGCGCAGGCCCAGCGCCAGCGCGCGCTCGCGAGCGGCGCGCTCCGGCTCCGCGGAGCGCAGGACGAGCCGCCGGCGCTCGGGCTCGAACACCGCGCGCTCCGGCCGGTCCGCGACGACCACGAGGCCGTCGTAGTCGAATGCCAGGTCCGCGCGGAAGAGGTCGGGCGGCCACTCCCGGGGCCCGCGGTGCACCCGCAGCTGAGGCTTGGGGGTGGGCTGGTGGGTCTCGTAGGCCAGCTTCGCCGGCAGCTCGTGACGGGGGACCTGCGGCAGGCGGAACAGGTCGCCCACGAACTGCATGACCTGGCTGGCAGGCACGCGGAGCGCGCCCGACCGGCGCAGGTGCGCGATCCACGCGAAGGCGCCGCCGTCGTCCAGGCGCGCCACCCGATCGGGGAACACGACGATCCCGCCCGCGAGCACCAGCAGCGGCGCCGCGAGATCGAGGCGTTCCTCGCCGCGGACGAGGACGCCGGTCACGGAATACCGGCGGGATTCTCCGGCGCGGATGCTCAGCCGGAACTGCCAGGGCTCGCCGTCGTCCCACGCCACGGGCGACAGGGCCGGCTCGGAGCCGCGCCCGGCGCGAACGCTGGCCCGCCCCGTCCCGACGACGAGCGGCAGCAACGAGGGGAGCACCGAGGTCGGGACGTGGTGCGTGATGAACGGCGACGCCGGGTACCCCGCCCGCGGGTAGCCGTATCCGCTGTCGCTGCCCGAGAGGGTGGCCAGGATCTGGCGGTCGGTCGGATCGGGCAACCGCTCGACGTCGAAGGGGGACAGCCGGAACGAGGTGAGCCGGCGCCACTCGCCGTTCTTCTTCCGTTGCCGGCAGCCGACGTCGAGGGCGAGCGTGCGATCGCCCATGGTGTCGGGCACCGAGATCACGTAGTGGATCTGCTTGCCTTCCGGCCACGGCGTCGTGGTGCTGCGCATCGTGGCGCCGATCTGGTCGACCTGCTGCCGCCATCCCAACGCGGGCGGGGCCGCGGGGGGCAGGCGCCGGGGCGGCGGCAGCCAGTCGAGGTCGTCGTCATCGGCGTCGTCGAGGAGGTCGACGTCCATCCACTCGAGCCCGGACCGCGGGTCGTAGGCGTCGCGACGCTGCTGCCCGGCCACGGTCATCCGCCCCACGCCGCGGCATAGGCGCCGCGGGATCGGTTCGCGAGTCGGGATCCCATTGCGGCCACAACCTACGGGACCGCCGCCTGCGAGTCAACCCAGATGTTGGGGCCGGGCGCGGGCCGGGCGATGAGCCGCAGTTGTCCCGCGCCCTCTGTCCTCAGCCCGCGCGGAGGGCCCGCACGCTGAAGTGGGCACCGGCCGCGCGAAGCCCTTCAGGGTCAGGTCCCCCCACGACCTCCGCGTCCACAAGGTTCTCGACCAGTCCGAGCAGCCGCCGCGAAATCAAGATCTGGCCCGGCGCCGCCTCGCCGCAGAGCCGCGCCGCGAGATTGGTGACGCTGCGCCGAACGGCCAGGCTGAGCGCCCGGCGAAGCCGGACCGCTCCAGCCTGTTAGCCACGGCCGCGCCGGCCGCGCAGCAGCCATGTCCTATCACCCCGTTTCGAAATCGTCTTGATCCACGCGCGGCAACCGCACGGTTCGATAGTGCGTGACCGCCACGCCGTGCTCAATCATCAAGCGTGTCAGCCTAGCGCCATCGATGAGAACTACGTTTTCGCCCATCTGGTCTCCGTACTCCTTCGCCTCTCGGGTGAAGGTGGAAGTTGATGGTCGTCGCTCAC
Organism: Candidatus Methylomirabilota bacterium; assembly: GCA_036397135.1. Taxonomy (GTDB): domain Bacteria; phylum Methylomirabilota; class Methylomirabilia; order Rokubacteriales; family CSP1-6; genus AR5. The sequence continues at coordinate 35,858 of DASWJN010000297.1, forward strand.
GCCTTCCTCCGGTTCGGCTGCATCCCGATCATTTCGGCGCTGGCTAACACGCGCTTGAGCAGGGCTGCCCGGGCGCGGCGCCTGCTGGGCCGGGACTACGCATCCCCCTGCGAGGGTGCGGCGAAACGTTCACCCGCAAGAGAAACGTCCTGCTTGGCTCACATCCAATGAATCTCGTGAAACGTGGTGACGCTGGGGGTTGGGCGCGGGGGCCGGGCGCGCGCCGTCATGGCGAGCCGTTGTCGCCGTTCGAGCGCAGGGTCCGGCGAGCGAGCCGCCAACGATTCGACTGACCTGCGCCCCAGCCCCCTTGGGGGATGGGGGGACCGAGCGAGCCGGGCCCGGAGCGAGTTACGGCGACAACGGCTCGCCATGACGGCGCGCGCCCGGCCCCCGTGCCCGACCCCCGGCGTCACCGGATTCCACGAGAGTCATCATTAGCGCTGGAGGCGGATCGGCTTGCCGGAAAGCTTGGAGTAGAGCACGTCGGGGTCGAGGTCGGCGCCGCCCGGCCAGCACACGGTCCCCAGCTCGGGATGCACGCGCACTTCGGCGAAGCGCGACGGATCCCGAAGCGGCGCGAACACCCCCTCGAACGTAATCAGCTCGGCGATGTCGATCTCCCCCTCGACCCCGTCTTCGAACTTGATGAAGACGCGATGGTGCCCCAGCGGCCGGACCTCGGTCACATCGACCATCATGGCGTCACTCCAGGGGCGGAATCGGCAGGAGAGGTTGCAGCTGGCGCGCCAGCCGCCAATCGTCCCGCAGCTCCGCCCGGTGCTTCGCCGCCCACTCCATCACCAGGCCGAGCGGGCGCGGCGGCAGCGAACCGCCCAGCAACATCGACGACTCGATCTCGATTATCGCCCGGTGCTCACCGTAGCGGGCGTGAAAATGCGGTGGCGAATGGTCGGCATAGAACATCGAGATGACGATCCCGAAAAATCGGGAGATCTCCGGCATGAGCCGGACCGTAGAACGAACCGCATGTCCGATGGAATGTCCAATGTTCTTGACACCGTGGGGCGCCGCTACTAGCCTCGGGCTCGCCCCGATCAAGGAGAGGAGCCCATGGAGATCGATCGCCCGTTGCCGAATCCGATGACGCCGGAGGCCAAGCCCTACTGGGACGGCCTGCGCGAGCAGAAGCTCATGCTGCCCAGGTGCGGCGCCTGCGGGCACGTGTTCTGGTATCCGCGGGTCGCCTGCCCCAGGTGCTCGGCCCGAGACATCGGCTGGATCCAGTCGAAGGGGCGCGGCACGCTGCACTCGTTCGAGATCGGCTACCAGTCGTTCAACAGGGCCTTCAAGGTGCCGGCGCCGTACGTGCTGGCCCTGGTGGAGCTGGCCGAGGGGCCGCGGATGATGTCGAACCTGATCGGTATCGAGCCCGACCCCAAGAAGATCCGCTGCGACACGCCGGTGGAGGTCGTGTTCTCGAAGCTGACCGACGAGATCACGCTGCCGCTGTTCCGGCCGGCGGGACGGTGAGCGCGATGGCCAGTCCGCGCGACCTCTCGAACGTCGCCTGCATCGTGGGCGTGGACGAGTCCGACGAGATGGGCACGCTGCCCCACAAGAGCCAGCTCTCGCTGCACGTGGAGGCCGTCACCAACGCCGTGCGCGACGCCGGCCTCAAGGTGTCCGACGTGGACGGCATCTTCACCGCCGGCCAGCATTCCCCCGCCACCATCGGCGAGGCGCTGGGCATCACGCCGCGCTACGTGGACGGCACCACCGTGGGCGGCTGCTCGTTCATCATCATGGTCGGCCACGCGGTGGCGGCGCTCCACCACGGCCTGTGCGACGTGGCGGTCATCTCCCACGGCGAGTCCGGCCGCTCGCAGGTCGGCGTCAGCCCGCGCCGCGACACGGCCATCCCCGGCCAGTACGAGGCGCCCTACGGCTTCGGCCCGGCGCCCACCCTGTTCGGCCTCATCACCACGCGCCACATGCACCGGTACGGCACCACGCTCGAGCAGTGGGCGCAGGTGGCCGTCTCCACCCGCCAGTGGGCGGCCCTGAACCCGAAGGCGCTGCGGCGCGAGCCGCTCACCGTCGCCGACGTGCTCAAGGCGCGGCCGGTCGTGTGGCCGTTCACCGTGCTCAACATCTGCCTGGTGACCGACGCCGGCGGCGCCGTCGTGCTCACCCGGGCCGACCGCGCGAAGGACTGCGCCAGGAAGCCCGTCTACGTCCGGGGCATGGGCGAGGGCACCGAGCACGTCAGCCTCACGCAGATGAAGGACCTGACGTTCAGCGAGGCCACGCGCATCTCCGGCGACAAGGCGTTCCGCATGGCCGGCGTGGGCCCGACCGACTTCCAGCACGTCATGCTCTACGACGCGTTCACGTCGGGGCCGCCGATCATGCTGGAGTCGCTCGGCGTCGCCAAGCGGGGCGAGGGCGTGCGGTTCTTCGAGGAGGGTCGCTCGACGCCGGGCGGCGCGCTGCCGATCAACACCAACGGCGGCGGCCTCTCCTACACCCACACTGGGATGTACGGGATCTTCCCGATCATCGAGGCCGCCCGGCAGCTCCGCGGCGAGTGCGGGCCGCGCCAGGTGCCGAATCTCCGGACGTCGCTGGTGAACGGGATGGGCGGCATGCTCTCGGCCGCCGGGACGCTGGTGCTGTCGAACGAACGCTAGTCGAGCCGGGCGCGGGGCCGGGGAGGACACCATGGCAGCAAGAGTGTGGGGGGTGATCGCGATCGCCGTCGCCGTCCTGCTGGGCGGCGGCGTCCACGCGCAGGAGGTGCTCACCAACGACGCCGTCATCACGATGGTGAAGGCGGGGCTGTCGGAGGACCTGATCCTGACGAAGATCCGGTCGACCACCACGAAGTTCGACGTCCGGGCCGAGACGCTCGTCAGCCTGAAGGCCGCCGGCGTCCCCGAGCGGATCATCGAGGCGATGGTCGCCCAGAACGGCCGCGCCGACGCCGTCTCGGCCTCGCCCGCCGCCGCGATGGGGATGGGGCGCCTCCGCTGAGGCACGCCCGCCCCATCGCGCCCGCGTCGCTCGCGGCGTAACCTACCGATTTCGCTGCCGTCGTCGGCGGCACACGCCTTGCGATCAATTTCGTCGTCATGCGTCTCGAGCCCGTCCGCCAGGATGTCGCGACCAACGGCGACGGAGTGCTCCCGCCCGGCCCCACCGAGGCCCCGGCGCCGGCGGGGGCCCCCCGACGGTGGCGCCGGCCGTCGACCCGCACGGCGGTCATCGCGATCCTCGCAATGCTGGTTGCCGCCGTCGTCATCGGTCCCCGGCTGCAGTCGTGGCTCGTGGCGCCGGCGCCGACAGGCGTGCTCTTCGCAAGCGGGCGCATCGAGGGCCGCATGACCACGCTGACGCCGAAAACCTCGGCCTGGGTGGTGGCGCTGCACGTGGACGAGGGGCAGGCGGTGAAGGCCGGCCAGGTCCTGGCGACTCTGGACGACCAGGCGCAGCGCGAGCGCCTGCGCGCGGCCGAGGAGCAGCTCAACGCGCTCACCGAGCGCCTGCGCGCGGCCGACACCCAGCTCGCCATGACCGACCGGCAGGTGACGCTGCAGATCGAGCAGGCCGCGGCAGGGCGCCGCGAGGCGGAGGCCCGCGTGCAACGGGCGCGAGCCCATGCGCTGCAGGCGCAGCGCGAGGGCGAGCGCGCTGCGATGCTCGTCGCCCGTGAGCTGATCGCCCCCCAGGAGGCCGAGCGCGCGCGCCTGGCCGCCGAGGTCGCCGATCACGCGGTCCGGGAGGCCGAGGCGGCCCTGGAGACGAGTGACAAGCAGCTGGCGCTGGCCCGCCTGGGGGCCCGGCAGCTCGAGGCCATGCGGGCCGAGCGCGATGCGCTGGCGCGCCAGCGACTCCAGGCCCAGGCGCAGGTCGACGAGCAGCGCAGCCACGTGGCCGACTTCGCGATCCGCAGCCCCATCACCGGCCGGGTGCTGACGCGCACGGTGGAGCGCGGCGAGCGCGTGGGCGACGGTACGCCGCTCTTCACCCTCGTGGACCTCGACCGGCTCTACGTGAAGATCTACGTGCCCGAGCCCAGCATCGGCAAGGTCGCCCTCGGGCAGGAGGCGCGCGTCTACGTGGACGCCTACCCGGGGCGGCCGTTCTCCGCGCGGGTGAGCCGGGTCTCCCAGGAGGCCGAGTTCACGCCCAAGAACGTGGAGACGCGGGAGGAGCGGGTGAAGCTCGTGTTCGCCGTCGAGGTGGCGCTCGCCGAGAACCCCGACGGGGTGCTCAAGCCCGGCATGCCCGCCGATGCGGTCGTCCGCTGGCAGCCGGACGCGCCCTGGCCGGCCCCCTGACGCGACATCGATGGTCATCGACGTCCGCGGGCTGACAAAGACCTACGCCCGCGGGCGCATCCGGGCCGTGGCCGGCGTCTCGTTCACGGTGGCACGCGGCGAGGTGGTGGGGCTCATCGGACCCGACGGCGCCGGCAAGACGAGCGTGCTCCAGATCCTCGCCGGCGTGCTGGGCGCCGACGCCGGCACGGCCTCGGTTGCCGGCGTGGACGTCGTCCGCGATCCCGAGGCGGTCAAGCACGTCATCGGCTACATGCCGCAGGGCCTCGGCCTCAACCTGTACGACTCGCTGACCGTGGCCGAGAACGTCGAGTTCTTCCGCGACCTCCGCCGGGTGCCCCGCGCCCAGTACGAGGACAACCGCGAACGGCTGCTCCGCATGACCCGCCTCGCCCCGTTCCTCGCCCGGCCGGCCGGCACGCTGTCGGGCGGGATGCGGCAGAAGCTCGCCCTGATCTGCACGCTGATCCACCTGCCCGACGTCCTGCTGCTGGACGAGCCGACGACGGGCGTCGACCCGGTCTCGCGGCGCGACTTCTGGACGATCATCCACACGCTCGTCGTGAGCCGCGGCGTGACCGTGCTGCTGACGACGTCGTACATGGACGAGGCCGAGCGGTGCCATCGCGTCAGCCTCATGCATGCGGGCGCCCTCATCGCCGCCGGCACCCCCGACGAGCTGACCGGCGCGCTGGCGGGCCGCCACGCGAGCCTGGAGGACGTCTTCGTCCATCACCTCAGCGGCCACGGACGGGAGCCGGGCCCGGCCCTCGCGGCGACGCCGGGCGAGGCCGCCTTCGACGACCACGCCGCGACGGTGCGGGCCGAGCGACTCAGCTGCCGGTTCGGCGCCTTCACCGCCGTGGACGAGGTGAGCCTGGAGGTGCGCCCGGGCGAGATCCTGGGCCTGCTCGGCCCCAACGGCGCCGGCAAGACGACGCTGATCAAGATGCTATGCGGGCTGCAGCCGCCGACGGCGGGCACCGCGGTCGTGGCCGGCCACGACGTGCGGCGCGAGCGGGCGCGCGTGCGGGGCAGCATCGGTTACATGTCGCAGCGCTTCGCGCTCTACCGAGACCAGACCGTGCTCGAGAACCTCCGGCTGTCCGCCGGCCTCTACGGCCTCGACCGCGCGACGGCCGGCCGCCGGATCGACGCGCTGCTGGCCAGCCTCGGCCTCGCCGAGTTCCGCGACCGGGTCCCGCTCGCGCTGCCGCTCGGGCTGCGCCAGCGGCTGGCGCTGGCCTCGGCCATCCTCCACGAGCCGCGCGTGCTGTTCCTGGACGAGCCGACGGCCGGCGTCGATCCGCTCGCGCGCCGCCACTTCTGGGACCTCGTGCGCGACCTCGCCCATCGGCGCGGCGTGACGGTCCTCGTCTCCACCCACTACATGGACGAGGCCGCCAACTGCGACACGCTGGGATTCATGCACCAGGGGCGGCTGGTGGCCCTGGGCCGCCCGGACGAGCTCACCCGGCAGGCCGAGAAGGCCGGTGGGCCGATGGTGGCGGTGGACGCCCCGGACTTCGCGCGCGCCTTCGTGCTCGTGCGCGAGCACGTGCCCGACGCCATGCTCTACGGCCGCCGTATCCGCTGGCAGAGCGACCACCCCGACGCGGACATCCGGGCGCTGACGGCCGCGCTCGCCGCCGCCGGTCTGGAGGCCCGGGCCGAGATCCAGCCGCTCTCGATGGAGGACACGTTCGCGAGCGTCCTTCACGCGGCGGGGCTCAACCGTGGGTGACCGCGTCCTGGCCATCGCCCGCAAGGAGACGCGCCAGCTCCTGCGCGACCCCGTCTACCTGGGGCTCGCGTTCGTGGTGCCGCTCATGCTGCTGATCCTGCTCGGCTACCAGCTCTCGCTCGACGTCAAGGGGCTGCTCGTCGCCGTCGTCGACCGGGACCGCTCGGTGTGGAGCCGCCAGTACGTGGATGGCTTCGTCAATTCCGAGTACTTCCGCCTGGTGGCCCGGCTGGACAGCGAGGCCCAGGCGCGCGAGTGGATCCGCTCGGGCCGAGCGCGCGTCGTGCTCGACATCCCGCCGGATTTCGGCCGGCGGCTCAGCGCCAACGAGACCGTGGCGGTTGGCGTCACCGTGGACGGCTCGTTCCCCTCCCGCGGGCAGATCGCGCTCGGCTACGTGGAGGCGGTCAGCACGCTCTACAACCAGCAGCTCCTGCGCGCGTGGCTCGTCGAGCATGGGTGGCGCGGCGGCCAGGTGCTCCCGGTGCAGATGGAGATGTCCGTCTGGTACAACCCCACGCTCGAGAGCAAGAACTTCATCGTGCCCGGGATGCTGGTCATCGTCATGATGATCTTCCCGCCGCTGCTGAGCGCGCTGCTGATCGTGCGGGAGCGCGAGAGCGGGACGATCCTCAATCTCTACGCCTCGCCCGCCACCCGCTGGGACATCCTGGCCGGCAAGGCCCTGCCGTACGTCGCCGTGTCGTTCCTCGACTTCCTGGTGATCTTCGCGGTCAGCGTGTGGCTCTTCCAGCTCCGCTTCGTCGGCAGCGCCTGGCTGCTGTCGGCCGCCGCCCTGCTCTACTCGATCTGCACGATCGGCCTCGGCCTGGTCATCTCCGCACTGACCCGCACCCAGCTCGCCGCGATGCTGGCGACGTTCCTGGTGGCCGTCGCCCCCGCCTTCACGTTCTCGGGGATTTTCGCCCCGGTGGCCAGCCAGGACGCGGTCGGCCGCTTCGTCGCCCACCTCATCCCGGCGACGTACTTCATGGACGTCGTGCGCGGCGCCTACCTCAAGGGCGGCGGCGCCGCCCCCTACGCGCCGAGCCTGGCCGCGCTGGCCGGCTACGCGGTGGTCGTGTACGCCATCGCCTGGCTGGCGCTTCGCAAGCGGGTGGGCTGATGCGCCGCCGCCTCGCCGCGCTGATCCGCAAGGAGTTCAGCCAGCTCTTCCGCGACGTGCCGATGCTGCTCATCCTCGGCTGGGCCTTCACCGGCGCCGTCTACACCAGTGGCCACGGCATTGCAACCGAGCTGTACCAGTACCCGGTCGTCGTACTCGACTTGTCGCAGAGCCCCGCCAGCCGCGAGCTCGTCTCGCGCTTCCGCGCGCCCTACTTCAAGCTGGTGGAGCAGGCCTGGAGCGACCGCGAGGTGGTGGCCAGGCTGGATCGCGGCGAGGCCAGCCTGGCCGTCGTCATCCCGCCCGACTTCGAGCGGCGCGTTCAGCAGGGCACCGCGCGCTTCCAGGTGATCTCCGACGGCTCGCAGTCGATGACGGCCACGCTGGCCGGCGCCCACATCGCGAGCCTCGCCCACGGCTACAGCGTGGAGCGCCTGGCCGGCGCCGGCGGCCTTGGCGCGCGCCGTATCCCGCACGTGGACGTCCGTCCCCGGGTCGAGTACAACCCCAACCTCGTGGAGACGTGGTTCTCGAGCCTGCTGGAGGTGTTCAACCAGGCGACGATGATCGGGATGCTGCTGGCCGCCGCCGCCATGGTGCGCGAGCGCGAGCACGGCACCGTCGAGCACCTGCTGGTGAGCCCGCTGCGTCCCATCGAGCTGTTCGCGGCCAAGCTGGTGCCCGTGGTCACGCTGGTGCCGCTCGCGGTCATGGGCTCGGTGCTCGCCATCGTCCAGGGCGCCTTCCAGACGCCAATCCGCGGCAGCCTGGCGCTCTTCTACGTCGTGACGGTGGTCTACGTCTTCGCCATGGCGAGCCTCGGCCTCGGCATCGCCGTCGTCGCCCGCACCCTCGGCCAAGCCATGATGATGTTGCTGCTGATCCTCTACCCGATGACGCTGCTCTCCGGCGCCCTCACCCCACCGGAGAGCCAGGGCGTCTTCATGCGCAGCGCCGGCCTGCTCTCGCCAGTGCGCCACTACGTCGACTTCGGCTACCAGGTGCTCTTCAAGGGCAACGGGCTGGCCTATGTATGGCAGGACGTGGCGGGGATCCTGGTGCTCGGCGTCGCGCTCTTCCTGATCTCCGTCCGCCGCTTCGCGCGGTTGGTGCGGTAGCGGGACGGTTCAGGCGAAGACGTCGTCGACAGCCACCGCGAGGTCGGCGAATGCCAGCGGCGCGATGCTGTCCTCGCGGCCGGCGCGGCGGCGCTCGCGGTACCCGGCGCCCTCGGGCGACCGATAGACGTCGATCCATTCGCCTTCGACGCCGACGATCCAGTACTCCGGGATCCCGGCGCTCGCATAGAGCCGCAGCTTGACGGTCCGGTCGTAGCGCAGCGAGCTCTCGGCGACCTCCACGATCAACAGCACGTCCTCCGGCCTCGGTGCGCCCGTCCGGTACGACCGGCGGCGTAGCAATGCCAGATCCGGCTCGGGCACCGAATCGATGGCCACCCGCGCCGGCCCCTGGCCCCAGACGAGTGCCCGTTTGCCGAGGCCGGTGACGAAGAACTCATTGAGGTTGGCGATACAGGCGGCATGGCGGTGACCGATCGGCGCCATCTCGACGATTTCGCCGCCGATCAGCTCCAGCCGCTCGTCTTCGCGGAAGATTCCGAGCGCGACCATCCGCTCGAACTCGTCCGCCGTGAACTTACGCGTAGGTTCGATTTCGATCGCCATGACCGATCTCCATCCTGAGTATACGACCCCTGCGCCATGCCCCCGTGATACGCCACGAACGCCGGCCGCGAAAGTCCCGAGACGGATACACCGAGCTACAGCAGGGCGGCGATCGCGTCCGCGGCCTCGGTCGTGCTGGCCTTGCCGCCCAGGTCCCGTGTGACGGTCTTGCCTTCCTCGACGACCTTCTCGATGGCGCCCACCACCGCCCTGGCGGCGTCGGCGTGCCCGAGGTGCTCGAGCATCATGGCTCCCGTCCAGATCTGGGCCACAGGGTTGGCGATGTTCTTGCCTGCGATGTCCGGCGCCGAGCCGTGCACCGGCTCGAACATCGAGGGGTACTCCTTCTCCGGGTTGATGTTGCCGCCCGGCGCGATGCCGATGGAGCCCGCGATGGCCGGCCCCAGGTCGGACAGGATGTCGCCGAAGAGATTGGAGCCGACGACGACGTCGAACCAGTCGGGATGCTGCACGAAGTGCGCGGTGAGGATGTCGATGTGGTACTGCGCCGTCTTGACGCCCGGGTACGCCTGGCTCATCGCCGCGAACCGCTCGTCCCAGTACGGCATGCTGTGGATGATCCCGTTCGACTTGGTGGCCGAGGTCACGTGCTGGCGCCGCTTCATCGCCTGCTCGAACGCGAAGCGCATCACCCGGTCGCAGCCCTTGCGCGTGAAGATCGCCTGCTGGACCGCCATCTCCTCCGGCGAGCCCTTGTAGAGCCGCCCGCCGATCTCCGAGTACTCCCCCTCGTTGTTCTCCCGCACGATCAGCATGTCGATGTCGGCCGGCCCGCGCCCGGCCAGCGGGGAGCGCACGCCCTCGAGCAGTCGCACCGGGCGAAGATTGATGTACTGATGGAACCCGCGGCGGATGGGGATCAGCAGCCCCCACAGCGACACGTGGTCCGGCACGCCCGGGAAGCCGACGGCGCCCAGGAAGATCGCCTCGAACTTGCGCAGCTGCTCCAGGCCGTCTTCCGGCATCATCCGGCCGGTCTTCGTGTAGGTCTCGCACGACCAGTCGAACCGCGTCCACTCCAGCTCGAACCCGAACCGCTTGCCGGCGAGGTCGAGCACCCGGGCCGCCGCCGGGACGACCTCCTTGCCGATGCCGTCGCCGGGGACCATCGCGATCCTGTGTCTCATCCCGCCCTCCTGAGTGTTACATCGCCTCGCTGATCCCCACCAGCGCCTCGTACTCCTGCATCCAG